>NZ_CP047591.1:2235166-2554475 GCF_010120715.1 Aminipila terrae
CTGATAATAAAATCATTATGCTTCATGACTGGGATAGAACAGTCACAACTTATCTGGGCAGGAAATTTGATAATAAACTGACTTTGAATCAATTCAGCAATCAGCTGATATGCGGCAGGTTCCAGGCATTGACCTTTGACAAGCTTACCAAAATACTGGATCAATATCCCCAGGTAAGGATTGTAACAGATACTAAAGAAGATAATATAAAGCTGCTTACAGCGATTTCGGAAAAATATCCGGATTATGTAAATCGCATGATTCCTCAGATTTATGACTACAGCCAGTTTCAAGCAGTGTCTTCTCTTGGATATAAGGATATTATATTTACATTATATATGCAGGATAAAATTGATTACAGTAAACTTTTAGATTTTGTAAAAAAGAATAATATTTATGCAGTTACCATTGGAAAAGATTATTGGGTAAAGGGACTCCCTGAAAAACTGTCAAAAGATGGTATTATAGTTTACACACATCCTGTTGATACAGTGGAAGAGGCCCGGGAACAATTTGTAAAGGGAGCATATGGAATATATTCCAGCGTTTTGACACCTTCTGAAATTGAGGGATACGGGGCAGAATATTATTTGATGCAGGCAAATGGGACTGGAAGGAAAGTAAAACTTACAGATGCAATACTGCTGCAAAATGCAGTCCGGGCGGTAAAAGTTCATGGAAACCTGAGCCATATGGCTTTTAGTTATAAACTTGATGGAAAAAATCTTGAAGACAGACTGGCAGAAATCAAGGATTCATCTTCAGAACCACATGACCTCACAATAGAACTTTGGGATGCATCAAACAAGTCCGGTCAGGAAGCCTCCCTGCCAATATATACAATGGAATATACACTTACAAAAAATAGTGGGCAGGTTAGAATTCTGGACAAGAAATATGATTACAGATTAAAGGTTTTGAAAAAGTACCCAGACTTCATGGCGGTAATGTCCCAGGCTGATAAAAATAAGTATTTCCAGGATGCAATTAAAATTCTGTCAGAGTCCTTTATAGCCAAATCCGGTAACTACTATTTCTATAATAATGGAGTAAGCGGAAGCTATACCGTAGGAGATGAACTGATATCTCCGCAGAAATCTATCAGCGGAAATGTAATTGTTCCACTGTCACAAACATTAAAACAGCTTGGTGCAGTTAATATTATTATGGATTCAGCAAGATATGTTTACATTGATATGAATGGAGTGAAAACAGTCAGTCAGGTTTACAGCAATTATGTGAGAAAAGATGTATTCAATAATAAAATATCCGTACCAATCTCTTTATATCGGGGTAAAACCATGGGAGGCGGGGAAATCATTTCCGCCGCTTCAAGCAGAGATTTTATAGAACAAAATGGAATTCTTATCATTCTGCCAGAGAATTGTAAGGTTTCTGAAAAGACAGCAGGAGAATTAACAGAATTTGCTGACTTGCTTTATAAAAACTAAAGCCTATTGCAAAAACGCAGAAGATGAGATATATTTATTCTGATGTATACTGCGTTACTATTTATAAAAAAGCCTACTTTTATTGTTAGGAGGAAGTATATATGAATAAGCTTGATGAACTTTTACAGTTCAAAGCAGAAATCGCTATGGGCGGGGGACAGAAAAAAATAGATACCCAGCACGCAAGCGGAAAATTGACAGCCAGAGAAAGACTGGATATTTTATTTGATGAAAAAAGTTTTGTGGAAATGGACGTTTTTGTTTCCCATAGATGCCACAATTTTGATATGGATGGTAAAAAAGCTCCTGGAGATGGCGTAGTAACAGGTTATGGTATGGTAGATGGCAGACTTGTATTTGCTTATGCTCAGGATTTTACTGTGCTCGGTGGTTCACTGGGAGAATATCATGCAGAAAAGATTGTTAAGGTGCAGAATATGGCCCTTAAAATGGGAGCACCTATTGTTGGCTTAAACGATTCGGGAGGAGCAAGAATTCAGGAAGGAGTAAATGCACTTTCAGGATTTGGAAAGATTTTTTACAATAATACCATCTCTTCCGGAGTTATTCCCCAGATATCAGTGATTATGGGGCCTTGCGCGGGGGAGCCGTTTATTCTCCTGCAATTACAGATTTTATTTTTATGGTTGACCAGACAAGCCAGATGTTTATAACCGGGCCTCAGGTTATTAAAACTGTAACTGGTGAAGACATTACCTCTGAAACTTTAGGGGAGCAATGACTCACAACTCCATCAGCGGTGTTGCTCACTTTATTGGACAAGATGATACGGAAACTTTGCTGCAGGTTAGGGAACTGCTTTCTTATATGCCATCCAACAACCTGGAAAAAGCACCAGAATATGCAACAGATGATAGCCCTAACAGACTGATTCCAGAGTTTAACGATATAATTCCGGAAAATCTCAATAAAGCTTATGACATGTATGAAATCATCGCAAAGCTTGCTGATGAGGGGAAGCTTTATGATGTTATGCCTCTTTATGCAAAGAATATCATTACCTGTTTCATCAGAATGGACGGTAAGACGGTGGGGGTTATCGCTAATCAGCCTAATGTTGGCGCAGGATGCCTTGATATCAATGCCTCTGACAAGGCTGCAAGATTCATAAGACGATGCGATGCCTTTAATATTCCGGTTCTTACCATTGAGGACGTACCGGGCTTCCTGCCGGGAAAAGATCAGGAATTTGGTGGAATTATCAGGCACGGAGCAAAAATGCTTTATGCATACTGTGAAGCTACGGTTCCTAAAATAACCATGATATTGAGAAAAGCCTATGGAGGAGCTTATATTGGAATGTGCAATAAAGAATTAGGTTCGGACTTAGTTCTTGCCTGGCCTTCTGCTCAGATTGCTGTAATGGGTGCTGCAGGTGCTGCAAATATTGTCTTTAAGAAAGAGATAAAAAGTGCTGAAGACCCTATGGCAAAAAGAGAGGAAAAGATTTCTGAATATGAAGAAATATTTAATAATCCATATAGAGCCGCCGAGATGGGATATGTTGATGATATTATTGAACCTGCCACAGCAAGGCAGAGAATCATCAGCGGTTTTGACATGCTAAGCTCTAAGAGGCAGTCATTACCGGCTAAGAAGCACGGAAATATTCCACTTTAGGAGGGTAGCTTAATGAAATCATCATTAAATGCAGTGAAAAATGATGCTGAACTTGCAGCAGTAATTTCAGCAGCTATTACAGCATATGAACAGGATTCGGGAATTTCACCCAACACTAAACTTGTGGTACGAAGGATTACAAGAATTGGGGGCGATTCATGGGGAAATGCAGCCATAGCTGAATGCCTGAAAAGTAGAATAGGTTATTAAATATAAAATCTATAAAAATGACTTTGTGATTTTTAGAGTGTGACCTTTCAGCAATTTGTTGCACAAACTGGACGGGTCATAAAAGGAGATTATAAAAATGAAAAAATATAATATAAAAGTTAATGGAAACACCTATGAGGTAGAGGTTGAGGAAGTAGGACAAAATGCTGCACCTGCTGTATCACCAGTGGTGAAACCGGCAGCAGCCCGTGTTTCTAAAGCCACAGCGGCTCCAAAAACCACTCCGGCTCCAGTTCCAGCTCAAACCCCAGCTCCTATGGCAGCCGGTGCACAGACGATAACTGCACCAATGCCTGGAACAGTGCTGAACGTTAAAGTGACACCTGGGCAGGAAGTAAAAGCAGGTGATATTCTTGTGATATTAGAAGCGATGAAGATGGAAAATGAGATTTTAGCACCTACAAATGGACTTATTGACACAATTCAGGTTGCTAAAGGTGCTTCCGTCAAAGCAAATGACGTATTGGTTACCATTAAATAGTTTAACTAAGGCAAAAAATAAAAACAAGTGAATCATTTTTGAAGTGCTTCACTTGTTTTTTTCTTATATCAGGGCAAGATTACTCCGGACTGTTGATAAAATTTAACAGTCTTACAGCATGGACATTTTCGTCTATTCCCGCTCTGAAAAACGCTTCTCTTAAAGTTTCATCGGCAAAATATTCCTGGTGGTCGTGCATGTATTTTCTGAAATCCCCGGTTTCATCGATGACACGATCCCGAAGTATGTCAGTATAAGGCATATTCAGGTTACTAGGCGGTATCGGCGGCCGATAAACTTCTCCTGTTAAGTCCTTGTAAATAATTTTAAAATCATCTGCATGGCTTTGCTCATCTGCAGCCATATCCATAAGCAAATTCATCTGCATTTCATTGGGAGCCATCTTGGCTAACTCCCGGTATAAAGCGGCATCTCCCAGTTCAGCCTTTATATAAGTCTGTAATTTTTCTATTAATTTTGAGTCCAAAGAAATCCCTCCTTTTTATCTGACCATAAACATATAGTACAATATATGAAGTAAAAGTGTTTTAATGCAAAGCACATTTTTGTGAAAATTTATTGAAATTTTGTATGTTTAAATGTATACTAATCTAGTTAAATTTTTACCAAAGAAAAGCCGTGGTTATCCTGGAGCATGTCAGAACATTATAACCCATGACATTGAAACCTGTGGAAACCGGACTAATTAACCCATGAGCAAAGGAGAAAAACCATGCTACTAGCATTTGATGTAGGGAACACAAACATAGTTTTAGGTGTATTTAAAGAAGGAAAGTTGATTCAGTACTGGAGGCTGGAAACAGACAACAATAAAAGTGCTGATGAATATGGTATGGTAATCAACCAATTATTTACCTATGAAGGGCTTGACACCCAGGAAGTAAAGGATGTAATCATATCAACTGTAGTTCCTTCCGTACTGTATACGCTACAACACCTGTCCATGAAATATTTTAATAAAAGGGCTATAGTAATTGGCCCGGGAATAAAGACAGGCTTAATAATCAAATATGATAATCCAAAACAGGTGGGAGCAGATAGAATAGTAAATGCTGTGGCAGCATATGCTAAGTATGGCGGCCCTCTGGTAGTTATAGATTTTGGAACTGCTACAACTTTCTGCGCAATAACGGAGAATGCAGAATATTTGGGAGGCACCATAGCACCGGGTGTGAAAATAGCTTCGGATGCACTATTCGAAAAGACAGCGAAGCTGCCTAAGGTTGAATTGGAAGAGCCTGGACATGTGATATGCAAGAATACCATAGAAAGTATGCAGTCAGGCCTTGTATATGGTCACATGGGAATGGTTGATTATATTACGAAAAAAATGAAAAGGGAACTAACTGCCATATCCAAAAGCAATAAAGAAGCCACTGTTGTTGCTACAGGAGGTCTTGCCACATTAATTGAAAAGGGCATTGACTGCATTGATCATGTAGATAAGATGCTTACTCTTGAAGGACTGCAGTTAATATATGAAAAAAACAAAGGTCATAAAAAATAATCCGATATATATGTAATACAGAAGCTGTCTTAATGTGGTTTGTAGCAATCATCTTAAGTCAGCTTTCTTTTAAATAGAGAGGTAGCAATTGAAAAATATCATTATTGGAAAAGTAAAACTGGAAAATCCATTCCTGCTTGCCCCATTGGCAGGAGTAACAGATTCCTCGTTCAGAAGAATCTGCAGGCAGATGGGGGCCGCAATGGTATATTCGGAAATGGTCAGCGGTAAAGGACTTTACTATAAAGATAAAAATACAGATGGCCTGTTAAGGACCTATCAAGACGAACTCCCTGTAGCGTATCAGATATTTGGATGTGAACCGGATATACTGGCTTATACGGCAAGAACATTAGCAGACAGGCCCAATGCAGTGCTGGATATAAATATGGGGTGTCCCGTTCCTAAAATTGTAAAAAATGGTGAGGGTTCTGCCCTATTGAAGAACCCAGATTTAATCTATAAGTTGGTGCAGGTTACGGCAGCAGAAGCAAAGAAGCCTGTAACTGTTAAAATCAGAATTGGATTTGACAGTGATTCCATAAATGCGGTTGAAGTAGCAAGGGCTGCTGAAGCGGCTGGAGCGGCCGCCGTTGCCGTTCATGGAAGAACCAGGGAACAGTATTATACAGGAAGAGCGGACTGGTCAATGATTGCAAAAGTCAAACAGGCTGTTCAGATACCTGTTATCGGGAATGGTGATATATTTTCAGGAGAAGACGCACTCCGGATGCTCGACCAGACTGGATGTGACATGGTGATGATTGCCCGTGGCGCTCAGGGAAATCCATGGATTTTCAGAGATGCACTGGCACTCTTCAAGGGGGAGGAAAAGCCGCCTGCTCCCACAGTAGAAGAAAAACTTGCTGTTATCAAAAAACAATGTGAATATGTACTGGCAGAAAAGGGAGAATATGTGGGTGTACGTGAAATGAGAAAACATATTGCCTGGTACCTCAAAGGCATAAAAGGGTCTGCTCATCTGCGGGCAGAGGTAAACCAGAAGAAGTCTTTTGAAGAAATAAATGAACTATTAAATCAATTGGTTTAATATGGTTATTCTTGACTTTCAGTAGTCTGAAGAGTATAATATTACGATACGACAGTAGTCGAAAGGAGAATGGAAATATGGCAGAAGAAATATTACTAACCAAAGATGGCTACGATAAAATTGTAGCAGAACATGAAGAGTTAGTTTCTGTAAGACGTAAAGAGGTTTCAGAAAGATTAAAGGAAGCCATTTCCTATGGTGACTTATCTGAGAACGCTGAATATGATGCTGCGAAAAATGAACAGGCAGAACTGGAAGAAAGAATCCATAAGCTTGAAACAATGATTCGTAAAGCAAAAATTATAGATGAAAATGAAATGCCCAAAGACCATGTTAATGTTGGGCTTAAAGTCAAAATTAAGGTCCAGGAGACTGGCCTCGAGGCTGAGTACACAATAGTTGGTTCCACAGAAGCAGATCCTTTCGAGGGGAAAATTTCAAACGAATCTGCTGTAGGCGGTGCGCTTATGGGACAAAAACTTGGCTCAGTAGTTGAAATTCAGGTTCCTGATGGCCTTATGCATTATGAGATTTTAGATATTTACAAGTAAGACAGCCTGAGTACCAGGCATCACAATATAGAGAAGATGTAAGAGGTATACTATGAGTACAGAAGAAAACAGAAATGTAAATCCGGAAGTTGAAGAAGAGCTTTCAGAAGAGAAGCTTAACGAACAAAGACTGATAAGAAGAGAGAAACTTAAGAAACTTCAGGAAATGGGAAAAAATCCGTTTTTGATTGAAAACTGGAAGGTAACTGCTTATAGCATGGATATCAAGGATAACTTTGAAGAGACAGAAGGCAAGAGCGTATCCTGTGCGGGCAGAATGATGGCAAACAGACATATGGGAAAGGCTTCCTTTATTGATATTCAGGATAAACAGGGAAGAATTCAGGGTTATGTAAGACAGGATGCTATTACACCAGAGGAATATGAAATATTTCTAACCTATGATATTGGTGATATCGTGGGGTAGAAGGTGAAGTTTTCAAAACAAGACATGGTGAAATTTCTATTAAAATACACAAAATAGTATTACTTTCAAAATCATTACAGGTACTTCCAAATAAATTCCATGGATTAAAAGATCAGGATCAGAGATATCGTCAAAGGTATGTGGATCTTATTGTAAATCCTGAGGTGAAAAATACTTTTATACAGCGATCAAAGATTATCCATTCCATTAAAGATGTTCTTGAAAACAAATATGGATATCTGGAAGTGGATACACCTATTTTAACAACCATTGCAGGTGGTGCTAATGCAAGACCATTCGCAACTCATCACAATACACTTGATTTAGATATGAAACTTCGTATCTCCAATGAATTATTCCTGAAGAGATTGATTGTAGGTGGTCTGGACAGAGTATACGAAATGGGTAAAATGTTCAGAAATGAAGGAATGGACAGAAATCACAATCCGGAATTTACTTCTATGGAATGCTATATGGCTTACGCGGATATGGATACCATGATGGAGGTTACGGAACAGGTTGTTTCACAGGCAGCTTTGGCAGCTACAGGAAGTATGGTTATTGAGTATCAGGGAAAGAAATTTGACCTTACACCTCCTTGGAGAAGATTAAATATGGCAGATGCCATTAAAGAAATTACCGGAGTGGATTTTGCTGCTATCGTAACCGATGAAGAAGCAAGGGCTGCTGCAATTAAACAGGGTATGGACAAAGATGAAGTAAAAGGCATGACAAGAGGTAAGATTCTGGCAGAAATGTTTGAAGAATTCTGTGAAGATGTACCGGGATATCTTGACGGACCTGTCTTTGTAACAGGACATCCTGTTGAAATTTCTCCTCTTGCTAAGAGGGATCCACAAGACCCAAGAATCACAAGAAGATTTGAAGCTTATGTGAACTGCTGGGAAATTGCCAATGCATTCTCAGAATTAAATGATCCAATTGACCAGTATGAAAGATTTAAAGAACAACAGGCACAGTTGGATGATGGCACTGATGATGAAGCACATCCAATGGATGAAGATTTTGTAAATGCACTTGAAGTGGGACTTCCTCCAACAGGAGGTTTGGGAATCGGTATTGACAGAGTGATTATGCTTATAACAAATGCCCCGTCAATCAGAGATATTATTTTGTTCCCTACAATGAAACCGATTGATAAATAATGGATGATAGCCCTTGCATAAGGGGCTTATTTCATATACAATAGATTTATATGGCCTTTCAGGCCCAGAAAAAGGACGAGGAGTTTAGAAAAATGGGAAAAGATATACAGATAAGAGAGCTTTACAGAAATACAGCTGCTCATGCCGAAAAAGAAGTTATGATAAGAGGCTGGGTGAGAACCAACAGAAGTTCAAATAAATTTGGATTTATAGAGCTGAATGACGGTTCGTTTTTTAAATCTGTCCAGATTGTTTATGAGCAGGATATGATTGAAAACTTCGAAAAAATAGCAAAAGCACCAATTTCGGCAGCCCTTATGGTCAGAGGAACTCTGGTATTGACTCCGGATGCAAAGCAGCCGTTTGAAGTAAAAGCTAAAGAAATTGAAATAGAAGCTGGAGCAGATGCAGATTATCCCCTTCAGAAAAAAAGGCACAGCCTTGAATTCCTGAGAGAAATTGCACATCTAAGACCTAGAAGCAATACTTTCTCAGCTGTTTTCAGAGTCAGGTCTTTAGTTGCATATGCAATTCATCAGTTCTTTCAGGATCAGAATTTCGTGTATGTGCATACTCCTATTGTAACCGGAAGTGATTGCGAAGGCGCAGGAGAAATGTTCAGGATTACAACCCTGGATATGGAAAATCCACCGAAGAATGAGAACGGAAAGGTTGATTATGACCAGGATTTCTTTGGAAAAGAAACAAGCTTAACTGTAAGTGGACAGTTAGAAGCAGAAACGTTTGCATTGGCATTTAGAAATGTATATACTTTTGGGCCAACATTCAGGGCTGAAAACTCTAATACAGCCAGACATGCATCAGAATTCTGGATGATTGAGCCGGAAGTAGCTTTTGCAGATTTAACAGACAATATGGACCTGGCTGAATCTATGATTAAGTATATCATTAACTATGTTCTTGAACATGCACCTGAAGAAATGGACTTTTTTAACAGTTTTGTTGACAAGGGACTGACAGACAGACTGAATAACATTGTAAGCAATGACTTTGCACGCATTTCTTATACAGAAGCTGTGGATTTACTTCTTAAGTCTGGTAAAGAATTCCAGTATCCTGTAGAATGGGGCATTGATTTGCAGACAGAGCATGAGAGATATATTACCGAGGAAATCTTTAAGAAACCTGTGTTTGTTACGGACTATCCCAAAGAAATAAAGGCCTTCTATATGAGATTAAATGATGATAACAAGACTGTGGCTGCGTGTGATCTTTTAGTGCCAGGAGTTGGAGAAATCATAGGAGGAAGCCAGAGAGAAGAACGATATGACGTACTATCTTCCCGCATGAAGGAACTTGGACTAAATGAAGAAGATTACTGGTGGTACATGGATCTCAGAAAATACGGTGGTGTTAAACATGCAGGATATGGTCTGGGATTTGAAAGAATTATTATGTATGTGACAGGTATGAGCAATATCAGAGATGTACTGCCATTCCCAAGAACTCCAAAGACAGCTGAATTCTAAAGGAGAAAAGTTGTGAAAAAGAAAATCTGTATTATTTATACCGGCGGTACTATCGGAATGAAAGAGACAGAGTATGGGTATGCTCCCGTTCCCGGATATATGGAGAAGACCTTAAGGGGAATGCAGGAATTTAGAGAGCCTGAGATACCAGACTATGATTTTATTGAATATACACCGCTTTTAGATTCATCTAATATTACCGTTGAAAACTGGAATCAGATTGGGAAAGATATAAGAGAACGGTATTGTGATTATAATGGCTTTGTGGTTATGCACGGAACAGATACCATGGCTTACACCGCATCGGCTTTATCCTTTATGCTGCAGGGATTGTCAAAACCTGTTATTCTCACGGGCTCACAAATCCCTTTATGTAAAGTGAGAAGTGATGCAAGAGAAAATCTGATAACTTCCATGATTATTGCGGCCGAATATAATATACCGGAAGTATGTATTTATTTTGGCGGAAAACTCATAAGAGGAAATCGGTCAACAAAGGTTAGTTCGGATATGCTGATTGCTTTTGATTCTCCTAATTATGGGCCTTTAGCAGAGGCTGGGGTAAATATCACTTTAAATCAAAAAAGAATCAGATTGGAAAGCAAAGAATTGAGCTTTTGCCCCTTTGAAAATAATCAGATTGCAGTATTAAAGATTTTCCCTGGCATACAATTTGAAATCTTTGAAAACATCATGACTGAAAAACTAAAAGGGATTGTTATTGAGGCTTTTGGCGCAGGAAATATACCACAGAATGACGATTCAATGATCCGGATGCTGCAAAATGCCAAGTCCAATGGGACGTATATCATCGTTTGTACTCAGTGCCATAGGGGTTCTGCTACCATTGGACAGTATGAGACTAGTAAGCCTCTTGCTGAAGCCGGAGCCATAAGCGGATTTGATATGACTGTAGAGGCTGCAGTTACAAAGTTATATTATTTGCTGAGCAAGCACTATGAGCCAAGAGAAATCAGACTTCTTATGGAAAGCGATCTCCGGGGAGAACTGACACGTGATGTATAGAAAAAACGCAGATTAATAGCTAATAAGAAAAGGCTTATTAAAATAATGGTGCAGGTGTCACTGGGTTATTTTAGCAGGCCTTTTTTAATTAAAGATAATTTTTCATTTTACTTTATTATAATAATTTAACTGGTGGTGATGTTTACATGGATAGAATGTATATTAATAGTGCCATTCTCAATGAAGAAATCCCAAGAGACTCTTACCTTTGTCATGTGCCTGCTATTAAATATCTCATAAATAATAAGTCTATTTCATTTTCAAGCAATGTAACATTTTTTGTTGGAGAAAATGGCACAGGAAAATCTACTTTGCTGGAAGCTATTGCTGTTGCGTATGGATTTAATGCAGAGGGGGGGACAAAGAATTTTAATTTTTCAACCAACAAAACCCATTCAGAACTGTGTGAGTATTTAACTATCTCTAAATCCAGATATGCAAAGGATGGTTTCTTCCTAAGGGCAGAAAGTTTCTACAATTTTGCTACCAATGTGGATGAGTTAGATCTTTCCGGAAACTATGGAGGGAAATCCCTGCATAATCAATCCCATGGGGAAAGTTTTCTTTCTTTAGTGCAGAACAGATTTGGTGGAAAAGGAATGTATATTCTTGATGAACCAGAAGCTGCTCTTTCACCAACCAGGCTTCTGTCCCTGATAGCGGAGATTGATGCATTAGTGAAACAAGATTCCCAATTTATTATAGCCACTCATTCACCGATTCTCATGACTTTTCCTCGTTCCACAATCTATCAGTTTACGGAGTCAGGTATAGAAATGGTAGATTATAAACAGACGGAACACTATCAGCTGTCCAGAAGTTTTTTGGAGAATCCAGAAAAAATGTTACACTATTTACTGGGAGACTAAAGGGTTAAAAGAGTGCGATTACAGATTGAAAAACTAACGATGAATCGTCAGATAAATCAAATATTCTGACGATTTTGTTTGCCATATATAAACTCCAATGTTATAATGAGGGTGTAATGATCCGTGTATACATGATGATTCATTATCAAAAAATAATTTTGGGAGGGCTTATTTATGAAGGGCTATACGAGCGATACTATTAGAAACGTTGCACTTGTTGGACATGGCGGATGTGGTAAGACTACATTTTTGGAATCAGCTTTATTGGCAACAGGCGTGATTAACCGACTTGGCAGAGTTGAAGACGGAAATACAGTATCTGACTACGACAAGATGGAAATTGAAAAGGGATATTCAATTAACACTTCTGTTGTTCCTATTGAATGGAAAGATAGCAAGATTAACTTTATTGATACCCCAGGATATTTCGATTTTATCGGTGAAGTGAATGCAGCACTGAGAGCTGCCGAAGCTGCAGTGATTCTTGTGGATGCAGGTGCAGGTATTCAGGTAGGAACTGAACAGGCTTGGAAGGCTTGTGAGAGATATAAGAAACCAAGATTTATTGTTATAAATAAGAGAGATAAAGATGAATTTGATTTTTATAAGACTTTTGACGAATTAAAAGCAAAGTTTGGAGATACACTTATTCCGTTTAGCTGGCCCCTTTCAGCAGAAATAGATGAAGGTCTGAAAGAAGCCATTGCCATGACAGATGAAGAACTTATGGACAAGTATTTTAATGGAGATGACTTTACAGATGATGAAATCAGAAGTGGATTAAGACACGGAATAGCTGATGGGGTTATTGTTCCTGTGTGCTCTTCTGCGTTCTCATTGGGACATGGAATTGAAGGATTGCTGGATTTACTTATTACATATGTACCTACTCCTTTGGAACATGGACCTTATTATGGATTTAATGAGAAAAATGAGCATATTGAGAGAAAATCTGTGGTGGATGCACCAATGTCAGCCTTTGTATTTAAGACTATTGTTGACCCGTTTGTTGGTAAGATTTCCATTATGAAAGTTATCACAGGAAAAATAAATTCAGGAACAGAAGTTTTAAATGAGAGGTCCGATAAAGTAGAGAAATTAGGAAAGTTATTTTTCCTCAGAGGGAAAAACCAGTTGGAACTGAATTATGCTGAAGCCGGTGATATCGTCGCCGTAGCCAAACTGCAGTATACATTATCAGGAGATACTCTTTGTGACAAGAGTGATATCATTCGTTACTTACCTCTAGATTATCCTGAACCTTCATACTTTATAGCTATTGAAGCAGTGGATAAAGGTGATGAGGAAAAGATGGGAACAGGTCTCAATAAACTAAGAGAGGAAGATCCATCATTTATAGTAACAAGAAATAATGAAACCCATCAGACACTACTGGGTGGTCAGGGTGAAATCCAGCTGGGAATTATCATAGCAAAATTGAAAGACAGATTTGGTGTTTCCGTAAAAACTGTACCTCAGAAAATTGCTTACAGAGAAACTATAAAAGGAAATTCCGATGTACAGGGAAAACATAAAAAACAATCCGGCGGCGCGGGTCAGTACGGAGATGTTCATATCAGATTTTCCCCATCAGAACAGGAATTTGAATTCTCAGAGCAATTATTCGGCGGATCCATACCTAAAAACTATGTTCCAGCAGTAGAAAAAGGCTTGATGGAATCTATGCATAAAGGACCTCTGGCTGGATGTAAAGTAGTAAATATAAAAGCCGTTCTTTATGATGGATCTTACCATGATGTGGACTCAAATGAAATGTCATTTAAAATAGCAGCTTCATTAGCCTTTAAGAAGGGCATCGTAGAGGCCAAACCATGCCTTCTGGAACCAGTTATGCATATGGAAATCACTGTTCCGGATGAATACATGGGAGATGTTATGGGAGATATGAACAAGAGAAGGGGTAAAATTCTGGGAATGGAACCACTTCAGGGAGGTGGACAAAAGCTTCTTGCAGAGGCTCCTCATGCTGAAATCTTTGATTATGCAGTATCCCTGAGAGCTATGACTCAGGCAAGAGGATCATTTACACAAAAATTTGAGAGATATGAAGAAGTACCTACTCATTTAGCTGAAAAAATTATAGCCAAACATAAGGCTGAAACTGAGGCATAGAGTAATATTTGAATTAAAAAGTAAGGGAGCAAACTATTATTGCTCCCTTTTTGTTGGCATTTTATCTAATATAAATTATACTAAGAGAATAGAAAAAATAAGTAACATTCAGGTTTTATAGCTGAAAAGAATATAAAGGGGTAAAAGATGAAAAAGGCAAAGACTATATTTGTATGCCAGGAATGTGGTTACGAGACTGCTAAATGGATGGGACAGTGCATCTGTGGAGCCTGGAACTCCATGGTAGAAGAAAAAGTAATCCCTGTGAATGAAAATGACAGCAGAAGCAGAACTACGGCTAATATAAGCGGAAATGCCAGGCAAAGAGTGAAAGCATCCAGATTATCAGAGGTCCAGTCGGGTAATTTTTCAAGAATTGATACCGGCATAGGAGAGTTAAACAGGGTTTTAGGAGGAGGACTGGTCAAAGGTTCTCTTACGCTCATATCAGGAGAACCTGGTATAGGAAAGTCTACAATTATAATTCAGGCAGCCTCAAACATCGCCGGACAATATGGGAAGGTACTATATGTTTCTGGAGAAGAGTCGGAAGAACAGATTAAAATGCGGGGAGACAGAGTATGTAAAGGCAATATACAGAATCTGTTTTTACTGGCTGAAACCAATATGGAAAATATCATAAATGTCACAGAGGAATTAAAGCCGGAATTTATTATTATAGATTCCATACAAACTATGTATTCACCAGAACTGGATTCTGCACCAGGAAGTGTTTCCCAGGTGCGGGCTTGCGGAAACGAATTGATGAAAATGGGAAAGGTACAAAATATTCCAATATTTATAGTGGCTCATGTGACGAAATCAGGAGAACTTGCAGGCCCTAAAATAGTGGAACACTTAGTGGACTGTGTTCTTAATTTTTCTGGGGAGAGAAACCAGGAGTTAAGGATACTACGATGCTTTAAAAATAGATTTGGCACTACAAGTGAAATCGGGGCTTTCGAGATGATGGAAGAAGGTCTGGTTGAAATTGAAAACTTATCTAAAACTTTTCTTGAGGGAATGGAGGAAGGCGCGGAAGGAGCTATAGCTACTGCAGTTTATGAAGGCACAAGGCCTTTGCTTTTAGAAATTCAGGCGTTAACAGCCCCTACAAATATTGGTTTTGCCAGAAGAACTGCCATTGGCATTGATAATAACCGGCTGAACATGCTGCTGGCAGTGCTTGAACGAAAAGCGGGTCTGTCTCTCATAAACCAGGATGTATACGTCAATGTTGTAGGGGGATTAAGGCCAGACGGTACGTCTACGGATCTGGCCGTGGCCCTTGCTATATATTCTTCCTTTAAAGGTAAGACTGCGTCAGGGAAAACCCTGGCACTGGGTGAAATCGGACTGACCGGAGATTTGAGATCTGTTCAGAACTGTGAGAAGATTGTAAGAGAAGCAAGCAGAATGGGATTTTCAAGAATAATTTTACCGAAAAAAAATGAACTTGCCATTAAAGAGCCTCCGCAAAATGTAAAACTTGTGGGAGTGTCAAATATCAGAGATGCTATTTCATGTTTTTCATAAAAAGCAAATATAATGAAGTTTGATTATCAATAAAAAAGTCAGATACAAAAGTGTATCTGACTTTTTGTTACATAAGTATTATTTAAGCAACGTTTTTCTGTTTGCTGAATATTGCACCGATAAACATGATAACTGCAAACACAATCAGATATGCTATGACAGCTTTACCATGTGAGAAACAAGCGGCAATAATCATAAATACGCAGCCTGCAAGAGCAAGTATAGGCATAAAGAAACGTTTAAATGCTGGTAAATCCTTTTCCTTTTTAATCATCATAATGAAGATAGGGATATATAATGCGTAAATGGATACTATTGGAAGCTCTGATGAATCAAAACAGAAGAATCCAAACCATGTAGGAGAAGCCAGGTTAGCACCATAGAAGAATAGCAGCCAGATAGCGCATAATAGTAAACCAATAACGGATGAATTTGTAGGCATATTGGTTACTTTGTCAACCTGACCAAAAATTTCAGGATTAGGTCCCTGCTTTCTGGAAGCAACAGAATAAATACCTCTTGTACAGCCAAGCATAAGTCCGTTCAGGGTACCCAGACATGAAATAATTACAAATACAAAGATAAGTGTACCGCCTACATTGGTAAACATTGTTTCAAATGCAAGTTTTGCTCCAGCTTCACCGCCTGCCATCATAACTTCGTTAGTAACAGCTCCTGCAAGACCTACATAGTAAAGAATATATACTGCCATAATAATAAAGGTTCCGCAAACTAAAGCGATTGGCAGATTCTTTTTAGAATTCTTTAATTCGGCATTTATACTGGTAGCTACAATCCAGCCTTCATATGCAAAAGCTGTGGCAACTACTGCTGTAAATAAAGCATTTGAAGTGTTTACGTGATTTACCACAGTTGTGAAGTTATGTGCAGTCATACCGTTTCCAAGGCCTACAATAGTCCCGATAACAGCCATTAAAAATAATGGAATTAATTTGATAACGGTTGTTGAAACCTGGAACTTACCTGAAAGTACAGGGGATAAAGTATTAAGGGCATAGCTTCCAATCAGGAAAAAGCATGAAATAGTCATACATGGACCGCCAACAATGTCCCACCCAAATAATACGCATGTATATCTGGCAGATACCCAGGCTAAAACGGATGTAAGTGTAGGATAATAAATAAGTGCCATAAACCAGCCTACGTAGTAGCCATATTTACTGCCCATTGTGGCTTCTGCGTAGTCAACGATACCATTTACATATTGATATCTTGTTGCCATTACTGCGAAGGTATATGCGCATGCAATCATAATAAGACCACCGATTACCCAGGCTAAAATACCAAGAGGAAGGTCACCTCCAGTAGCATTTAGTACTTTTTCTGCTTTGAAAAAGACACCACTTCCGATTACTATGCCTACAACCATAGCAATTGCAGTAATCAGGCCATATTTTTCTTTTAATTCAGTTTTCATTTTCATCTCCCATTTCTTAAAAAATATAGTTATAATAACAAATAATAATAAAATTATTTTAGCACTAGAACAAAAAATAAACAATAAAAACTTAAACAATTTAAATAAGAGATATGATAAAATTACATATAATATCTTTGTTTTAATCACAAACTTATCACTTTAACCGTTTAAGATATAATATAGAGATTTTAATGTGAAATGAAAAATAATAAAAGAGGTAAATTATGAGTAAATTGTTAATTGTTGACGATGAAATTAAAATTAGAGAAGTTATAAGGGAATATGCTGAATTTAACAGTCATGAGGTAGATGAGGCTGCAGATGGTATGGAAGCTATAGGGCTCTGCAAACTAAATGATTACGATTTGATTATACTTGATGTGATGATGCCTAAACTGGATGGATTCTCCACTTGCAAGGAACTTAGAAAATTTAAAGACACACCAGTAATCATGCTTTCTGCCAGGGGTGAGGAATATGATAAACTCTTTGGTTTTGAACTGGGGGTAGATGACTATGTGGTTAAGCCTTTCAGCCCCAAGGAACTGATGGCAAGAGTTCACGCAGTACTGGCAAGAAAAGCTTCCGTTCAGCTTGCTGAGCAGGATATACTTAATTTTAAGGGGTTATCTATTAATATTCCTGCAAGAACTGTCCTTGTGGATGGTGAGAAAATTGAACTTACACCAAAAGAATATGACCTTCTGTTTTATCTGGCTAAAAACTGCAATCTTGCATTATCAAGAGATAAACTCCTGTCAGATATCTGGGGTTATGACTTTTTTGGTGATGACAGGACTATAGACACCCATATTAAAAACCTGAGAAACAATCTGGGACCATACAGAGATTTTATAGTTACCTTAAGGGGTGTAGGATATAAATTTGAGGCATAGGCATGAAGATTAAATTACCTAAAATAAATTTTGACAAAAATAGTATAAATTTCAAACTGTGGGCTTATTTTATTCTATTTGCTGCATTTTTACTTTCACTTTTATGGCTTTTACAGATATTCTTTTTAAATACTTATTATCAGGAAATGAAAATATCTGAAACCAACAGAATAGCCAATGTGATTGCAGATAAATATGGTAAACCAGACTTTGTAGAAACCATAAGGTCTTTATCTGTATCCAATGATATGTATATCCAGATAGAAACAGATGATGCCATATTGTTTTCTCCGGGAAATGAATCTGGGAGAATGCCAGTCTATATGTATTTACCTGAGATGAGTACTGTGCGGAAAATGCTGTTTAAAGATAACCAACGGAGTGCTTCTGTTATTATCCCACAGAAAAACCCTGGGCATGGAGACAGAAAAACCCTGGCATATGCCAGCTTTTTGGAAAAGACTGCAGATGACAAAGTGATTTTATATATTTTTTCTCCTTTGTTTCCGGTAGATTCTACTGTAGGAATCTTGAGAAATCAATTAATATATGTTACTATTATTTCACTATGTATGGCATTCTGTTTGTCATTTTATTTGTCAAACAGGATTTCCAAGCCTATAAGAAGTATAACGAAATCCGCAGAAAAACTGGCTGCTGGGCAGTATGGTGTACCTTTTGAGGGGGGGCACTATACTGAAATCATACAACTGGCAGATACTTTAAATATGACATCAGTGGAATTAGAAAAGACGGATTCCTTAAGAAAGGATTTAATTGCAAATGTTTCTCATGACCTAAGAACACCTCTGACCATGGTTAAATCCTATGCAGAGATGATCAGAGATCTCTCCGGTGATAATCCTGAGAAACGAAAGGCCCATTTAGAGGTGATTATTGAGGAAGCAGACCGGTTAAATCTGCTGGTTAGTGATATGCTTGATTTATCCAGGCTTCAGACCCATGTCACACCTCTTGAAAAAAGTCAATTCAGCCTTTTGGAAGCTGCTCAAAGCATTATACATTCTCTGGGCATATATGAAAGCCGTGATGGGTATAAATTTGTTTTGGATTGCCCGGAAGATATCATTGTAACTGCAGATGAAAATAAAATAAAACGTGTTATTTCCAATTTACTCAATAACGCCATTAAATATTGTGGTGAAGATAAGGAAATTGAAGTAAAAATCTTCAGTAAAGATGGAGCTGCAAGGTGTGAGGTGTCTGACCATGGAATGGGCATTGCCGCTGATGAGATTGATCAGATATGGGACAGATATTATAAAGCAAGTACACATCATGTAAGGGAAGTAAAAGGTACCGGACTGGGGTTATCTATCGTTAAGGAAATCGTATTACTTCATAAAGGTCGTTATGGAGTAGACAGTAAAGAAGGAGAAGGCAGTACCTTTTATTTTGAATTAAATAAATAGAATTAAAAAAAATTAAAGAGAAATTAGCAATTTTGTTATTGACATAAAAAAAGCAGTATGATAAACTGAAAAATTTGTATGCTTGACATAAACCGAATTAGTAATATATACTAGAAGTATATATTGGAGGGATTGTTATGTATACCGTTGGAGATAAAGTCGTGTATCCGATGCATGGTGCAGGAGTTATAGAAAAAATAGAAGAAAAGAAAATCTTAGGGGAAATAAGAAAATATTACATCTTAAAACTGCCTTGTGGGGATATGAAAGTGATGATTCCTGTTGAAAGCAGTAACAGTGTTGGCGTGCGTGAAATTATTTCTGAAGAGCAGCTGAAAGGAGTTATCTCCATACTAAAAGATGACTCTAGTACAATGCCGAGCAATTGGAACCGCAGATATCGGGAAAATATGGAAAAACTAAAGACGGGTGACGTAATAGAGGTCGCTGAAGTTGTCAGGAATCTGATTCGGATGGACAGACAGAAAAAGTTGTCTACGGGAGAAAAGAAAATGCTTACTAATGCAAAACAGATTCTGCTTAGTGAAATAATTCTGGTAAGGGATATTGGACAAAACGAAGCAAATGATATTATTGATAAAGCAATTTAATCTTCGCTTATTGATAGTATTTGAGCTATAAACACTTCAAAAGAAATGGAGGGAAAAAACAGATTTGAAGGGGGGTGAAACAGGATGTTAAAAAAACTTATAAGAATAATATTGACTATTGTTGGGGCCATTGTGGGATATGGTGTGTTCTTATTAAGTGAATTTATGTATGGCTTATCGGGGAATTCCTTAGAAAGTAAATTCACAGAAACACAGTTAGCAGTTACTGCGCTATGTTTTGCTATTATTTTTGGAATTATATTTTTTAGAGCAACACCTAGTCTTGGAAAACACAGCATCAAGGTAGCAAAGGGCATTGAGTCCGATTTGCAGGGGGTTTCTACAAATGATATAGCATCAGGAACATTTGGATTGATTGTTGGATTGATTATTGCTTTTTTAGTCAGTCAGATTTATGCGACGATTCAGATTTTCTATATGGGTACAATTCTAAGCATCATTACGTATCTTATCATGGGATACCTGGGTGTTATTATTGCAACAAAAAGGTTTAAAGATGTAACAAGTGCATGGCTTGCAAGAAGCAAAAGTGGACAGCCTTTTAAATCAAAAAGCAAACTTGCTGATGCTACACCAAAAATTCTTGATACCAGTGTAATCATTGATGGAAGAATAGCAGATATTATGAAAACGGGATTTATCGAAGGAAATATCGTGATACCTGAATTTGTATTATTGGAGTTACAGCATATTGCTGATTCATCTGATGGATTGAAAAGAAACCGGGGACGCAGAGGACTTGATATTTTAAATAAAATACAGGAAGAATATGGTATTGATATTTACAATACCACATCTGAAAAATCTCTGGATGAGATTCCTGAAGTTGATGTTAAACTACTAAAGCTTGCGCAGATTATGAATGGGAAGGTTGTTACCAATGACTTCAACCTGAACAAAGTAGCAGGAATAAAAGGCGTTAAAGTCTTAAATATTAATGAACTGGCAAATACCTTAAAGCCAGTAGTGCTTCCTGGAGAGGACATGAAACTTTTCCTTGTGAAAGAAGGAAAAGAAAGCAATCAGGCCGTAGCATATCTTGATGATGGAACTATGATTGTCGTTGAAGAGGGAAGAAGGTTTATAGGACAGAATGTAACTGTTACTGTAACAAGTGTATTGCAAACATCAGCAGGACGTATGATTTTTGCAAAACCAAAGAGATAAAAATATATGTATAAAAACAAAAAAGTAGCTGTAATAATAGCCGCTGCCGGGTCTGGAAAAAGGATGGGCAGCGGCATTCCGAAACAATTTTTAGAAATAGAAGGTAAGTCCGTGCTTGTTAAAACTGCTTTGGCTTTCAGCCAGAATCAGTATGTTGACGGCTTTTTTGTCGTTACGGGAAAGGATTTTGTTGAAAGAACAGAAGAACTTTTGAAAAGTATGGATAAATTTATGGGAATTGCTGTAGGTGGTGCTGAACGGCAGGATTCAGTGTATAAGGGATTGGAAATGCTGCCAGAAGATACGGATTATGTATTAGTGCATGACGCAGCAAGACCTTTTATAACCCAGAATGTTATTGATTTGGTAATTGAAAAGTCTGTAGAGAAGGGAGCTGCGGTTGCGGCAGTACCAGTTAAAGACACCATAAAGACCGTTGATGAACAAGGGGTTTTTACAAATACATTACCGAGAGATCAGCTCAGGTGCATACAAACTCCTCAGGGATTTCAGAAGGAACTGCTTATAAAGGCCTATAAAAAAGCTTTTGCTGAAAATTATTATGGTACGGATGATGCGGTTTTAATTGAAAGGACAGGGTTCCCTGTACATCTGGTGGATGGAGATTATAGTAACATTAAGATTACAACAAAAGAGGATATGCCCATGGAATGCAGAATTGGTACAGGATATGATGTACACAGATTAGAAAAAAACAGAAAACTAATTTTAGGAGGTGTGGAAATACCTTTTGAATCAGGGTTGTCAGGACACTCCGATGCAGATGTTTTGGTGCATGCCATTATGGATGCACTGCTGGGTGCGGCGGCTTTAGGTGATATTGGAAGACATTTTCCAGATGCAGATGAAAAATATGAGGGTATTTCCAGTATGAAGCTGTTGGAACATGTTTCATGGCTTTTAGAACGCAATGGATATGGTATAGGCAATATAGATGCAACCATTATAGCGCAGGCCCCCAGATTGGCACCTTTTATAGATGAGATGAAAATAAATATTGCTGAAACTTTAAAAATAAGTCATAATAAAGTGAATGTAAAAGCGACTACAACAGAAAAACTGGGCTTTACCGGACGAAAAGAGGGTATTGCTTCAGAAGCTGTATGCATATTGAATAAAATTTGAAGGAGATCTTATAGAAAATGAAATTATCAAAAATGCACTTAAAAACCTTACGAGAAGTGCCAAATGAGGCTGAAATTGCCAGCCATATTTTGCTTGTCAGAACAGGAATGATTAAAAAACTGGTATCAGGGGTTTATGGCTTTATGCCACTTGGCTGGCGCTCCATAAGAAAG
The DNA here is from genome assembly GCF_010120715.1 of Aminipila terrae. NCBI lineage: Bacteria > Bacillati > Bacillota > Clostridia > Peptostreptococcales > Anaerovoracaceae > Aminipila > Aminipila terrae. Next base: position 2,257,636 of record NZ_CP047591.1, read on the forward strand.
ATTGAAGAAATAATCAGACAGGAAATGGATGCCAAAGGAGCACAGGAAATACACATGTCTGCAGTTCAGCCTGCAGAACTTTGGATGGAATCAGGAAGGTGGTTCAAATATGGGCCTGAACTTTGGAGATTGAAGGACAGAAATGGAAGAGATTTTTGCCTTGGCCCTACTCATGAAGAAATTTTTACAGATATTGTGAGAAATGATGTAAACTCATACAGACAGCTTCCTTTAAATCTTTATCAGATTCAGACCAAGTACAGAGATGAAGCCAGACCAAGATTTGGATTGATGAGAAGCAGAGAATTTATTATGAAGGATTCCTATTCTTTTGATAAAACCTATGAAGATTTAGATAAAAGTTATGATGATATGTATGATGCTTATGAAAAAGTATTTACAAGATGTGGACTGACTTTCCGGCCTGTGGAAGCAGATACTGGCGCTATTGGAGGAAGCAACTCTCACGAGTTTACAGCATTATCTGAAGTTGGTGAAAGCGAGATTGCATACTGTGAAAAATGCAACATGGCAGCAACCACAGAAAAAGCTCTATGTGTAGATGCAGCAGCTTCAAAGGCAGCAGAGCTTCCTTTAGAAGAAGTGCACACTCCGGGAACAAAAACCATTGAAGAAGTATCGGCTTTCCTGAATATGGATCAGACACAGACTTTAAAGGCATTACTGTTTGTAACTTATGATGACAATGGTAATGACAATGGCTATGTGGCTGCTTTCGTAAGGGGCGACAGAGAATTAAATATGATAAAACTTGTTAATGCATTAAATATTCCGGAACACGCCATTGGTTTTGCTGACGAGGCTAAAATGTCAGAAGCAACAGGCTGCGTAGGAGGATTTACTGGTCCTGTTGGCCTGCATGACTGTAAGATTGTAGTGGATAGTGAAATTCCTGGATTGAAGAATCTTTGTGCAGGAGCCTGCAAAGCAGACTATCACCTGAAAAATGTGAATTATGGCAGGGATTATAGTGCAGATATCGTTGCAGATATTAAAATGCTTAAGGCTGGAGACCCTTGCCCGGTATGTGGAGCTCCTGTAAAGCATGCAAGAGGGATTGAAGTAGGACAAGTCTTTAAGCTTGGAACAAAATACAGTGAATCCATGGGGGCTTACTATAAAGACGAAAACCAGAAGGATCAGCTTATTGTTATGGGTTGTTATGGAATAGGAGTTACCAGAACTCTGGCTGCTATTGTAGAACAGCACCATGATGAAAACGGCATTATCTGGCCAGTGTCGGTTGCTCCTTATCATGTGATTATTACGCTGTTGAGTCCAGAGGATGAAATACAGGCCAGAATAGCTGAAGATATTTACAGGCAGCTTGCCAGTGCAGGCGTAGAAGTACTGCTTGATGATAGAAAAGAAAGACCTGGTGTTAAATTTAAAGATGCGGATTTGATTGGTATTCCTGTACGAATCACAGTGGGCAGAGGTGCCGCTGAAGGAAAAGTGGAATATAAACTCAGAAGAGAATCCGATAAAGAAGAAATTTCTCCTGAAGAAGCCATTGCTAAAGCAATCACAATTATTAACGAGGAGAAATAATGAATGGAATTCATTTCTTTAATGGAATTAATAGGAACTGTAGCATTTGCAGCGGCAGGGGCACTGGTAGCCATCGATAAAGAATTGGATTATTACGGAATATCAATTTTTGCCATAATAACAGCAGTTGGAGGGGGAATAGTCCGGGACGTGATGATTAATGTTCCCGTACCTGTTTCTCTTGCCAATCCTCTATATATTATAATCAGCCTGATTACAACGGCTGTAGTAATAATTTTTTATAAGAGGATTGTAAAATATCAGAATGTAGTAATGTTTTGCGATGCCATTGGACTGGCAGCCTTCACGGCAATAGGTGCAGAAGTGGCACTGGTAAACGATGTTTATATGCCTTTTGTGGTTATAACGCTGGCTGTTTTAACGGGAACTGGTGGAGGCGTGATAAGAGATGCCATGTGTGGTGATGTACCATATGTTTTCAAAAAAGAGGTTTATGCTGTAGCTTCTATTTTTGGAGCAGTGATTTTTATGGCGATATATCCTTATTTTGGAAAACACGTGGCAGTATACGCTTCGTTTGGAGCGACGCTTGCTATCAGATTAATATCCATGAAGTTTAATTTACATCTTAAAAAGGTTGCAAAGCAAGGATAGGAGTACATTTATGTGGGCTGGTGGAGTACGAGTAATAATATTTGATGATGAAAAGAAGATATTAATGGTTAGACAGCATCATGAAAACAAAGATATCTGGATGTTGCCGGGAGGAGCCATTGAAGAGCATGAAGATGCACGGCAGGCAGCTGCCCGTGAGGTCAAAGAAGAAACTGGTCTTGATGTAACCATAGAAAAATTAATCTGGCATGTGGAAGAGGTTTCAGATGTCCGGGGTCAAAGGTTTGTAAATTTCTTTTTGGGAAAAATCTGCGGGGGAGCGTTGGAACTTGGATATGATCCGGAGCTTTTTGGACAGGAACAGGTTATGAAGGAAGTTAAGTTTGTTTCCAGAGAAGAACTTAACTCTTTAGAAAATATATATCCAGATTATTTAAGAGAAGAAATATGGGAGTTTATGGATTACTTTTTCGGACTGGAAAAGTTTGAGGGCCATATTGAAAAAGAAGTGCTGTCTGTGCTGAAAAAAAGAGATAAAATGTACGACAGCTTTAAATTAAGATAATAAAGGAGAAAAATGTATGAAAAAAATCGTGACAATTGAAATGGAAAACGGAGACATCATGAAAGGAGAACTCTATCCAGAAATCGCACCGGAAACAGTAAAGAACTTTGAGACTCTGGTAAAAGACGGATTTTATGATGGACTGATTTTTCACCGGGTTATTCCTGGCTTCATGATTCAGGGTGGTGATCCTACAGGTACTGGTATGGGTGGGCCTGGACATACAATCAAAGGAGAATTTTCAGCCAATGGATTTGAAAATAATTTAAAACATACTAAGGGCGTTTTATCTATGGCAAGAGCCATGGACCCAAATTCCGCTGGTTCACAGTTCTTTATTATGGTTGAAGACGCTCCACATCTGGATGGACAATATGCTGCTTTCGGTAAAATTACTGAAGGAATCGAAGCTGCAGATAAAATAGTAAATGTGAAAAGAGATTTTTCGGATAAGCCGAAAGAAAAACAGGCTATGAAGAAAGTAACCATTGAAGATGAGGAATAATTTTATATAATATATAACGTTAAAATGGCTAATACCGCAAATAAGTGATAGGATTGTTACAGTCTTGTAATATATTGGTATCCTAAGAGGCTTATTACTTTTTTAACAAACTGGGTTGCAAAAATCCGTGATTATGTTGAAATTTCAACTTGATTACGGATTTTTTTATTTGAAGTTTTTGTGAAGAAAATGCCATAGGGGTTGACTTTTCTGTAACAATACTGTAACATTACAACGTAGCTGGAAATAATATGCTACATGAGATCGTAAGTACAATACATCTCTTTTGAAAGGGGATTATAGAAAAAACGGGTATTAACTAGCGAGGAAAAAAGGAATTTAGAATATGAATATAAAAATAAAAAATGCTATGAGTTCTATAAAGGATAAATGTACCTTAGAAAAAATCGGGCAGACCACAAAGAGTTTTTCAAAGAAGCAGAAAATTACGGCTGGCGGGGTAGTTGGCGTGCTGGCACTTGCTGCAATCCTTTCTGTAACACCAATGGTACCTATGGGGGCACCAGGGCATACAGGAAATCATACAGCTGTTCATGAAAATAAAATTGAGCTTGCAAAAGCTGCAAATGATATACAATGGCTAATAAAAATTGGAGGAAAAACCATATTGGCAGTGGATACTGAAGAAGATGCCAAAGCTGTTTTCCAGGGAGTAAAGTCCTATTATTTAGCCAATAAATCCGATCCAAATGCCACTGTTGTTTTTGATAAGGAATTTGGATGGGACCCATATGATGCCAAGGCGGTAGGAGGCGACCCAGCCTGGGTGATGAGTGTTGCTGATGCTGTTGACTATATTATAAAGGGAACAGCGACCCCGAAGACTTATGTAGTCCAGGGTGGCGATACGGTATGGGACATTGCGATGAAAAGTGGGATATCTCTGGATGAACTGGAAAAAATGAATCCAGGAATCAGTTCTTCCAGTTTACAGATTGGTTCCGTGGTAAATTTATATGAATCCAAACCATTTGTAGCTATTACAACTACAGAAACAGTAGTGGGAACAGAAACAATACCGTACCAAACGGTTTATGAAGATTCAAGTTCTCTGTATAGAGGACAATCCAAGGTTAAGACGGCCGGAGTAGCTGGAAGTAAGCAGGTTACTTCTCAAGTGATCAAGCAAAATGGCGTGGTAATAGCTTCAAACCTATTAAGTGAACAGGTTTTAAACCAGCCACAGAATCAGATTTCATTAAAGGGAACAGCATCAGCTCCCACTTATACGGCTAGTATTGCAACGGCAGGGACTTCTTCTGCAAAATTCAGCGGTATTCTGAGTGCTCCTATGGGACACATCGAAGTTTCCTCTACCTACGGGGCAAACAGAGGAAGCAGGAGACATGCAGGAGTAGATTTGAGAAATCCGGCTGGGACACCATTTGGTGCAGCAGCTGATGGTGTAGTTATTTCTGCAGGATATTCAGGTTCTTATGGTAATATAATAAAAGTTGATCATGGCGGCGGACTTCAGACTTATTATGCACACTGTAGCAGTATGTGTGTTTCACCAGGACAGAAGGTCACAAAAGGCCAGACTTTAGGGACTGTAGGCTGTACAGGAAATGCGACTGGTAATGTACTTCATTTCGAAGTCAGAATAAATGGTGTCGCACAGAATCCTATGAATTATATTTAAACTTGTTTGAATTGTAGTTAAATGGGTATACAACTTAAGTAGAATATTGTATAATTTTAGGGCAGGTTTACCTGCCCTATGTTTTTATGAAAGGGAGTGCCACTATGAAAATATATAATACATTGACTAGAAAAAAAGAGGAATTTGTTCCTATTGATAGGAATGAGATTAAAATATATGTCTGCGGGCCTACAGTGTACAACTATTTCCACATAGGAAATGCAAGACCATTTGTTGTATTTGATACTTTACGAAAGTACTTGGAGTATAGAGGTAACAATGTGAAGTTTATACAGAACTTTACAGATGTTGATGATAAAATAATCAATAAAGCAAGAGAAGAAGGCGTAACCGCCGGGGAAATAAGCGAAAAGTATATTGAAGAATATTATAAAGATGCAGGGGCTTTAAATGTAAAAAAAGCTTCTGTGCATCCTAAAGTAACCGAAACCATGGATGATATTATCCGGTTTGTTGTAGATTTAATTGAAAAAGGATACGCCTATGAAGTTAATGGTGACGTTTATTACAGCACCAGAAAATTTAAAGCGTATGGGAAGCTTTCCAAGCAGAATATTGAAGACTTAGAAGCAGGAGCAAGAATTGAAGTTGGTGAAAAAAAGCATGATCCCCTTGATTTTGCTCTCTGGAAAGCAAGAAAAACAGAAGATGAAATCGCGTGGGAATCTCCTTGGGGCATGGGAAGACCAGGATGGCATATTGAATGCTCTGCCATGTCAAAGAAGTTTCTTGGGGAGACTATTGATATCCATGCGGGAGGGCAGGATTTAGCTTTTCCACACCATGAAAATGAGATAGCTCAGTCAGAAGCACACAATGGCAAACCTTTTGCTAACTACTGGATGCATAACGGATATATTACTATCGATAACGAAAAAATGTCAAAATCAAAGGGCAATTTTTTTACTGTGAGAGATATTTTAGCGGATTATAGTGGAGAGGTAATGAGATTTTTCCTATTATCAGGACATTATAGAAATCCCATTAATTTCAGTGATACACTTATGGAGCAGGCGAAGAACGGTCTGGCAAGAATGCAAAATGCTAAAGCGAGCCTAAAATATTTAATGGAAACTGGATCTGATACCATGAATGAAGCAGAAAAAGCTGCTGCTGAAACTTTCAGCAAATACAGGCAGGAATTTATCGATGCCATGGAAGATGATTTAAACACAGCGGATGCAATCACTGCAGTGTTTGAGTTAATTTCAGCCATAAATAATGCTGTTAAAAATGGAGCTTCCAGAGAGTTTGCTAAAAAAGCATTGGATATTCTTACGGAACTCACTGGAGTTCTGGGATTGTTACAGCAGGAAGAGGATGACAGTGTTGATTCAGAAATTCAGGCATTGGTGGATGAAAGACAGGAAGCCAGAAAAAACAAGGATTTTGCAAGAGCTGATGAAATCAGAGATATTTTAAAAGCCAAGGGAATTGTTCTGAAGGACACTCCTCAGGGTGTACAGATTATAAAAGAATAAGGATCAACGGATGGAAGCAAATAAAATTAACACAACAGCCTTAGCGTACATTGGGGATGCAGTATACGAAGTTTATGTGCGAAGATATGTTTTGGAAAAAGATTCTGTAAATGTGAACAAGCAGAATAAGCTGGCAGTTAAGTTTGTACGTGCTGAGGGGCAAGCTCTGGCCATAAAGAAGATGATGGAATCCCTCGATGTGAATGAACAGCTTCTTGTTAAACGTGCCAGGAATAAAAAAATAACATCTAAGCCTCAAAATGCTGATCCTGTAACATATAAACTTGCCACTGCGTTTGAAGCTCTGGTGGGATATCTGTATTTAGATGGAAATGTACAAAGACTGGAAGAAGTGATTAATCAGGCTATAGCCTCATTGACAAGGCGGAACTTGATGATGTCAGAAAAAAAGACAAGAAATAGAAATTCAGTTGGTAAAGAAAACTTTTATATTTAGGAAAGGTAGAGTCGATGAGTAAAGCGGATGTATTATTTATAAATATGTGCAGAGACATATTAGAAAATGGATATTCTTCAGAGGGACAACTTGTCAGGGCAAAATGGGAGGATGGCGCTCCGGCACACACAATTAAACGATTTGGTGTAGTAAACAGATATAATCTACAGGAAGAATTTCCTGCGCTAACCTTAAGACCTACCGCTATAAAATCCGCTTTTGACGAGTTACTCTGGATCTGGCAGAAAAAGTCTAACAGAATCGCCGATTTAAACAGTCATATCTGGGATGAGTGGGCGGATGAGCAAGGAACAATTGGCAAAGCATATGGCTATCAATTGGCCCAGAAATATAAATTTGCACAAGGGGTAATGGATCAGGTAGACAACGTTATCTGGCAACTTAAAAATACACCTTATTCCAGGAGAATATTAACCAATATATTTAATTTTCAGGATTTGACTGAAATGAATCTGGAACCCTGTGCATACAGCATGACCTTTAATGTAACAGAAAACAGATTAAACGCCATTTTAAATCAGCGCTCTCAGGATATTTTAGCCGCCAATAACTGGAATGTGGTCCAATATTCTATACTGGTGCATATGCTGGCTCAGGTGTGCGGTTTTGAAGTGGGAGAATTAGTACATGTTATAGCAGATGCACATATTTATGACAGACACGTACCTGTAATTAAAGAGATGATTGAAAGACCTCAGTTCCCTGCACCAAAATTCACGTTAAATCCAGAGATAAAAGATTTTTATGAGTTCACAGCAGACGACATTAAAATTGAGAATTACGAAAAAAATCCACAGATTAAAAATATACCTATTGCCGTTTAAAATCAGTTCAAAAACCTGCCTTTATATAGGGCAGGTTTTATTATTGTGTAAAAAGCGTGAGAGCAAAATGATGAAGATTTTTTATTAGTTGAATAATTCCCCTATAATATTTAAATAATAAGTTTATATTTACTATTATTAGGAAGGAAAAATATTATGGACAACAATAAGAACAGAATGAAGGACAGAGAAAAAAGTAATCCTGAACTAAGGAAAATGGATCCCAAAGGAAATGCCGACGTAGGAATTGTAAAAGGGAAAAAAATTGGGGTACATGACGGAAAGCATGAGAAAAGTAAATAGTATAGAAATCAATGGGTAGTATTTTAGATGTATGTCTGCCTGGGACTGGCGGTGTGGTTCCCAGGGAAGACAGGTGGCTGGCATGCTGCTGGCTGGAGTATAAAGGCAAAGCTATATTGATTGACTGCGGAGAGGGCACACAGATAGCTTTAAAAAAGTCCGGGTGCAAGCTAAGCCATCTATCCATACTTCTTATCACGCATTTTCATGCAGATCATATAGCTGGATTGCCAGGTCTATTGCTTACATTAGGGAATAGTGGCAGAAAAACTCCTCTTATTATTATAGGACCAAAGGGTTTGGAAAAAGTAGTGCAATCATTAACTGTGATTGCCCCAATACTTCCTTATGTAGTTAAAATTCATGAATTGGAGGAAGACAAAGAAGAGGAATGGAACATGGATGAATTAACTATATCCCATTTATCATTGAGTCATGGTGTTCCTTGTTATGGCTATGGCATTACTGTGAAAAGAAAACCAGTATTTAATCCTCAAAAAGCATGTGAACTGGGAGTTCCAAAGACCGCATTTAAAATGCTTCATGAAGGGCTGACTGTACGGTTAGAAGATGGCCGTACCATAGAACCGGAAACTGTTATAGATGAGAAACGAGACCCTATCCGGGTCTGTTATTTTACGGATACAAAAATGGTTAAAACAATGAAAGATTTTGCTTATGGTGCAGATCTGCTCATAAGTGAAGGCATGTATGGGGAAGAAAATAAGCTTGATGAAATGCTTAAAAAGGGCCATATGCTATTTTCCCACAGTGCACAGCTTGCAAAAGATGCTGTGGTAAAACGCTTATGGATTACTCATTACAGTCCGGCTTTGACTAAGCCAGAACGCTATATTGAAAATGCCCGGGAAATTTTCTCTGACACTACTCTGGGATATGATGGAATTAGAGTAACACTTTAAAAATGGGTGAAACAAATGGTATTAAAAAGAAAGGCCTTGAAATGTAGCATTCATGGCCTTTTATTATGCTTTTATAAATAAATGTACAGGAAATAAAGACCTGTCACGGCAACTTGACGCATTGCTTATTTGTTGATATACTGCTACAGATAGTATACATAAAAAGGAGAAGTATGCATGAAGATGATAGCAGCAGTAGATAATAACTGGGGTATAGGAAAAGATAATGATTTACTCGCCCATATTCCAGGTGATTTAAAATATTTTAAAGAAAAAACTCTGGGAAAGGTTGTGGTCATGGGCAGAAAGACTCTGGAGTCTTTGCCAGGACAGAAACCCTTATCCGAAAGAACCAATATTGTTTTATCTTCTGATAAAGAATATAATGCCGGATGCCAAGTCTGCCATTCAAAAGAAGAACTTTTAAAAGAATTGGAACAATATGATTCAGATGACATCTATATTATTGGAGGAGCAAAGGTTTATGAAGAAATGTGTGAAAGATGTGATACATATTTCATTACGAAAATTAACAATACCTTTGATGCAGACCGTTATTTTATAAATCTTGATGAGTGTAAAAATGTAGAAATGGTCTGGGAAAGCGGGAGTCAGGAACATAAGGGCCTAGAATACAAATTTACAGAGTATAGGAGAAAATAGTTTGGAAGCAGAAAATACAAATAAAAACATTATTGTAGGTAGAAATCCGGTAATGGAAGCATTGCGAAATGATAGGGAAGTAGAAAAGTTGATTGTAGGCAAAGGAGCCGAAGGATCCATCAAAAAAATTGTAGGTATGGCAAAAGATAAAAAGATTCCCATTATCATGGCGGATAAGATTACCCTGGACAGACTGGCAGATGGCAGTCCGCACCAGGGAATAGCCGCTTATGTGTCTGCTTACAGTTACTGCGATGTGGATGATATTCTTAAAAAGGCTGAAAAACGTGGAGAACCTCCATTTATAATAATTCTGGACAACCTGGAAGATCCTCATAATTTAGGAGCCATAATGCGTACAGCAGAGGCCTGCGGAGTTCACGGGATTATCATACCTAAAAGAAGATCGGTGGGGATTACGGATGTAGTTGTAAAAGCGTCTGCTGGTGCCGTAGAATATATTTCCTGCGCTAAAGTATCTAACATAGTGCAGACCATAGAAAGTCTGAAAGAAAAAGGAATATGGATTTATGCCTGTGACATGAACGGAGAAACATATTATAAGGCAGATTTAAAAGGCGCTGCGGCTCTTGTTATAGGTAGTGAAGGCTTTGGGATAAGCAGACTGGTAAAAGAGAAATGTGATTTCGTAGTATCGATACCTATGGTAGGTAAAATTACATCATTAAATGCTTCAAACGCTGCTGCGGTATTAATGTGTGAGGTAAGAAAACAAAGAGATGCAGGAAAATTATAATCAGATAAATGATGAAGAGCTTGCAACCTTAGCGCAGGCTGGCGATGAACTTGCTGAAGAAACTTTGATTCGAAAGTATAAGAGCGTTATTAAAAATAAATCCCATTTATATTTTGTTACAGGTGCAGATTCAGAAGATGTGATGCAGGAAGGTATGATCGGTCTGTTTAAGGCAATCCGAAGTTACAGAGAAGGAAGAAATGCAAGTTTCAGAACTTACGCTGAGCTTTGCATAAACAGACAGATTTTAACTGCAGTCAGACAGGCAACCAGAATGAAATATTCTCCTTTAAATACATCTATTTCAATAGACAATAAGATTTCTGATGAAAACTATGATGTAAGTATTGCAGATACTTTATATTCCAGTCTGGAAGAAAATCCTGAGACTATTATCATAATGAAAGAGAAAATGCAGGGTCTGGAGAACGAAGGAAAAAATTTTTTTAGTGAATTAGAAAGTAAAGTGCTGGTAGAATTTCTACAGGGCAAAAATTATAACGACATTGGAAAGTTAATGAATAAAACTCCAAAGTCTATAGATAATGCTATCCAGCGAATAAGGAAAAAGCTAGAAAATCATCTAAACAGGGTATAAAAGGACAAAAAATCTCACAAAGTAATATAGCTTTGTGGGATTTTTAATTTACCAGAATTTGATGTTGTCGAAATTTGAAGAAATTTGAAAAAAGTTGTTGACATTCCCCTATAGGGGAAGGCGTAGAATTGCTTTTGTATTAAAAGTTTGCATAAAAAATGCATAAAAAGATGTGAAGGGAGATTTTTTATGAAGGAAGGTTTTTCGGCAGGGGCAGTGTCTAATGTACAACTGTTAGCTGCTAAGGACAAGTTATCATCGAGTTTTTTTAAAAGAGGAATTATTATTGGACTACTTTCAGGTATATGCTATGGATTCTACTCATCTTTTCTAACGTTAGGTATGTCAACAGGAATCTGGTCACAGTGGTATGGACCAAATACTGTATTGCCTGCACTGGCTGTTACCTATATGTTAGCTGCTTTAGGTAGTGCAGTTAATGACACCATAAGTGCAGTATGGGCTGTTATTATTGCTGCAACAAAAGGAAAACTTGGCGACTTTTTCAGAACTGTTAAAACTAAGCCAGGTGCAATGATTGCTCTTGCAGCTTTAGCTGGAGGGCCGATTGCAGGAACAGCTTACGTTGCATGTTTACAGCTTGCAGGTTCTATCGTAATTCCTATTACGGCTTTGTGCCCTGCAATTGCTGCTATTTTGAGCAGAATATTATATAAGCAGAAGCTTACACCACGTACAATACTGGGAATCTTAATCTGTTTTGCAGCTAGCTTTATGATTGCAAGTACAGGATTTGGTGGCGGAGCTCCAAAGGGCCTTGTATTAGGTATGATAGTGGCTTTTGTGGCTGCTTTGGGATGGGGTATTGAAGGCTGTGTTGCTGGATATGCCACTTGTATGGTTGACTACGAAATCGGAATTACTATCAGACAGATTACTTCAGGCTTAACAAATTTAATTGTTTTAGTTCCTTTGTTTGGAATTATTGCTGGGGGTGGATTAGGACTTTCTTTTGACCTTATTCCTGCAGCTGTAGCTGATGGACATGCCATGATGTGGTTTGTAATCAGCGGATTCTTTGCAGTATATTCCTTTAACTTATGGTATAAAGGAAATAGTATGTGTGGTACAGCTCTAGGTATGGCTTGTAACGCAACTTATTCTTTCTTTACACCTTTATGCTCATGGGTTATTCTTGGATTAATCTTTGGACAGGAAGGTTGGGCTATCCCTCCAATCGCATGGGTTGCTGCTGTAGTTATGTCATTAGGAATCTTTATTATGGCTGTAAATCCACTTGATTTCTTTAAGGGTAAAGGAGGAGCAGAAGCATGAAGCCGTTAAATTATGCTATTTTAAAATATTTTACAACTGTAGAGGAAGCTTGTGCAGATGATGTTATTGAAGCTTTAAAAGGTCAATATGGAAACTTTAAAGGTTTGAGAAAACCTGCAGTTATTGAAGCTGTCATGACTGCAGAAGCCAATGGACTTTTAGAAGAAACAAGATATGATTTGGATAAGAACAAAGAATTGAGAGTTTATTACCATGCACACAAGGAAGGTGCCGATACAATAAATTCTTATATAAAATAATAAATATTGATGTAGATTTATATTTATTCAAAATGTCAGCTTCTTAAATTAATAATAAATAAAAGAAACTGCCCCAGAATAAGCCAGTAGTTTTACTACTGATTTATTCTGGGGCAGTTTTTTATTGCCGAAGGCCCTGAAAGAATATAAAGTCTGAAAAAAATATGATTATTTAAAAAACTATAAAAGATAAAATAGTTTCTGCTTATTAGTTATCTTTTAAATTGCAGATATTTTTATGCCTGCAACATAGTAGTAATCTTTAAGCTTGTCAAATAGACTAAATAGTCTAAATATTTATTAAATTCAAACTTTTTTGACAAAAATCTCTTCCATATGTTGTAAGAACATGGTATATTATACTAAATTTTTAGTTTAAATTTTAAATTTTAAAGTTTGGGGGGATTAGCATAGGTAAGCATGAGAGTATGAGAAATTTCACCGATATTAAAATAGGGGAAAAAGACTCAATAAGTAAAGTTATTACTGAAGAGGATGTAGTTTTATTTTCAAGATTATCTGGTGATGTAAACTTAATTCATTTAGATGAAGAATTTGCCAGAAAAAGTCCATTTAAAAGGAGAATTGCACCAGGACTTTTAACTAGTTCTTTAATTTCTGCAGTTTTAGGAACAAAGCTTCCAGGGGTAAATACTTTATATTTATCACAGACATTAAAGTTTTTGGCACCGGTTTTTATAGGGGATGAAATAACGGCAGTTGTAGAAGTTTTAAGTAAAATTGATGAAAAGAGAATCGTTATATTAAAAACAAGTGTTTATAATGCTGAAAATGTTGAAGTTGTCTCAGGGGAAGCTGTAGTAAAAAAATTAATAGAAGAATAGAGAGGGGATATTATATGAATAATGTCATGGATCAGTTTTTTGATATGCAAAAAAATATGATAAATGTCTGGCAGGAAGCATTTTTACCAAAAACCGATGCTAAAGAACAGAAAAGTGAGAAGATGAGCAAAGAAGCTCCGGAAGATACCATGGACTTTTTTACAAAGATGATGGATTTTAATAGTAAGCTTTTTTCTCCATTTAACGATGGGAATGCATTTGAAATATTTAAGAAGATGTCTTTTGGTACGGATGTATACTACAATGTATACAAACTGTGGGAAGATTTAAACAAGCAGGCTTTTAAGCCAGAAATGAAAGAATATACGGAGATGTATGGTAAATGGAAAGACGAATATATGAACTTTGTAAAACAGAGTGTTATTCCATATCTGCCGAAACCGATGCAGTCTTTTGTAAAAGAGCCAATGGAAATCATGGAAATGTATAAAGGCTTTGTTGAAAAGTTTTATGGACCATGGATTGAAAGCAGTGAAGTCCTAAAGGATTATATGGTACAAGGTACTTACAAAAATCCTATTGCTTATCTGGATTTCATGAAGCTTTGGGAAGATAATTATTCAAAATCTTTCGGAAAGATTTTGAACAGCCCGACTATGGGATTTAATAAAGAATATTACGAAAAGCAGCAGGAAAGTATGGACACTTTTGTAAAATATATGACTCTGCTAGGCGAATTTTCAGCTAACATTTTCTCTGTTGCCCAAAAAACCATGGAAGATATTCTTGACAATTACATGGAGATGCAAAAATCCGGTAACCAGCCTAAAACTTTTAAAGAGTTTTATGAGTACTGGTCTAAAGAAAATGAGAATGCATATCTGAAATTATTTAATACTGAGGACTTCAGCAAGTTATTTTCTGAACTTGTGGATTCTTCTATGGTATTTAAAATGAGATATGATGGCTTAATAGAAGAATATCTGAAATTTATGCCCATTCCAACCAAGAGTGAGATGAACAGCCTTTATAAGACAGTTTATGATTTAAAAAAACAGGTAAAAGATGCAAGAAAAGAATTAAAAGATTTAAAAGAAGAAATAGCCAATTTATCTGATGTAATAAAAGCCAGTAAATAATTCTAAATTTTTTTATAAGGAGAAATAAAATGAATTTAGCCTATGGTTTGGATATGCAAAAATCTTTTGATGAGTTTTTTGCATTACAAAAAAAGATGATGAGAGGTATGGAAGTTTTAATGGATGTCGATGATGAGGGATCAGATTGCACTCCAAAGGAACTTGTATACGAAGAAGATAAAATGAAGCTATATCATTATAAGCCATTAACGAAAAATACATGTAAAGTTCCTACTTTAATAGTATATGCTTTAGTAAACAGACAGTATATGATGGATATTCAACAGGATAAAAGTGTAATAAAGAACCTGCTGGAGCAGGGACTGGACTTATATATTATTGACTGGGGTTATCCAGCGCCAGAAGATCGGTATTTAACCATGGAAGATTACATAGAAGGATATATCCATAATACCGTGGATTTTATATGTAAAGCTAATAAAGTAGAAAAAATTAATATAATGGGTGTTTGTCAGGGAGGAACTTTTTCAACAATTTATTCCGCGCTCCATCCGGATAAAATAAAAAATCTGGTGACCATGGTTGCACCAATAGATTTTGATACGGAAGAGGGATTGCTGTTTAAATGGGGAAAGAACCTTAATATAGACAGCATGGTCGATGCTTATGGGGTTATTCCCGGGGATGTCATGAATGCTGGCTTTGTTATACTAAAACCTTTCCAACTTATGTTGGATAAATATATAACCGTTTTGGACAATCTGGACGATTCAAAACAAATGTCAGACTTTTTCAGAATGGAAAAGTGGATATTTGACAGTCCGGGACAAGCGGGAGAAACTATCAGACAATTTGTAAATGATCTTTATAAAGAGAACAAATTGGTAAAGGGAGAATTAATGATTGGGGAAAAGCAGGTTAATTTAAAAAATATTAACATGCCCCTTTTAAATATCTATGCAGAATATGACCATTTGGTTCCCCCATCTGCAAGCAAGCCTCTGAATGATCACATAGGCAGTAGTGATAAAGAAATGGTTTCTTTTCCTGTTGGACATATTGGGATGTATGTTAGTTCCAAATCACAAAAAGAAATGGCGGGTAAAATAGCAAAATGGATTATGGAAAGAAGCAAAAAATCATAACTGGGTTAAGAAGAGATTGACATGAAGAATTGTGGCAATTAGTGAAGTGCAGTTTTAAACAATTATCACAACATTTTAAAGAGTGTTGGAAATCCTTGAAAAACAGGGATTTTCAGCACTTTTATGATGCCATAAATTAATTAATGCCAGGGAAGGGCAATCTTTGTGAAAAGGAAAAACGGTGAAACAAGAGAGAGGTCTTCATAAAATGTGCTTCAGGTATCGCAATTCAACTGTTGACTATGAAGGGACAATGTTGTAAAATAGTCCTAACGTGCTGTTGTAGCTCAGTAGGTAGAGCACTTCCTTGGTAAGGAAGAGGTTCGGCAGTTCAAGCCTGCTCAACAGCTCCAACTTAAATAATAAAAAAGAAATTATTTGCAAAAGTAACATGCAAAGGGGAGGAAATAAAAAATGGCAAAGCAGAAATTTGAAAGAAATAAGCCACACGTAAATATCGGAACAATTGGTCACGTAGACCACGGTAAGACAACTCTTACAGCTGCAATAACAAAGACATTACACCAGAGATATGGTTTAGGTCAGAAAGTAGATTTCGACCAGATTGATAAGGCGCCAGAAGAAAGAGAAAGAGGTATCACTATTTCAACAGCTCACGTTGAATATGAAACACCAAACAGACACTATGCGCACGTAGACTGTCCGGGACATGCTGACTATGTAAAGAACATGATTACAGGAGCAGCTCAGATGGACGGAGCTATTCTGGTAGTAGCAGCAACAGACGGACCAATGCCACAGACAAGAGAACACATCCTGTTATCAAGACAGGTAGGTGTACCATATATCATCGTATTCTTAAACAAGTGCGATATGGTAGACGACGAAGAACTGCTTGACTTAGTAGAAATGGAAGTAAGAGAATTACTTGACGAATATGAATTTCCAGGAGATGATACACCAATCATCAGAGGATCCGCATTAGGTGCATTAGAAGACCCAACAGGTCCATGGGGAGATAAGATTGTAGAATTATTCGAAGCAGTAGATTCATACATTCCAGAACCAGAAAGAGATAACAGCAAGCCATTCATCATGCCAGTAGAAGACGTATTCTCAATCACAGGAAGAGGAACAGTAGCAACAGGAAGAGTAGAAAGAGGAACACTGAAAGTTGGAGATGAAGTAGAAATCATCGGACTGACAGAAGAAAGAAGAAAAGTAGTAGTAACAGGAATCGAAATGTTCAGAAAGCTGTTAGATCAGGCAGAAACAGGAGATAACATCGGAGCACTACTAAGAGGCGTACAGAGAAGTGAAATCGAAAGAGGACAGGTACTGTGTGCACCAGGAACAATTCATCCACATACAAAGTTTACTTCACAGGTATATGTACTGAAGAAGGAAGAAGGCGGAAGACATACACCGTTCTTTAACGGATACAGACCACAGTTCTATTTCAGAACAACAGACGTAACAGGAGATTTACAGTTACCAGAAGGAACAGAAATGTGTATGCCTGGAGATAACATCCAGATGACAATCAGCTTAATCACACCAATCGCAATCGAAGAAGGATTAAGATTCGCTATCAGAGAAGGCGGAAGAACAGTAGGTTCTGGTGTTGTAGCTAGCGTTATTGAATAATTAAAAAAGAAATTTTAGGCAATGGGAAAATTCCCATTGCCTTTTTTCGTTTCAGGATTTAGAATATATGAGGAAAGACAAATATATAAATAAAAAATGTTAATTTTAGGCAATTTAGTATTAATTTCAGATGGGTGGAAAGCAGTTTTGATCAGAATAAAAAATCGAAAAAGGTTTAAAATTTTTATAATAATCAGCGTGGTTGTGCTGATTGTTTTAGTTTGGTGTATGATATGGATAAATATAGAAGCCAGTGAACATGGGAAACGACAGGATCTGACAACAAATAAAAACGTTGCTAGTGCTGTTGAAAATGTGGAAAATACTAAAACAAATAAGTCAGTGAAAGAAGATAAAATAAAAGAAAAGCCAGAAATAAGTGAAAAGAACAAGGATGTTAAATCTGGTGAAAAGCCAAATGATACAAATAAGATTAATACTGATAAACCTATGGTGACACCTGAAAAACTTCCTGGGGATCAGGAATATTCCATATACAATAATACTCTTATTATAGGGGATTCCAGAATAGAGGGATTTAAACTTTATTCTGGAGTAAAAAATGCATCCTATTTTTGCATGAAAGCCATGACCATAGATAAAATTGTAGAAGGAAAACAGGTGCCTATGGATGGAAAGTCCGTTTCAGTTTATGACATGCTTGATGCAGCCAACTATGATAAAGTCATTGTAGGTGTAGGCTTGAATGAACTGGGATGGAATCATATTGAGACTTTTTTAGCAGATTATGGGAAACTCATAGATAGTATAAAGGAAAAACAGCCTGATGCTGTCATATATCTTCAAGCTGTTTTGCCTGTTTCGAAATCAAAAAACGACAGTGATAAAGTACATAATAATGCACAAATATACTGGTATAATGAAAATATTATAAAATTAGCTTCAGATAAAGGGGTACAATTTATAAACCCGGCTGCAGCTTTAGTAGATGGAGATGGATATCTGGTATCAGATGCTACTACAGATGGTATACACTTAAATTCTCAGTACTGTAAAGTCTGGGCACAATATTTAGCAGGATTAATAAAATAATAGGGGGAATATGAAAGATGAGAAATTTAAAATTGTGTGTGATTATGGTATTAGTGATTTGTGCTGTGTTTACAGGATGTAACAAGGGTGGGTCTAAAGAAACCGCAGGAAATGAGCAGATTCTGGAGCAGGCCAAAGTATCAGATTTAGGGGAATACATAGTTAAAAATACACAGTTTAAAGACTATATGAGCAAAGTCGATAATGATATATTTTTTAGCCTGTATAACTTGAATAAAGATCTTGTAGATGATGCGGTTTTATATTCCAGTACAGGGGCTACGGCTGAAGAAGTTGCGGTTATCAAAGCAGTGGATGGAAAAACTGAAGATGTGGTAAAAGCCTGTAAAGATAGAATTCAGGCTCAAAAGGAAGGCTTTGAGAATTATGTGCCTGAAGAACTTGACAAGTTATCTAAACCGGTTATTAAGACCTTCGGTAACACCGTTGTATTAGTTGTATGTAATGACAGTGATGCAGCAGATAAACTGCTTGCCAACTATGACAGTAAAGAAATATAGGTGAAAAATAAATGGTTTTTAGTAGTATATCTTTTTTAGTATATTTTTTACCGATTGTAATTTGCGTATATTACCTGGCTCCAGCAGGCTTGAAAAATCTAGTTTTGCTAGTAACAAGCCTCTTTTTTTACGCCTGGGGAGAGCCCATATACGTTTTTTTAATGATCTTTTCTATTGTTTTTAATTACTGGTTTGGCATTTTACTCCATAGATGTAACAGGAATGATGTGAATAACATAAAGGCCAAGGGTATATTGGTGGTTAATGTGGCCATTAACCTTGGAATACTTGGATTTTTTAAATATGTGGACTTTATGATTGGAAATATTAATGTTACATTTGGAGCACACATTCCAGCAATGAATTTGCCACTTCCAATAGGAATTTCATTCTATACTTTCCAGGTTATGTCATATGTCATTGACCTGTACAAGGGAAAAGTGAAAGTACAGAAAGATCTTATAGCATTTGGAACCTATGTGGCCCTCTTTCCTCAGCTTATAGCGGGACCCATAGTACGATTTGAGACTATAGAGGAACAATTAAAAAAGAGACATGTGGACCCGGAAATGTTTGCATCCGGGGTCAGAAGATTTACTATAGGAATGGCTAAGAAAGTACTTCTGGCAAACAATATCGGACTGTTATGGGAAAGTGTGATGAAAATGAATCCTGGAGATTTGCCAGTTGCTACTGCATGGATTGGGGCTGTTGCATTTACATTGCAGATTTACTTTGATTTTTCAGGGTACTCGGATATGGCTATCGGATTAGGAAAAATGTTTGGATTTACCTTCCTGGAGAATTTTAATTACCCTTATATATCAAAGTCCATCACAGAATTCTGGAGAAGATGGCATATTTCCCTAAGCAGCTGGTTTAAGGAATACGTGTATATTCCTTTAGGGGGGAACCGTCATGGAATTAAACGCCAGATACTGAATATTTTTACTGTCTGGGCTCTGACCGGACTTTGGCATGGAGCAAGCTGGAATTTTGTTATTTGGGGAATTTATTTTGCAATCCTGCTTATTATAGAGAAACTCATATTAGGAAGAATATTGCAAAAACTCCAGAAGAATTTTGGAATACTAGGTAATATTGTGTCAGGAGCTTATGCTATGGTACTAATAACCATTAGCTGGGTAATATTTGCTATTGGAGATTTGAATTCTGTAAAAGAATATATGGGAAGTCTGATGAATCTTCACAATAATGGATTTGCAAACAGCAATACGTGGTATTTGCTGAGCAGCAATCTGACTTTACTGATTATATGTATAATAGGGTCAACAGATATTCCAGCAAAAGTATGGGAAAAAGTTTATTCTGTCAGGTTGCAGAACAAGCCATTAGTAGGTTCCATTATTGAAGATATAGGATTGCTGATTTTGTTTGCAATAAGTTTTGCCTATATAGTAGCATCAACATATAATCCATTTTTATATTTTAGATTTTAGTAAGGAGGCACTATGAAAAATAAAAAAGCTGCTATAACCAGTGGTGGGTTTGTAATGATTTTAGTCTGCCTTCTACTATTCTGTATCATTATACCTGATAAGCAATTTTCGGACAATGAAAACAGACAACTGCAACAAATGCCCAAATTGACTGCTTCCAACGTAGCTAGTGGGGATTATATGAAAAATTTTGAGTCCTATGCTTCGGATAATATAATTGCAAGAGATGAGTGGGTAAAAGTTAAGAATATCACAGACATGGTCTCAGGGAAAAAGGACAATGGAAGTGCTTACTTTGGGAAGGACGGCTATCTGTTTCCGATAGATAATATCGATGAAATGCAGTTTCAGAAGAATCTGGCTTATGTAAAGACATTTATTGATAAAACAGATAAAATTAACAAAAATATAAATATTTCAGTAATAATTGCCCCCACTTCTGAAGAAATTTATAAAGATAAGATGCCTGAAAATGCGCCAGCACCCAATCAATGGAAAATTTTAAAAGAATCAAGAGACTGTTTTGGTGAAATGCTTATAAATCCAACTGGAATTCTTTCACAGCATAAGCGGGAATATATTTATTATAAGACAGATCATCACTGGACAACTTTGGGAGCTTATTATACATATAAAATGTGGGCAGAGCAAAATGGATTGAAACCACTGAAGAAAGAAGATTTTAACGTAGAAGTGGTCAGCAAAGATTTTTATGGGACGACTTATTCTAAAGCGGCTGGATTTAAAACAAAGCCAGATTATATTGAGAAATTTACCAACAGCGCGATAGAACACACTGGTATGAAGATTGAAAAAGTTACCCAGACAAAATCTCTTCCAAGTCTGTTTGATAAAAAGTATCTTAAGACCAAAGATAAATATTCTTACTTTTTAAGCAGCAATAATCCTATGACTACCATAAGCGGAACGGCAAAAAACGGACATAATATTCTTGTTATCAAAGATTCTTACGCCAACTGTTTTGTGCCATTTATTACAGGGCATTTTGATCATATTTATGTAACGGATTTACGATATTACAAGCAGAGTTTGACTCAATTTGTAAAAGAAAACAAGATAACCGATATTATGTTTTTATATAATGTCGTACAGTTTTCCAATGACAGAAATATGGTATATCTGCTAAAAGATTAAAACCAGATAAGCATGTTCTTTAGAGACAAAACCTATTGACGCCACTATAAACTGGTAATAAAATGTAAATATACAAGTAATTAATCTGCGGACTTTTATGTCCGCAGTTTTAAATTAAAAGTCTATCCCCCCAGCTGTGATGGGGCGGGAAGGTCTTAGACAGAAATTTCAACGGCTTTAGCTGCCAGAAGTTTTTGATTAAAGGAAATAAAGAGGTGGCAAAATGAATTATAAAGTGACTAAAAAGCAGAATAACAGTGCTAGATGTGTAGTTTGTGGAACTAAAAATAAGTTCAGCTTAAATACAAGATTTTATGAGATAGAAAATGGACAACTGACTTGTACCTTCAGAACAGAGGACTGGCACCAGAGTTATCCAGGAAGAACCCATGGAGGACTCTCCGCTGCCGTTTTAGATGAATTAATAGGAAGAACAGTCTGTATTGAAGAACCGGATTGCTGGGGTGTGACTGTTGAGCTTACTCTTAAATATAAAAAACCGGTACCTACAGAAGCGGACTTAAAAGGTGTCGCTCATATAACCAGAAATACAAGAAAGATTTTTGAAGGTGTAGGCCAGATTTTGCTTCCGGACGGTAGTGTAGCAGTAGAAGCTACAGGAAAGTACATGAAGATGCCTATTAATCAGATTGCAGAAGGAGATTTCGTGGATTCCGAATGGTATCTGCTGGAAAATGAGAATGATCCATCAGAAATAGAGGTATAAAAAGTTAATTAAATATTTCATATAGGCAATAAAAATAAAACTTCGAATTTTTTCGAAGTTTTTTGTTTAAGAGGATAGAAAAGTATATATTTTATGCGAATTAATAAATGTAAGGGCCATTACAAAATGATGAAATGATAGTGACGCTAGTATTTTGAAAGAGAAAGGGGGCATCAAGGTTGACCGTTAATGAAGAAAATTTCATAGAACAAATATTATTAAAAAATGAGAAGGCATTGGAATTTGTCATTGAAAAATACGGATGGATTATAAAAACCGTTGCCAGAAAGCATTTGCAAAAGCAACTGGAACTGACAGACGAATGTATAAATGATGTGCTGCTGGCAGTATGGGAGAATGTGGATTCTTTTGATAAGAGTAGAAATACTTTTGAGAACTGGCTTGCAGGGGTGAGCCGATATAAGGCCATAGACTGTAAGCGAAAGTATTTGAAAAAATATAGGGAAGAGCCTTTGGAAACGCTGGAAAATGTAGTGGATTTAAAAAGCAGGCATGGATCTGAGGAACAGGAAATTTCAGAGGAACTGAGTGAAATGCTGGCCTGTTTAGGCAAAAAAGACAGGGGGATATTTGAACGGCTGTTTTGGCATGGTGAATCCGTAAAGTCTGTGTCCATATCAATGGGAATGAAAGAGACTGCGGTTTATAATCATGTGTCAAGAGGAAGAAGAAAACTCAGAAAACACTTGTCTCTGATGGGGAAGGAGAATAATTTATGAAAGAAATTTATTCACTATTAAATGATGTGGAAACGGATATAGATTCTTATTGTCCACAAGACTTAACCGATATAGAAAAAACAAAATTAAAAGAACAAATTAAAAAGAGAATTGGGAAGCCTGAAAAGAACGGAAAGAGGAAAAGATATGCAGCTGTGGCTGCGTGTGTTGCTGTCTGTGTTATTGCTTTAGGAACTTTAAATTTTAGTGATTTGGTTTATGCCTCGGCTAAAAGCATAGCATGGCAGATTAGCAATTTTTTAGGGATAGAAAAGAACCTTCAGGATTACACAACTGTTGTGGGAACTTCAAAGACAGATAAGGGATATACCATTAAGTTAAATGAAATCATTCTGGATGAAAACCAGCTTGTGGTGTCCTCTTCGGTGCAATCGAAACAGAAGTTATCGGAAGGAGGGGTCATTGCTTCTGCGGATGTATATGTAAATGGAAAAAGAGTATCTGTTGCGGCTGGAGGCAGCAGCAGGGCCTTGGATGATTACACAGAAGAATCTCTTTTGGATTATGAGCTGGAAGATATAGATACCAGTAGCAGACTTGACATTGAACTGGTCTATACAGATATCTTACAGGGCAGCAAAGTGACCAACGGTAAATGGGCATTTCACTTTGAAGCGGATGGAAGCAAACTGGCGGAAGCCACAGTTCATAAGGATTTGAATAATAGTTTTACCCTCCCTGATGGAAGCAAACTTGTATTGACAGAATATACGTCAAATGATTTAGGACAGAAGATTTACTTTAAAGTGGAAAACTGGGAATATGAAAAAAATCCTATGTATGACTTGGAACTGGAAGGAAAAGACGACCAGGGAAATAAAATTATTTTTGACATGAGTTATTTTGATGGTGAAGAAAAAACAGGAAGATTAAATGTACGAATGATAGAAGGGGTAGTGCCGGAGTCAGCCAAATGGGTTATGTTAAAGCCTTATGCAGTGAAAATGCCTGAAAAAAGCGGAAAGATGAGTCATGATTTCGTTGAAATAGGGGACAGCTTTACAATAAAGTTGTCGGATTAGTAAGAATTAATTTAACTATTAAATGATAAGAAAAAATTGCCGGGCACTATGATTTATGGTACAATAATAATTGTGGTGCCCGACATTTGTCACAAATATAAAAAAAACTTGACATAGACAGAGGCAAATGGTATCCTTAATGAGCGACTTTATGATATTTAGTATGATATAATCGTGTATATAATGTGGAAATATATGTGATTACGTTACAAAATATGAGGAAAAAATACGGAGCCTGAAAGAGTGCTCTGAATTTACATTGAAAGCAGAATGCACAAAAATAGGAGGTGGAGTCGATGGCATCATCAGCTAGAGTGAAAGTTACATTAGCATGTACAGAGTGCAAGCAGAGAAACTACAATACTATTAAGAACAAAAAGAACGATCCTGATCGTATTGAATTAGATAAGTATTGTAAATTCTGCAAAAAGCACACTCTTCATAAGGAAACAAAATAAGGAGTGAGTAATATGGAAAACGAAAAGGCTAAAAAAAAGCCGGTAGTAGCAGCTCCTAAAAAACAGAAAGTTAGTATGGGAGAGTATTTCAGGGGCATTAGGACTGAAATGAAAAAAGTCGTGTGGCCTACTAAGAAAGAGCTTGGATCATATACAATAGTTGTGTTATTTACTTGTGCGTTTTTTGCGGTTGGATTTTGGCTGATTGATTTAGGCGTTCTTTCCGGGCTTAAAGCAATATTAGGTATTACTTTATAAATAAGTAGAGGTATAAGATGTCAGATTTAGAAAACAACTTAGACCTAGATAAGGAAGAACTTGAGGAAGAAGCTACAGCTGAAGCTCAAACTGTTTCTTCTAGTTCTGGAATCGCATACGATGAAAACCAGGGATATGTAAGTAATTCCGATAGCCCTGCAAAATGGTATGTTGTTCATACTTATTCCGGGCATGAAAACAAGGTTAAAGTAAATATTGAGAAGATTGTCGAAAACAGGGGTATGCAGGATTTAATTCTTGATATCGTTGTTCCTACTGAAGACAGTGTGGAAGTTAAAAATGGTCAGCGTAAGGTAAAGACCAGAAAAATATTTCCAGGCTATGTTTTGGTAAAGATGCTTGTTACAAATGAGTCCTGGTACCTTGTAAGAAATACGCAGGGTGTTACAGGGTTTGTAGGACATGGTACAGAACCTATTCCTCTAACCAATGAAGAAGTCAGAAGAATGGGAATAGAAAAAGTCCATGTTGAAATTGATGTAGAAGTAGGCGACAATGTTAAAGTTATCAATGGTCCTTTCGAAAGCTTTATGGGTGTTGTAGAAGAAGTTAATATGGAGAAGGAAACTTTAAAAGTAAAGATTTCCATGTTTGGCAGAGATACACCGGTTGAACTTGAATTTGGACAAGTAGATAAAATCTAAATGAAAGGAGAAAGAATATGGCAAAGAAAGTTGAAGGTCTTATTAAACTTCAGATTGCAGCAGGTAATGCTACTCCAGCACCTCCAGTAGGTCCAGCATTAGGTCAGAAGGGCGTAAACATTATGGACTTCTGTAAGCAGTTTAATGCTAGAACTCAGGATCAGCCTGGAATGATTATTCCAGTTGTAATTACTGTTTATGCAGACAGATCATTTACATTTATTACAAAGACTCCTCCTGCAGCAGTATTGTTAAAGAAAGCAGCTGGCTTAAAAGCAGCATCAGGCGAACCAAACAAGAAAAAGGTAGCTACTTTAACAGAAGAACAGGTAAGAGAAATTGCAAAGGTTAAGATGCCTGATTTAAATGCAGCAGACTTAGATGCAGCAACATCAATGGTTAAAGGTACTGCAAGAAGCATGGGTATCGTAGTAGAAGGTTAATTTAAGATGGGAGATTATGCCAGTAAATTTTGTGGCAGATCGTTTGTACCACAAGGAGGTAGATATTATGCCTAAGAGAGGCAAAACTTACAGAGAATCAGCTAAGTTAGTTGATAAAACAAATTTATATGAAGTTAGCGAAGCGATGGATTTAATTACAAAGACTGCAAAGGCTAAGTTTGATGAGACTGTTGAAATTCACATTAAACTGGGCGTTGATGGCAGACATGCTGACCAGCAGGTTAGAGGTGCTATCGTACTTCCTCACGGAACTGGTAAGTCAAAGAAAGTTCTGGTATTTGCTAAGGGTCCTAAAGCACAGGAAGCTGAAGCAGCAGGCGCAGATTTTGTTGGAGCTGAAGAATTAGCTCAGAAAATCCAGACTGAAAACTGGTTTGACTTTGATGTAGTAGTAGCAACTCCTGATATGATGGGCGTTGTTGGTAGACTGGGTAAGATTCTTGGTCCTAAAGGATTGATGCCAAACCCTAAATCAGGAACAGTAACTATGGATATTACAAAGGCTCTTGAAGAGATTAAAGCTGGTAAAGTTGAATACCGTCTTGACAAGACAAACATTATCCATACTCCAATCGGAAAAGCTTCTTTCGGAGCTCAGAAACTGGAAGAAAACTTTAAAGCTTTAATTGAAGCTGTTGTAAAGGCAAAGCCGGCAGCAGCAAAGGGACAGTATTTAAGAAGCGTAACAGTTGCTTCAACTATGGGTCCTGGAATAAAGTTAAATCCTATGAAGCTTTCAAACTAATAAAAGGTTGGAATAATTAAATAGAATTATCACCGTAGACAGCGGGTGCAATTGCTTAATTTCCCGCCGAGGTACAATATAAATATGTTGTCCTTGTCAGTCTATGATTGGCAGGGATTTTTTTATGGAGTACCCTATGATTTATTATCACCTGACGTTTAGCGCAGGTGGAGAAAGGAGTCAAAATGTCAATAGAAGCACAGAAAGAAAAACAATTAATAATTGACGAGATAAAAGATAAGCTGGAAAAAGCTCAGTCAGCGGTAGTTATTGACTATATCGGAACTACAGTTGCAGAAGCTGATGCTATGAGAAAGAAACTTCGTGATGCCAATGTGGATTACACTGTTTACAAGAATACTCTTGTAAAGAGAGCTATTCAGGGAACTAAGTACGAAGGTCTTGCTGAAGTATTGGAGGGACCAAGTGCTGTAGCAATCAGTTATGATGATGCAGTTGCTCCTGCAAGAGTAATTAACGGAGTAATTAAAGAATACAAGAAAATGGCTTTTAAGGCTGGTGTTGTTGAAGGAAATTTCTTTGATGCAAAAGGCATTGAAGCAATTGCTGCTCTTCCATCAAGAGAAGAACTTATTGCTAAGTTTATGGGTAGCATTCAGTCACCTGTATCTAAAGCAGTTAGAACATTCCAGGCTATTGCAGATGCTAAAGCTGAAGCATAGGAAACCCTGCATTTTGTAAAACAGAATGTAGAGAATTTTAAAATTAAAATTAATTAAGAATCAGATAAAAATAAAAAGGAGAACAAAAATGAACAAAGATCAGATTATCGAAGCTATCAAAGCGATGACAGTTTTAGAATTAAATGAATTAGTAAAAGCATGTGAAGAAGAATTCGGAGTATCAGCAGCAGCTCCAGTAGCAGTTGCAGGAGCAGCAGGTGCAGGTGCAGAAGCAGCTGAAGAACAGACAGAATTCACAGTAGTACTTGCAAGTGCTGGTGGAGAAAAGATTAAGGTTATCAAGGTTGTTAGAGAACTTACTGGCTTAGGTCTGAAGGAAGCTAAGGAATTAGTAGACGGAGCACCTTCAAACATTAAAGAAGGTATCGAAAAGGCAGAAGCTGAAGCTATCAAGAAGCAGTTAGAAGAAGTTGGCGCAACTGTAGAAATGAAATAAGCTTTTACGGAGACTTAAATTTAAGACGGCGAATTTCGCCGTCTTTTTTAACATTCTGTTCAGTACTTAAACACTATTGGCGGAATTTACGCAACAAAATTGAAATCAGAGATATTTAGAAAACCGTATATTTTATAAATTATGTCCAAAAAGGTATGAAATATAAGTGGAAAGTTAATAATAATTATGTAAAAACTAGAAAAAATAGCTTGACTAGAATTGAATGTTGTGATAATATAATAGACTGCCATACAATGTTATTTGTTAAAGAAATAATGAACGCACTATTGATTATGGCTGCTGAATATGAAGCGTTCATTGAATCAAAGAATCTGAGTTTGAGTGGGTCTTTTAAGGAAGACTCATGATATAAGGAGTGATGAATATGCCAACACCCGTTACAGTAGG
Organism: Aminipila terrae; assembly: GCF_010120715.1. NCBI lineage: Bacteria > Bacillati > Bacillota > Clostridia > Peptostreptococcales > Anaerovoracaceae > Aminipila > Aminipila terrae. The sequence continues at coordinate 2,285,617 of NZ_CP047591.1, forward strand.
TAGAAAACAGCGCATGAGCTTCTCAAAGATTAATGAGGTAGCAGAAATGCCTAATCTTATCGAAATTCAGACCGAATCTTATGACTGGTTCATAAAGGAAGGTCTATATGAAGTTTTTGAAGACATCTCACCGATAAAGGATTATGCAGGAAACTTAGTATTAGAATTTATCGATTACTCGCTAAGTGACCCTCCGAAATATGGGCAGGAGGAGTGTAAAGAACGAGATGTAACATATGCAGCTCCGCTAAAAGTTAAAGTTAGATTGATTAATAAAGAAACGGGAGAAGTAAAAGAGCAGGAAGTATTTATGGGAGACTTCCCTCTGATGACAGAAAAAGGTACATTTATATACAATGGTGCAGAGAGAGTAGTTGTAACTCAGTTAGTTCGTTCTCCTGGACCTTATTATGATGTAACCGTGGATAAGTCAAACAATAAGCTGTTCTCCACAACTATTATTCCTAACAGAGGAGCATGGCTTGAATACGAAACAGACTCAAATGAAATTATTTCAGTTAGAGTCGACAGAACCAGGAAACAACCTGTTACAACTTTACTAAGGGCGTTAGGTTTTGGATCAGATCAGGAAATCATTGATATTTTTGGAGAAGATTCGCGACTACGAAAATCTTTGGACAAGGATCCAACAGATAATTATGAGGATGGTCTTAAAGAAATTTATAAAAAACTTAGACCAGGAGAACCTCCTACAGTTGATAGTGCTAAATCTTTCTTAGATGCATTATTTTTTGATCCCAAAAGATACGACCTTGCAAAAGTTGGCAGATATAAATATAATAAAAAGCTTGGATTATCAAATAGAATCATTGGTGTAGTGGCAGCCGAAGATGTTTTTGATCCTAATACAGGGGAAATTCTGGCAGAAAAGGGCCAGAGGATTTCCAGAGAATTGGGTTTCCAGATTGAAAATGCAGGTGTAAAGGAAATTTACGCTTACGGCAAAACAGATGAGGATTATGTTACAAAGATTATTGGTAACAGATTTGTTGATTTAAAGCTATATGTTGATTTTGATATTACAGGACTTAAAGTAGAAGAAAAAGTTTATTATCCTGTATTAATGGAGATTCTTTCGGAATGTTCCACAGAAGATGAAATAAGAGAAGCTTTGGTAATGAGAAAGAATGACTTATCACCAAAGCACATTATAATAGATGATATCATTGCGTCCGTAAGCTATATTCTTAACCTGAATTATGGCATAGGCAGTGTAGATGATATAGATCACTTAGGAAACAGAAGACTTAGAACTGTTGGTGAATTGTTACAGAATCAGTTCAGAATCGGACTTGCCAGAATGGAAAGAGTCGTTAAAGAGAGAATGACTATTCAGGATATTGAGGTTACTACGCCTCAGGCCCTTATGAATATCAGACCTGTTACTGCGGCTATTAAGGAATTCTTTGGAAGTTCACAGTTATCACAGTTCATGGACCAGACTAATCCTCTTGCGGAACTGACTCACAAGAGAAGATTGTCAGCCCTAGGACCTGGAGGTCTATCCAGAGAGAGAGCTGGTTTCGAAGTCAGAGATGTACACCATTCTCACTATGGAAGAATGTGTCCTATTGAAACTCCGGAAGGTCCTAACATTGGACTTATTGGTTCCTTAACCACTTATGGTAAAATAAATGAATATGGTTTTATAGAAGCTCCTTACAGACCAGTTGACAAGAAAACTGGTGTTGTACAGAATTATATAGAATACTTAACTGCAGATGAAGAAGAAATGCTTATTATAGCACAGGCAAATGAACCCCTTGATTCAGAAAGCAAATTTGCAAATTACAAAGTTGCATCCAGAGGGTTGGAGGAGAAATCGACCTTGTTCCAAGAGAATTGATTGACTACATGGACGTATCTCCTAAACAGGTAGTATCTGTTGCTACTGCTATGATTCCGTTCCTGGAAAATGATGATGCTAACAGAGCCCTGATGGGGTCTAACATGCAGCGTCAGGCAGTACCTCTTTTGGTACCGGATGCTCCATACGTTGGTACAGGTATGGAATATAAGGCAGCCCGCGACTCAGGGGTTGTAATTCTTGCAAAAAATCCAGGTACGGTTGAGTATGTAGATGCAACAAAAATCAGAATCAGACGAGATGACGGTACAGGTACAGACGAATATGCCTTATTAAAGTTTAAGAGAGCCAACCAGAGTACCTGCATCAATCAGAGACCAATCGTAAATCATGGGGAGCACATAGAAAAGGGAGAAGTTATTGCAGACGGCCCTTCAACAGATTTAGGAGAAATTGCACTGGGAAGAAACCTTCTGATTGGATTTATGACCTGGGAAGGATATAACTACGAAGATGCTATTATTTTGAATGAGCGTCTTGTAATGGAAGATAAACTTACTACACTTCATATTGAAGAATATGAAGCAGAAGCCAGAGATACCAAGCTGGGACCTGAAGAGATTACACGAGATATCCCAAATGTAAGTGAAGAAGCCTTAAGAGACCTTGATGAAGAAGGCATTATCAGAGTTGGTGCCGAAGTTCATCCGGGAGATATACTTGTAGGGAAGGTAACACCAAAAGGTGAAACTGAACTTACTGCAGAAGAAAGACTGCTTCGTGCAATCTTTGGGGAAAAAGCCAGAGAAGTAAGAGATACATCTCTTAAAGTACCTCACGGCGAAACTGGTATTGTGGTAGACGTTAAAATTTTCTCAAGAGAAAATGGTGATGAACTTCCACCAGGAGTTAATAAGCTGGTTAGATGCTATATTATTACAAAGAGAAAAATCAGTGTTGGGGACAAAATGGCCGGTCGTCACGGTAATAAGGGTGTAATTTCAAGAATTCTGCCTGAAGAAGATATGCCATTTATGGAAAATGGTGAGCCAATTCAGGTAATGCTTAATCCTCTGGGGGTACCTTCCCGTATGAACGTTGGGCAGGTATTAGAGGTTCATCTGGGTCTGGCAGCCAAGTTTAAAGACTGGTATATCGCAACTCCAGTATTTGATGGAGCTAATGAAAAAGATATTATTAAACTTCTTGGAGAATGCGGCTATCCTGAGACTGGTAAGTTAAAACTGCGTGATGGCAGATCAGGCATGCCGTTTGATAATCCAGTTACAGTAGGATACATGTATATGCTGAAGCTGCATCATCTTGTAGATGATAAGATTCACGCAAGAAGTACAGGTCCTTATTCACTTGTAACTCAGCAGCCTCTTGGAGGTAAAGCTCAGTTCGGCGGACAACGTTTCGGAGAAATGGAAGTATGGGCTCTTGAAGCTTATGGGGCAGCCCATGTATTACAGGAAATCTTAACGGTAAAATCCGATGACGTTGTAGGCCGTGTTAAAACTTATGAAGCTATTGTAAAGGGCGAAAATATTCCTGAACCAGGTATTCCTGAATCCTTTAAAGTTCTTATTAAGGAAATGCAGAGTTTAGGCCTTGATGTTAAAGTCCTGACAGAAGATAATGAGGAAATTGAAATAAAGGAATCAACTGAATTTGAGGGGATTTCAAGTCTTGAAAATATTATAGATTTAGATGAGGAAGGGGAGCCTGAATCATTTGAAGAAGAATTTTTAGAGGAAGAGCTTGAAGAATCAGATGAAGAAGATGAAGATTTGGATATTATAGACCTTGAAGTAAGCGAAGAGCTTGATGATGAGTTATAGAAAGGGGGAGGGACTCCTTGAGTGATAATAATAACTATGAATTAAACAATTTTGAAGCGTTACAAATTAATTTAGCTTCCACAGAAAAAATTCTCAGCTGGTCTCACGGGGAAGTGAAGAAACCTGAAACAATCAATTACAGAACTTTGAAACCTGAAAAAGAAGGTTTATTCTGTGAAAGAATTTTCGGACCTACAAAGGACTGGGAGTGCCATTGTGGTAAATATAAAAGAATCCGATATAAAGGTATAGTATGTGACCGCTGCGGAGTAGAGGTTACAAAAGCAAAAGTAAGAAGAGAAAGAATGGGTCATATTGCTCTTGCAGCTCCAGTTTCCCATATCTGGTACTTTAAAGGTATTCCAAGCAGAATCGGACTGGTACTGGATATTTCTCCAAGAAATCTTGAAAAAGTATTATATTTTGCAGCTTATATCGTAACAGACCAGGGTAACACAAGCTTTGGTTATAAAGAAATACTGACAGAACAACAGTACAGGGAAGCCAGAGAGAAATACGGAAACGATTTTAAAGCTGGTATGGGTGCAGAAGCCATCAGAGAGCTGCTTACTCAGATTAATTTACCTGAACTGGCAGATGATTTAAGAAGAAAACTTAAAGATGCATCTGGTCAGAAGAAAATAAGAATCGTCAGAAGGCTTGAAGTAATAGAAGCTTTGAGAATTTCAAATAATAAGCCTGAGTGGATGATTTTGGAAGTTATTCCGGTTATTCCACCAGACTTAAGACCTATGGTTCAGTTGGACGGGGCAGATTTGCTACATCCGACTTAAACGACTTATACAGACGAGTTATTAACAGAAATAACAGATTAAAGAGACTGCTTGAACTGGGAGCACCTGATATCATCGTAAGAAATGAAAAGAGAATGCTTCAGGAAGCAGTGGATGCGCTTATTGATAATGGAAGAAGAGGCAGACCGGTAACAGGACCTGGCTCAAGACCTTTAAAATCTCTTTCAGATATGCTTAAAGGTAAACAGGGAAGATTCAGACAGAACCTTCTTGGTAAGCGTGTAGACTACTCTGGACGTTCTGTAATCGTAGTAGGACCAGAACTTAGATTCTATCAGTGTGGTCTTCCTAAGAAAATGGCGCTGGAACTATTCAAGCCGTTTATTATGAAGAAGCTTGTTCAGAACGGTCATGCTCACAACATTAAGAGTGCTAAGAGAATGGTTGAAAAAGTAAAACCTGAAGTATGGGATGTTTTAGAAAGTGTTATTAAAGAGCATCCGGTAATGCTTAACCGTGCTCCGACTCTTCACAGATTAGGTATTCAGGCTTTTGAACCAGTATTGGTAGAAGGCAAGGCAATTAAACTTCATCCATTGGTATGTACAGCATTCAATGCAGACTTTGACGGAGACCAGATGGCGGTTCACGTTCCTTTATCCGTTGAAGCCCAGGCAGAAGCAAGATTCCTGATGTTGTCCGTTAATAATATTCTTGCTCCAAAGGATGGCTCACCAATTACAACCCCTACCCAGGATATGATTCTGGGAAGCTACTACCTGACTCATCCAGGAATGGAAGACAGAAGTACGGTTGCTGAAAAGGGCGACGGAAAAGTATTTACTGACTTTGACGAAATGATGATGGCATATCAGAATGGTGTTGTTGGTATTCATGCCAGAGTTAAAGTAAGAAGATATTGTGACGAAAACGATTCCAGAGGAAAATTAGTGGAATCAACAGTAGGAAGATTTATATTTAATGCAAATATCCCTCAGGATCTTGGATATGTTGATAGAAAAATTGATAGATATACACTTGAGGTAGACTTCCTGTGCGACAAGAAGAAGCTGGGACAGATTATTGATAAGTGTTACAGGGTGCATGGCAACACTGGAACTGCAATTATGCTGGATGCTATTAAGGATATGGGCTTCCATTATTCAACGAAAGGTGCCGTTACAATCAGTATTTCTGATATGGAAATTCCTAAGGAGAAACCGGAAATTCTTGCTAAAGCAGAAGCACAGGTTGATAAATACGAAAAGGCTTACAGAGCTGGTCTGGTATCAAACCAGGAAAGATATGAAAAGGTTATCAGTATCTGGAATAAGACAACAGACGAAATTGCAGATGCACTAATGAATTCACTTGGAACATTAAATAACTTGTTCATCATGGCCCACTCTGGTGCCAGAGGTAGTAAAAACCAGATTAAGCAGGTTGGTGGTATGCGTGGACTTATGGCTAACGCATCTGGTAAAACTATTGAAATTCCTATTAAGGCTAACTTCCGTGAAGGCTTATCTGTATTGGAATACTTTATTTCCACAAATGGTGCCAGAAAAGGTCTGGCCGATACAGCCCTAAGAACAGCCGACTCAGGTTACTTGACAAGAAGACTTGTTGACGTATCACATAACGTTATTGTAAGAGAGGTTGACTGTGGTACAGATGAGGGTATAGAAGTAAGAGCCTTTACTGATGGTAAGGAAGTAATTGAAGCCCTTAAGCTTCGTATTGTAGGAAGAACTTCACTTACTGATATATATGATCCGAATACTGGAGAATTAATTGTTGAGCAGAATGAAGAAATTTCAGAAGCTGCTGCTGAACACATTGAGAACTGTGGTATTGAGGCTGTAGCAATCAGATCTGTTATGACTTGTCACAGTACATCAGGTATTTGTGCTAAGTGTTATGGCAGAAACCTTGCAACAGGTGAAAATGTAAATATTGGAGAGGCTGTTGGTATTACGGCTGCTCAGTCTATCGGTGAACCAGGTACTCAGTTAACCATGAGAACCTTCCATACGGGTGGTGTAGCAGGTAGCGATATTACACAGGGTCTTCCAAGAGTTGAAGAACTTTTCGAAGCCAGAAAGCCTAAAGGTCTTGCTGAAATCTGTGAAGCAGATGGTACTGTAGTTTCTATAGAGTCCAGAAAAGATAATAAGACTGAGGTTAAGGTAAGAGGAGATGAGGAAAGATCCTATATCATTCCTTACGGTGCAAGACTGAATGTCAGAGAGGGCGACTATGTCCTGGCTGGAGGTTCAATCACCAAAGGTCCTTTAAACCCTCATGATATCTTGAGATTAAATGGCGTTGAAGGGGTATACCAGTACCTGCTTAAAGAAGTACAGCGTGTATATAAACAACAGGGTGTTGATATCAATGACAAGCATGTAGAAGTTATTGTAAGCCAGATGCTTTCAAAGTGTAAAATTGAAGAAGCTGGAGATACAACACTGCTTCCAGGAGGCTTATACAGCGTATATGAGATTGAAGAAGCAAATGCTATTGCAGCTGAAAATGGCGGAGAGCCTGCTGTAGGAAAAAGAGTACTTCTTGGTATTACCAAGGCATCTCTTGCTACAAATTCATTTTTATCTGCGGCTTCCTTCCAGGAAACTACAAGAGTCCTTACGGATGCAGCAATTAAGGGTAAGAAGGATGGACTTCTTGGACTTAAGGAAAACGTTATCATTGGTAAGCTGATACCTGCTGGTACAGGTATGAAACGATACAAAGGTATAAAACTTGACTATGGCGTAAATACAGAACTGATGGAATCCTTCTCCACAAACAATGAGGATGAGGAAGAAGAAGATTTTGAAGATCTTGCAGATATGGAATCCGTAGTTGATACAGATTTTTCAGGAGCAGATATTGTTGAGCTTGAGGATTTAGAATAATTAGCTTGACATGAAATCTGCAAATATGATAAAATATTTATCGATTCTGAGCCTGATTTTATAAAGAAATTTGTAAAATTCTGGGCATTAGGATATATTATTTACGAATAAACTTGTGCATTTGGGAAATAATACCCTAGTGCACAAGTTTAAAGTGTTTAAAGAAAGGAGAAAATAATGCCTACTATTAACCAATTAGTACGTGACGGCAGACAGTCTGCAGTAAAGAAGTCAAATTCACCAGCATTATTAAAAGGATTAAACTCAATAAAGAGAGTTCCTACAGATATTGCTGCACCTCAGAAGAGAGGCGTTTGTACTTCTGTAAAAACTGTAACACCTAAAAAGCCTAACTCAGCGCTTAGAAAGGTTGCCAGAGTACGTTTAACAAATGGTATCGAAGTAACTGCTTATATTCCTGGTATTGGTCATAACCTACAGGAACACAGTGTTGTACTTATCAGAGGCGGAAGAGTAAAAGACCTTCCAGGTGTAAGATATCATATCGTTAGAGGAACTCTTGATACTGCCGGTGTAAACAACAGATTACAGGCCCGTTCAAAATATGGTGCAAAGAGACCAAAAGCAGCAAAAAATAATAATCGGATTTAAAAGGCCATGATATAAATGTTAATAGTATGTAATTATTTTTAAACATATATCAAGTGCGCCGCGGCATTTATGGCATTAAAAAATCAAAAGCTAAGCAGTTTTGAATTTTCTGGCGTCATAATGTCGAGTACCGACAAAGCAAAACTGTCTTACCTGTGCTTTTGGGTAATGACAGAGTAACTTTTTGCGAAAAAAATTAATGTAAAAAGCGAAGATTAACAGGAGGGAAGAGAAGTGCCAAGAAAAGGTAATACACCAAAAAGAGAAGTACTTCCAGATCCGGTTTATGGAAACCTAGTTGTTGCTAAACTGATCAACAGCATTATGTTAGACGGTAAGAAGGGCGTTGCTCAGTCAATCGTTTACGATGCATTTGACATGATTAAGCAGCAGACTGGTGAAGAACCGATTGAAGTATTTGAGAAGGCTATGAATAATATCATGCCAGTAGTAGAAGTTAGAGCTAGAAGAGTTGGTGGTGCTAACTACCAGGTTCCAGTTGAAGTAAGGGCTGAAAGACGTCAGACTCTGGGCTTAAGATGGCTTACAAAGTACACTAGAGCCAGAGGTGAAAAGACTATGTATGAAAGACTTGCTAAGGAACTTATGGATGCAGCTAACAGTACTGGCGGTTCAGTAAAGAAGAAGGAAGATACACATAAGATGGCAGAAGCTAATAAGGCTTTCGCACATTACAGATGGTAATTCCAAATAATAGAATTTAAAAAGAATAGCAGAAGGGAGGGTTATTATGCCTAGAGCTTTTTCGTTAGAAAATACAAGAAATATTGGTATTATGGCGCATATTGACGCTGGTAAGACCACTACAACAGAAAGAATTTTGTTCTATACAGGAAGAACACACAAGATTGGGGAAACTCATGAAGGTGCGGCTACAATGGACTGGATGGAACAGGAGCAGGAACGTGGTATCACAATAACCTCTGCTGCTACTACAGCACAATGGAAAGGTCATAGAATTAACATAATCGACACACCAGGCCATGTGGATTTTACAGTTGAAGTAGAAAGATCTCTGAGAGTTCTTGATGGAGCTGTAACAGTACTTTGCGCTAAGGCGGAGTAGAACCACAGTCTGAAACAGTTTGGAGACAGGCTGATAAGTATGAAGTTCCTAGAATGATTTTTATTAATAAAATGGATATCCTGGGAGCAAACTTCTACAGAGTTGTTGGCATGGTTAAAGACAGATTGAAAGCGAACGCAGTTCCTATTCAGTTACCAATCGGTGTTGAAGATAGTTTCATTGGAATTATCGACTTAGTAGAAATGAAAGCAGAGATATATAAGGATGACTTAGGTAAGGAGTTTGATATTACAGATATTCCGGAAAATATGATGGAACAGGCAAATGAGTGGAGAGAAAAAATGATCGAAGCTGTTGCTGAATGTGATGAAGAACTTACTATGAAATTCTTAGAAGGGGAAGAACTTACAAAGAAAGAAATCAAGGATACGATTAGAAAAGCAACTATTGCTGGACAAATGGTTCCTGTAACTTGTGGTTCTGCATACAGAAACAAGGGCGTTCAGATGATGCTGGATGCAGTTGTTGACTATATGCCATCACCTCTTGACATTCCGCCTATTAAAGGTGTTATTCCTGGTACAGAGGAAGAAGATGAAAGACCAGCTGATGATAAGGCTCCATTCTCAGCATTAGCATTTAAGATTATGGCAGACCCATTTGTTGGTAAGCTTGCATTCTTCAGAGTATACTCTGGTACTATCACATCAGGTTCATATGTATATAATTCAACTAAGGGAAAGAAGGAAAGAATCGGAAGAATCCTTCAGATGCATGCAAACAAGAGAGAGGATATCACTGAAGTTTATTCAGGAGATATTGCTGCTGCAGTAGGTTTCAAGGATACTACTACAGGTGATACAATTTGTGATGAAAAGCACGAAATCATCTTAGAATCCATGGAATTCCCAGATCCGGTTATTGAAATTGCTATTGAACCTAAAACTAAGGCAGGACAGGAAAAGATGGGTATTGCTTTAGCAAAGCTTGCTGAAGAAGATCCAACTTTTAAGACTTATACAAATACAGAGACTGGACAGACAATTATTGCAGGTATGGGAGAACTTCACCTTGAAATTATCGTAGACAGACTTCTAAGAGAATTTAAGGTAGAGGCTAACGTTGGTAAGCCTCAGGTTTCATATAAGGAAACTATCACAGAACTTGCAGACGTTGACCATAAGTATGCTAAGCAGTCTGGTGGTCGTGGTCAGTACGGTCATGTTAAAATCAAGGTTTATCCAAGACAGCCAGGCGAAGGCTTTGAATTTAAGAATTCAATTGTTGGTGGTGCTATTCCTAGAGAATACATTCCTAAGATTGAAGAAGGTGTCAGAGAAGCTATGAATGCTGGCCCTATTGCAGGATATAACGTTGTAGACGTTGGTGTTGAACTTTATGATGGTTCATATCATGAAGTTGACTCAAATGAAATGGCATTTAAGATTGCTGCTTCAATGGCATTCAGGGAAGCTTGCAAAAAGGCTAAACCAGTACTTCTTGAACCAATCTTTAAGGTTGAAGTTACAGTTCCTGAAGACTACATGGGAGATGTAATTGGTGATATCAGTTCAAGAAGAGGCAGAATCGAAGGTTCTGACATGAATGCTGGTGCAGTTGCAGTAAGAGGTTTTGTTCCTCTGTCAGAGATGTTTGGTTATGCAACTGACCTTCGTTCAAAGACTCAGGGTCGTGGTGTATATGTAATGCAGATGGACCACTTCGAAAAGTTACCTGATAGCTTGATTGAAAAAATTAACAAATAAGTAAATTTGTATAAAGGAGAAAATAAAAATGGCAAAGCAGAAATTTGAAAGAAATAAGCCACACGTAAATATCGGAACAATTGGTCACGTAGACCACGGTAAGACAACTCTTACAGCTGCAATCACAAAGACTTTACACCAGAGATATGGTTTAGGTCAGAAGGTTGACTTTGACATGATCGACAAGGCGCCAGAAGAAAGAGAAAGAGGTATCACTATTTCAACAGCTCACGTTGAATATGAAACACCAAACAGACACTATGCGCACGTAGACTGTCCGGGACATGCTGACTATGTAAAGAACATGATTACAGGAGCAGCTCAGATGGACGGAGCTATTCTGGTAGTAGCAGCAACAGACGGACCAATGCCACAGACAAGAGAACACATCCTGTTATCAAGACAGGTAGGTGTACCATATATCATCGTATTCTTAAACAAGTGCGATATGGTAGACGACGAAGAACTGCTTGACTTAGTAGAAATGGAAGTAAGAGAACTTCTTGACGAATATGAATTCCCAGGAGATGACACACCAATCATCAGAGGATCCGCATTAGGAGCATTAGAAAATCCAGAAGGTCCATGGGGAGATAAGATTGTAGAATTATTCGATGCAGTAGATTCATACATTCCAGAACCAGAAAGAGATAACAGCAAGCCATTCATCATGCCAGTAGAAGACGTATTCTCAATCACAGGAAGAGGAACAGTAGCAACAGGAAGAGTAGAAAGAGGAACACTGAAAGTTGGAGATGAAGTAGAAATCATCGGACTGACAGAAGAAAGAAGAAAAGTAGTAGTAACAGGAATCGAAATGTTCAGAAAGCTGTTAGATCAGGCAGAAACAGGAGATAACATCGGAGCACTACTAAGAGGCGTACAGAGAAGTGAAATCGAAAGAGGACAGGTACTATGTGCACCAGGAACAATTCATCCACATACAAAGTTTACTTCACAGGTATACGTACTGAAGAAGGAAGAAGGCGGAAGACATACACCTTTCTTTAACGGATACAGACCACAGTTCTATTTCAGAACAACAGACGTAACAGGAGATTTACAGTTACCAGAAGGAACAGAAATGTGTATGCCTGGAGATAACATCCAGATGACAATTAGCTTAATCACACCAATCGCAATCGAAGAAGGATTAAGATTCGCTATCAGAGAAGGCGGAAGAACAGTAGGTTCTGGTGTTGTAGCTACAGTTATTGAATAATTAAATATTTAGTAATTTAGATAAAAAGACGGTTTCAATGGAGACCGTCTTTTTTTTATTATATATTTATGTTTAGATGCATTAAAAGAAATTTTATGATAAAATAAAGTCTATGGTATTGATTTGTTGCAAAGCGCTAAGGAGGATTCGTATGAAATTAATGATCGCATCAGACATACATGGCTCATCTTATTACTGTAACAAGATGATAGAAGCTTATAAAGAAGAAGAAGCAGAGAAGTTGCTACTGCTTGGAGATATTCTTTATCATGGTCCCCGAAATGATTTACCAAAAGACTATGATCCAAAAAAAGTCATAAAGATGCTGAATAGTATAAGCAGAGAGATTTTATGTGTCAGAGGCAACTGTGAAGCAGAAGTAGATCAGATGGTGCTGGATTTCCCAGTATTAGCAGACTATTGTATCATATATCTGGGAAGTCGAATGATGTTTGCAACCCATGGTCATAAACTAAATCCGGAAAATCTGCCGCCCCTGAATAAGGGAGATATACTTTTAAATGGCCATACTCATGTACCAAAATGTGTAGGGTATGGAGAGGCAGGGCAAATTGATTTTATCTACATGAATCCCGGATCGGTTTCTATGCCAAAAGAAAATAGCCCCCAAAGCTATATTATTGTAGATAACAATAAATTCACATGGAAGGATTTTGAAGGCAATGCTTACCTGGAATATAATATAAGATGATTATATAATCTCAAAGAGGAAGGTTAAATAGGATGAATAAGTTCAATAAATATTTAGATGTTTCAGCGGAAGTTGAGGAAGCACTAGAAGCAGGGAGACCTGTGGTTGCCCTTGAATCAACGATTATTTCTCATGGAATGCCATATCCACAAAATGTTGAAACAGCGCTACAGGTGGAAAAGATTATCCGTGAAAATGGGGCAGTGCCAGCTACTATAGCAATAATAAAAGGCCGGTTGAAAGTAGGTATTTCGCCAGAAGAAATTGACTACTTAGGCAAAAAAGGTCTTGAAGTAACAAAAGCCAGCAGAAGAGATGTTCCGGTTTTAGTAGCGGCTAAGGCAGATGGTGCTACCACTGTGGCAACAACAATGATTTTAGCTGCCATGGCAGGGGTTAGAGTCTTTGCTACAGGTGGCATAGGAGGAGTGCATCGAGGGGCAGAAGTTACCATGGATATATCAGCTGACCTTGAAGAACTTGGTATGACTCCAGTGATGGTTGTTTGTGCTGGGGCCAAGTCTATTCTTGACCTGGGACTTACGTTAGAATATCTTGAAACAAAAGGGGTCCCTGTTATTGGATATCAGACCAAAATGTTGCCAGCTTTCTACACCAGGGAAAGTGCCTTCAATGTAGATTACCGTATGGAAACTCCTAAGGAAATTGCCGATGCATGGACAGCCAAGCTGGAACTTGAACTGAAGGGTGGTATGCTTGTAACAAATCCTATTCCAGAAAAGTATGCCATGGATTCTGCATATATCAATAAGTGTATAGAAGAAGCTGTAGAAGAAGCGAAATCAATAGGAATAAAAGGAAAAGAAACTACTCCGTTTTTACTGGCTAAAATTAAGGAAATAACTGGGGAGAAAGCCTTGATTCCAATATACAACTGGTATTTAATAACGCCAGACTTGCCGCACAGATTGCCTGTGAGATGTGTAAATAAAATTAGTGTGGTAAGGATATCTGGCATTGACTACCGTAAATTTACAAAATTTAAAAACGCGGTAGCTTTTTGATTCTTTAATGGTCAGTTTTGAAACCTTTTTAGGGCTTTCATAGAAAAACCTACCGCAATTTGGAAAGTTAGCAAAAAATACGGTAGCATTTAACTAAAAAGCTACCTCGATTATTGATTTTTCTAAATTTTGAGAGCAAGCTATTTAAGCTGTCAAGCTTTCGGATAGTTTGACCAGAGAAATAAATAGACTCATTAGTTTTTTTAAAAACCTTATTTTGAGTGTAGAGTTGGGATACAATCCAAAACAGGTAGATTTGTAAGAAATTCTATCTGTTTTTTATTGTCTTTATGTAAAAGGTTGTTCCCATCAAAATTATTAAGTATAATGCCGGCAATGCTGATATTTTCCTGCCGGGCATATGCTACTGTAAGAAGCACAAGGTTTATAGTTCCCAGGCCTGCATCTGCAACAATGATTATATCAAGACCCAGCATTTTGATTATGTCGGGAAGCATTAGTAATTCAGAATTACTCTGGAGTTTATTGGGCAATGAAGTATTTGGAGTTCTCAGAGGACATAAAATGCCTCCGCAGCCTTCTACAACTAAAAAATCATATTCTTCACTCAGTTTGTTAAAGTGCTGGAGTATGACATTTTTTTCTATATAGGGTGTCCTATTTCTATGCGTGATATAGTGACAGTTCTTATGTATTCTATCCTGCTCAATTTTAGCGGCTAAATGAGGGGAGACGGCTGGCTCGAATATGTAGGAAACTAAATCTACAGGAGATCTGGGCAAATCAGCTACACGGCAGACATATTCTGCATCACCCGGAACCAGCCTTCCATTTTTCACATATGCTCCACTCAATGCAGGTTTATAATATCCCGCATTTACATTTTTTTCTCGTAAGTATTTTACAATCAGTCCGCTTACATAAGTTTTACCTGCATCTGTACCAGTGGCAGTAATAAAAATCCCTTTTTTATTATTAAAAATATTAGTTCCCATTGAAATACTCTCCTTCAGGCGCTATAGACCTTCATGTTTATTCAAACAATTATTAAAGCTTGGAAATTTTAAATCCTAAGTCTTTTATCATATTAATATCATAATTAATGCTGATGCCTGAGGTAGTAAGCATATCACCAGAGATAGCAGCATTTGCACCCGATGCAAAAACACTACGTCCTTTATCCTTTAAAAGGCCCCTGCCCCCTGCTAGTCTAAGGGCAGCTTCAGGCAGAATGAAACGGTAAAGTGCAACGATTTGCTTAACTTCATTCAGATTTAAAACAGGGTTATGCTCAAAAGGGGTATGAGGTATAGGGTTTAAGATATTGATTGGCACTGACTTTATGCCAAGTTCTTTTAAATCGAAAGCCATATCAATTCTGTCCCTCATTGTCTCTCCTAAACCCATAATTCCGCCACTGCAAACAGCTAGCCCGGCTTTCTGGGCTGCTTTGATTGTAGCTATCTTATCCTGATAAGTGTGAGTAGTACAGATAGCAGAAAAATTTCTTCTGGAAGTTTCCAGATTATTATGATAGCGTACAACTCCCGCCTGCCTTAGCTTTAACAACTGCTGGTAATTTAAAAGTCCATGAGAAGCACATAATGAAATGTTTAAACTACTGTGAATAAGTTTATAACTTTTACACAGTTGATCTACTTCCCTGTCATTAAGGGATCTGCCTGAAGTAACGATAGAATAACGCAGGATACCCTTTTCCTGGTTATATCTCGCCCCAGCCAGAAGACTGTCTGCATCCAGTAAAGAATAATTCCCTGTTTCTACTGGATAGTGGGCGGACTGGGCACAATATTTGCAATCTTCAGAGCATCTTCCACATTTCCCATTTATAATTGTGCAGATATCAAAATGGTCCCCACAGAAGTGGTGGCGGATTTGGTTGGCCGCTTCACAGAGCATCTCTGAATTTTGGGGGGAAGCGTGGCAGATGTCGGATAAATGTAGGGCTTCTTCCTTTGATATTTCATAGCCATTTATAATTTTATTTTTTAGTTCCTGTATCATATTAAACCCCCAGTCTTTTTAGTGGGTTAAAAAGCCGTGAAGCCAACAGGGACGCCAGTATGCATAAAAGAGCATCACCAGGAATATCCAGAGGTAAGGAAGCGGCTATAACAGCCCATATAGCTGTAGGTTCATGCATATAAAAATTAAGCATAAAATATTTGTAAATAAAGCCTATAGTATAGGTAATCAACATTCCAGTAAAAGCCACCGGCAGATAATACTTAAATTGGGGTTTCGTAATTCTTTCACATAAAAAGCCTACAGCAAAAGATGTGGCTACAAAGCCTATCAAATACCCAAAGCTTGGTCTGAATATATATTGTATTCCGCCTCCGGCAGCAAAGACCGGAATTCCCATCAATCCCATGAGAACGTAGGAACCTGTAGCTATCATGCCCAGACGTGAACCCAGAAGCATTCCTGAAAGTGTTACAAACAGAAACTGCAAGGTAAAGTAATCCATAAAAGGCACGGGAATCTGAATAAAGGCTCCTATGGCTGTTAATCCAGTGAATAATGCACAAAGAACTAATTCTCTTGTTGTAAATCTCTTTTTTGAAGTAATAGTGGTGTTTTCACTAATCATAATTGTGACTCCTTTAGTAAATAGAAAAATCTCATGTTGGCTTATGCAGGTAAGTATATCATAGAAGAAAATGGTTGTAAACCAAATAGTTGATGAAGGTTTACAACTACGGCGAAAAAGTACCGCTTAGTTTTATGAAAATCCTAAGCGGTATTGTCAGATAATTAATTTGTACGGTGTTCACGCTCAAAGCTGAAACCTCTTCCCTTTACTTCGTTAATACTACTGATCGTAATGAATGCATAGGGGTCAATTTTCTGCACTTCAGCATTTACACTGAATACTTTTCTGCTTGTGGTAACACATAAAACGGCCATTTGAGGAGTCTGCGTCATGGCTGTTTCCATGGATATAAGAGAAACTCCCACATTTAAATCGTGAAGAAGCACGTCTCTTATTTTATTATATTCTTTTGAAACAATAAATAATTGAGAACGCTGTGTCCCTGAAAGTATAACTTTGTTCACGATAAAACTGGTTATGATAGTAAAAAGAATTCCATACAGAACCTGTTCTGTGGTTGAAAAACCTATTTGTGTCAGTAGGATGCAAGTGTCAAAAGTGTATAGAGATAATGCTACAGGAATATGAAATTTTTTATTTAAAATAAGTGGTGGAATATCCATACCGCCAGTTGATGCACCCATCCTTAAAATCAAACCCATGCCTACACCAAGAAGTATGCCTCCTAAAATAGTGGAAAGGAGTACATCTTTTGTAAGATTGGAAAGTGGTTTGATGGATAAAAAAATGCTGACAAAAAGTGGGTAGAGAAAGGTACTTAATATGGTTGTAAGAGCAAATTTTTTACCAAGAAAAAAGAAGCCTAAAAGAAACAAAAATACGTTTAAAATGGTGAGAGTAACAGAAAGGTTTATCCCCAGATAATGTTCAACAGTAAGGGACAAACCTGTTGCTCCACCCATTATAATGCCATGAGGCCTTACAAAACAGGCTACAGTAAAAGCCAGAATTACATTGGCACCAATGATAATCAAAGAAGTTGAAGTAAGCTGTTGATATTTTTTCATTATAAACAAATCTCCTTGTAATATAAATTATTTTTCATATCTTATATAACTTAAGAACACTAAAGCTTATGATACCACAAATATATACATAATATTACCTTTTTTTAGAAAAAATTACCTATATAAAAATATTATTGATAATAAATAATGTTTTTATAAACAGGAGCCTAATATAACGGATTTTTATTTATAGTAAAAGAACGCACTTGCAGGGTTGTTTTTAAGGTGTTTTTTATATGGGTATGGCAATGGAAAGGCAAAATATGATATACTATCAATTACGGGATTTTGTAACACAATAAGGATAAAACTAGTTTTTATCCTGATTTTTTATAGGAGAAAATATGGATTACTTAAAGGGATTAAATGACAAGCAGCGGGAAGCTGCATTACATAAAGACGGACCATTACTTATACTGGCAGGTGCTGGTAGTGGAAAAACCAGTACCATGACCAGGAGAATCGCTTATCTGATAAAAGAAGAAAGGGTTTCCCCATACAATATATTTGCGGTAACCTTTACCAACAAGGCCGCCAAGGAAATGCGTGACAGAGTGGAAAATCTTATTGGAGAAGGTCTCAATATGTGGATATTGACTTTTCACTCCGCCTGCCTGAGGATTCTACGCAGGAACGCAGAGCTTTTAGGATATACAAATGATTTTGTAGTGTATGATCCTACAGATCAGAAAACAGTTATTAAAAACTGTATAAAAGCTGCAAATGTGGATGATAAAAAATATACTCCCGCTTATGTTTTAAGCGTTATCAGTGATAATAAAGAAAAGGCTGTAACCCCTCAGGAATTTATGAGACTGAATGAAGGAGACTTTAAAGGAAAAATCCTGGCAGGACTTTACAGTGAGTACTGTAAAACTTTAAAAAAGAATAATGCAATGGACTTTGACGATTTAATTGTGAATACTGTAAGACTTTTCGAAGAAAATGAGGATGTGCTGCTGCATTATCAGAACCGGTTTAAATACATTATGGTAGATGAGTATCAGGATACCAACTTTATGCAGTATCGATTTATACGGCTTTTGGCTGAAGCTCATAATAATATCTGTGTGGTAGGTGATGACGACCAGTGTATATACCAGTGGAGAGGTGCAGATATTACAAACATTTTAGATTTCGAAAAGGATTTTAAAAATACCAAAGTTATCAAATTGGAACAGAATTACCGTTCCTACGGAAATATACTGGCGGCTGCCCACAGCGTTGTTGAAAGAAATATGCAGAGAAAGCATAAGAAGCTTTGGACAGATAAGGAACCGGGAGAGAAGATTACATATTACCGGGCAGATGATGAAAAAGATGAAGCCAGATATATTGCTCAGGAAATTGACAGGCTGAAGACCAGCGACAGGCAATATAAAGATTTTGCTATTTTATACAGAACCAATGCTCAGTCCAGAAATTTTGAAGAAGCCCTTTCAGCCAGGGAAATTCCTTACAGGGTTCTGGGAGGACTAAGGTATTACGATAGAAAAGAAATCAAAGACATCATGTCATACATGAGATTAGTGCAGAACCCTTCTGATGATGTGGCTTTTGTAAGAATTATCAATGAACCAAAAAGAGGAATAGGGGACAAGACCGTTGAAAAGGTAAGGACATTAGCTGAAGTCCGGGGAGAGAGCCTGTTTGAAACCCTGAAAGACGATGAAGTGGTCATGGGGCTTCCTTCCAAAGCAGTAGCCAGTGTGCGTAAGATGGTAGATACCATACTTAAATACAGTGAAGAAAAGGATAATCTGAGAGTGTCTGATATTTACGATGGATTGTTGGTAAATACAGGTTATCTTAAATCACTGGAAGATGCAAATACTGTTGAAGCCGAAGGCAGGATAGAAAATATTATGGAATTTAAATCTGTAATATACGATTATGAAAAAGAAGACCCACAACTGTCTTTATCGGATTTTATGGAGAAAATCGCCCTGGTTGCAGAAGTGGACAACCACAATGAAAATGAAAATGCGGTGGTTCTGATGACCATGCATAGTGCTAAGGGATTGGAATTTCCAGTGGTGTTTCTTCCAGGAATGGAAGATGGGTTATTTCCTGGATGGCGGGCGCTGGAAAAGCCAGCAGGGCTTGAAGAGGAAAGAAGACTTTGTTATGTAGGCATGACCAGAGCTAAAGAACGTTTATTTATGACCAGTGCACAGATGCGTACACTTTATGGTAAGACAGAATATACCAGAGAGTCACAGTTTATGCGGGAAATTGATAAAAAACTTCTGGCAGGAGACGGGGTTTATGAGAAGAAATCAGCGAATCTGGAAAATGGTCTGGGAAGCAGCTTTGGCAACAGTTGGGGAAGCGGCTCCGGATTTGGCGGTACAGCAGCCCAGAAAGCACCTGCTTCAAGAACAGGAAGCAGCTGGGGTAATTTGGGTAGCAGGCCGGGAGCTTCTGCTCTAAGAGGTGGAAATGATGGCTTTGCCAGTGCCAGTCCAACCATGCCTTTTGATCCTTTGTCAGCAGCCAAGAGAGACTCTAAGGAAAGCGCAGCATCCAGAGGAAATGCAGATTTTCAGGCTGGAGACAGGGTGAACCATGCTAAGTTTGGAGAAGGTATGGTAGTCTCTGCAGATGGAAAGACTATCAGTGTAATGTTTGATTCAGCAGGTATGAAAAAGCTTGCGAAAGACATTGCACCAATTAAAAAAATATAGAGTAAGAGGGATGTAGATGGAAAATCCAGTTGAAAATAGTATGGATAATAGAATCCAGGAAATGAAAGCTAAAATTGTGCTTTTGAATCAGGCGGCAAAGGCATATTATCAGGAGAGCCGTGAAATCATGCCAAACATAGAGTATGACCGACTGTATGACGAACTGGTGGCCTTGGAAAAAGAAACAGGGATAACTCTGGCAAACAGTCCCACCGTAAATGTGGGGTATGAAGTGCTGAGCGATTTGCCAAAAGAAGCCCATGCCTCAAGAATGCTGTCTCTCGACAAAACAAAAGATGTAGATACTTTAGCTGCCTTCTTAGGGAATAAAAAGGGCGTACTTTCCTGGAAGCTGGACGGTCTGACCATAGTTCTTACCTATGAAGGTGGAAAGATGGTAAAAGCGGTGACAAGAGGTAACGGCGAAATTGGTGAAGTAATCACAAATAACGCAAAAGTATTTGCCAATACGCCGGTAAGCATTCCATTTAAAGGGAGGCTGGTACTTAGAGGTGAGGCGGTAATTACCTATTCAGAGTTTGAAAAAATTAATAATCAGATTAGCGAGGCGGATGCCAAATATAAGAACCCAAGAAACCTGTGCAGCGGCAGTGTCAGGCAATTAAATAACCAGATTACCAAAGAAAGAAACGTACAATTCTTTGGGTTTTCATTGGTTCAGGCTGAAGAGCAGCAAGAAGCACAAGTGAAAAATCCTGCATTAGGTATCTCTACTACCAACTCCAGAAAAGACCAGCTTGACTGGCTTCAATCTCTGGGTTTTGATGTAGTGGAATATAGGATGACTTCTTCAGAAACAATCCATGAGGATGTTGAATGGTTTGCAGCGCAAATTGAACATAATGACTTCCCATCGGATGGGTTGGTATTGCTAATAGACGATATACAATATGGCGAAAGCCTTGGGAATACAGCAAAATTTCCTAGAAACGCCATAGCCTTTAAGTGGAGGGATGAACTAAAAGAAACTACGCTGCAGAGGATTGAATGGAGTGCTTCAAGGACTGGTCTGATTAATCCCGTAGCAATATTTGATCCGGTTGAGCTGGAAGGGACAACGGTAAGCCGTGCCAGTGTACACAATATCAGTATTATGCGCCAGCTGGAACTGGGCAGTGGAGATACCATAGAAGTTTATAAAGCCAACATGATTATTCCTCAGATTGCGGACAATTTAACACGAAGTGGAATTGATAATATACCGGACAAATGTCCTGTGTGCGGAGGTCATACTGCTATAAAGAATGATAATGGGGTAGAAGTACTTTGTTGTACAAATTCTGAATGTCTGGCAAAACAGATTAAATCATTTACGCATTTTGTCAGCCGCGACGCCATGAATATAGAGGGCTTGTCAGAGGCTACTATTGAGAAATTAATAGCCCGGGGACTGATAAAGGAACTGGCGGATTTATTCCATGTTGAAAGGTTTAAGGAAGAGATTATTGAGATGGAAGGGTTTGGTGAAAAATCCTTTAAGAATTTGACAGCTTC
The DNA here is from genome assembly GCF_010120715.1 of Aminipila terrae. NCBI lineage: Bacteria > Bacillati > Bacillota > Clostridia > Peptostreptococcales > Anaerovoracaceae > Aminipila > Aminipila terrae. Next base: position 2,307,155 of record NZ_CP047591.1, read on the forward strand.
CGTTAAAAAAGCCAGTGTGACAACACCAGTAAGGCTTCTATATAGTCTGGGCATCCCGAACATAGGTGTAGCTAATGCAAAAATCATCTGTAAAAATTGCGGGTATGACTGGGGGAAGATTCAGCAGCTATCTGAAGAGGAATTGGTTGAGATTGATGGCATTGGCGTTATCATGGCCGAAGCTTATGTTAAATTTTTCAGGGATCCAAAGAAACAAAAAATTGTTCAGGACGTGCTGGCCGAAATTACCTTTGAGGAAGTTAGCTACAGTCAGCCAGCAGAACAGATTTTTGAGGGAATGGTTTTTGTAATCACAGGGACTTTAGATCACTTTGAGAACCGGGATGAATTAAAGAAACTGATTGAAAGCAAGGGTGGAAAGGTTACTGGGTCTGTTACTTCAAAAACAAATTATCTTATCAATAATGATGCTTTATCCAATTCATCAAAGAATAAAAAAGCAAAAGAGTTAGGAATTAAAATCATAACAGAAGAAGAATTTATAATTATGGGGCCGTTGCAATAATATGCGCGACCCCTTTTTCTCATAATAAAGTAAATTTTCAGTGTCAGTTTATTTGCCATTATTGTTCCATGTTATATTTTGTTATATAATGTAAATAATCATATAAAATTACGTTGTTTACCAAACAAAGGAATTAGGAGGAAATGAACTTGGAGAAAACAACACACAGATATTTAGTATTATTTGCAACTTCATTCTTTTTTATTTTTATAGGAGCTTTTTTTAATCCAGTTTTGGCTGAAACTCCAGCAGATCAGAATTTTGATAGCTTTGGTGAAACTGCAACAACTGGTTCACAAATTGTGGGAGACTTAATTTTTTCATGTAATGGTTCAGGTCTTATTACAATAACTAACGTTCAAAATTATCGTAATGTGTTATCATTTGGTGAAAAAAGTGTTCCAGGACTTAGTGGCTATATGATAGTTGATGATGCACTGGGATGGCCAGATACTTATACTACTGAATTTAAATTTAAAGCAGAAAGTGCCTTTAATCTCAATTCTCTTTATTTATGGACTATGGGACCAGATACAGGAGTTAGTATAATAGGATATAAAGAAGGCGTTGACGGAGAAACGAAAGCAGCATTTGTAGATATGAAAGAAGATTGTGATTGTGGTGGTCAGACTAAATATACCAATAATTTAAGCACTATTTATGATGATACTTTTCAGGAATATGGAGGGTTAATCTCATTTGGAAGTTCTTGGGATGATATAGACACAGTTGTTATTAAAAATTCTACTGGTTGTACGCTGGGGATCGATTCAATTGATTTCTCCAACGTAGTTGACATTTCTATCGGAGATCAAGTTGTCGATGAAGCTGCAAATAATGCTTCGTTTACAGTATCACTTTCTCATGCCTACAGTAGTGACATTACAGTTGATTATACTACGGCTGACAATACAGCAAAAACTGCTGATGGTGATTACGACAGCACCTCCGGTACGGTGACTATTCCTGCGGGGAGCACATCTGCTGCTATAACAGTACCAATAAAGGATGATTCAGCGTATGAAAATAATGAAAGCTTTTATGTAAAGCTTTCAAACCCAAGTATTGGAGGATTTACTAAGAATCAGGCAGAATGTACGATTAATGATAATGATAAACCTGTAATAAAAGTATCAGGAAACCATGCTCAAATATCAAATAACGACAGTATTCCTTCAAATGTAGATAATACGGATTTTGGAGTAGCTTTTGTAAGCTCTGGTGGGATAACACGAGAATTTACGGTAGCTAATACGGGACATCTTCCGTTGAGTTTGACTGATTCAATTAGCATAAAAACACCAACAAATGCAGTGTCTTCAGATTTTACAATACTAACACCTGCTGGGATAACAATAGCTCCAGAAGGGACAACAACTTTTTCTGTTAAATTTGATCCTGCCAGTACTGGCTCCAAAACAGGCATAGTTACTATACCCAATAACGATGAAAATAATAACCCTTTAGTTTCTACATAAAGGGTGAAGGTAAAGCTGCTAAGACAACAGGAAAAGGAGATTCCCCAGGGACAGGAGGTAGTGGAAGGGCAACTGCTTCTCTGCCAGCAAACACCTTAACTGCTGTTGTTCTGGATGATAAATCTGTGAAGGCTGCTACAGAAGAAGTTGAGCAAAAGGATGGAATAAAAACTACAAAAGTAACGCTGGACGAAGCAGCGATTAAAGAAAATGTTGATAAAATGAGTGCAACCAATCAAAATAAGATTATAATACCTGTTCTTAACAATTCTGATGCTGTTTCAGCGCTGCTAAACGGTCAAATGTTAAAGAACATGAAATCAAAGAACGTAATTATTGAAATTAAGACAGAGAAAGCAATTTATACCCTGCCTGCAGCCGATATAAAAATTGATGATATCGCAAATCAATTTGGAGACCATGTTCAGTCAGGGGAAATTACTATAAGTTTAAAAATTTCCAATCCATCAAAAGAAGTTGTGAACATGGTTAGCAAGACAGCAGATAGCAAGGGATATCAGCTTGTTGTAAAGCCGTTAGATTTTGAAGTAAACTGCAATTACGGCGAAAAAACAATCGGTGTATCCAAGTACCAGGGCTACGTTGAGAGAGCCATAGCACTACCTGCAGGGGTTGATCCTAAAAAGATAACTACAGGTGTTGTTGTGAACAGCGACGGAACCTTCTCTCATATTCCTACTAAAATTATTTTCATTGACGGAAAGCACTATGCAGAGTTGAACAGTCATACCAACAGCACTTATACGGTTATATGGAATCCTGTTACTTTTAAGGATGTTGAGAAACACTGGTCAAAGGAATATGTAAATGAAGTTGGTTCAAGACTAATTGATGACGGAACCGGAAATGGCAATTTCTCACCTGACAGGGCAATAACAAGAGCTGAATTTTCTACTATGATTGTAAAGGCTTTGGCATTAAAGACTTCTGGCAGCATTGGCCAATTCAGTGATGTACCTAATAACAGCCCTTATTACGATTACATTAATGCAGCATATGAGTATGGAATACTGACGGGCTATACCAACGGTAAGTTTGGGCCTCAAGACTTGATTACCAGAGAACAGGCTATGACAATGCTCTTAAAGGCGGCGAAGCTTGCTGGCTTAGACGGAACTGCTAAGGAAAAGGTTATCAACAATCAGCTTAAGGATTTTAAGGATTCAAGTACTATTTCCTCTTATGCTGTAGATGCAGCATCCAAATGTGTAAGCTATGGATTTTTTAAAGGAGAAAAAGGATATTTAAACCCTAAAAGAAATTTTACACGTGCAGAAAGTGCTGCTGTAATTATTAAACTTGTAAGAAAAGCGGAATTGATAAACTAGTAAATGTACTTCTTTTAAAATAGAGGATTTTTTATTTACAAGAAACTTTTAAATATTTTGGAAGAGGACAAGAATTCAGAATACCATGAATTATCTCATGGTATTTTGTGTTTTATACCACATGGGTCAAAATAGTACATTTAATAATCACGCTATATATGATAATATAGAAATGTAGTGGCTGAAGTATCATGTGATATATGGGGTCATTAAAAACAAAAAATTGTAATAACAGTGGAAAAGCTTTTATTTAATAAGAGGTGAAAGTCAATGCTTAAGTCTGGAAAATTGGACAGTGATTTATTAAAAAAAATAGTATTTGAAAAAATAACCTATAAAAGTCCGGATGTTTTAATTAGGCCGGGAATCGGAGAAGATTGTGCAACAGTAGATTTTGGACAATATGAATGTGTCATGTCTACAGATCCTATCACAGCAGCAGTAAATGAGATTGGAAGACTAGCCATACACATTACCTGTAATGATATAGCTTCAAATGGCATACAGCCTTTGGGAATCATGCTTGCAGTAATGTTGCCGGTAGGAACTACTGAAGAAGATATCAGTATGATGATGGAGCAGGCGGGGGAGACTGCAGCAGAACTTGGGGTAGAAATCATAGGTGGACATACAGAAATTACCTCAGCGGTCAATACACCGGTTATAGTATCAACGGCAATAGGTAAGGCTGGAAAAGGAACCTCTCAGCAGGCAAAGGCCATGCAGCCCGGTGATTTTATTATGATGACCAAGTGGGCTGGTATTGAAGGAACTGGGATCATTGCTTCTGATTTTGAAGAACGACTTAAAGAGTCCTGTACAAAGGAAGAAATAGAAGAAGCAAAGCAGCTTCTTCTTCAGGTAAGTGTTGTTAAAGAAGGGGTAATTGCAGGTCAGATAGGAACTGCCGGTATGCACGATATAACAGAAGGCGGCATCCTTGGAGCAGTGTGGGAGATGTGCCAGATCTCTGGAAACGGATGTGAACTCTGGATAGACGAAATTCCGGTGAAGGAAATCACCAAAAAAATATCTGGTATTTTTAATATTAATTATCTTCGTTTAATTTCCAGTGGCTGTATGCTGATTATTGTGCATCCGGAACATAAAGAAGAAATTCAGGAAGCTATGAAAAGGGAAGGCATAAAGATAAGCTGCATTGGTGTCATAAAAGAAAAGAACTATGGAATTATGTCACGTATATGCGAAAATGGTAAATTATGCGAAATTTTTCCACCAGAAAGTGATGAATTGTATAAAGTTATTGGACAATAGTGACGATATATAAAATAGATTTAATTCGTTGCAGAAATTAAAATATAGTGGGATCTAATTCAAGGGGGGAAAAACATGAGTTATACATCAGGAACCAGCTATCGGAATATTAAAAATTATTCAGGAGGACGGGGCGGAGTCAGCAGGCTTAGAAGCTCATTTGTATCTAAACACAGTAGAACTAATGCTGCAGCAAATTCATTAAAAAATGCAAACTCAACTTCAAGTTCAAATTCCAGTAATGCTGCGTTAACCGTTCAGCTGAAAACATATAGTAAAATTGCACAAAACAGTTCTCAGGACATTCAGGAAGTTGGTAAAAGACTTACTGCAACAACAGATAATTCCGTATTTGACAAAGCACAAAAGTCTAACAGCACAAAAAACGTTGTAAGTGAAGCAACTGATTTTGTGAATGATTACAATAACATGATTTCCAGTTTAACAAAGCTTGGGGGCACAGAGAATAAAAAATTTATTGCCCAGCTTGCGGAATATGCAGAAGACAATAAAGATATTCTTAAAAATGCAGGTATAACGGTACTGAAAGATGGAAGTCTCACCATGAATAAAAAGGAAATGAGCGGAGCTTCACTGGAAAATCTTAAGAAGGCCTTTAATGGAAAAGATTCTTTTGCAGGTAAGGTTACAGCGGCAAGTTCTGACATAGAGGCAAATGTGAAAAAGAAATTAAAAGAGAATTTACTTATATTAGGGGAGGAACTTCCTCTACTTCATCAAGAGGTTCATCTGGAAGCTATTTTAACTATTTCGCATAGTTTAATACTAAAAAATATCTAAAGCCAAGAGCAGCATACTCTTGGCTTGTAAATTGTAGTTGACTTTATAAAATGAAACTTGTATACTATACAAGTATGAATTGCCTTTTAAAAGCTCCGTCTGATTAGGTTAGGGTCCTGCGCAATAAGACTCTGCGAATCTTGTCAGGTCCGGAAGGAAGCAGCAATAAGTGGAAGCTCTTATGTGCCGCAGACAAGCCTTCTCCAAAGTCGGCGGAGCTTTTAAAGGGCAGTTTTTATTTTATCTGAAATAAGAATCGGATGCCTGATTGGCTGATGGTCAACCATGAACGGAAGAGGGGAAGTGTAAGTATGTATACAGCATTATATAGAGCGTATCGCCCTGAAACCTTTGACACAGTCTTAGGACAAGAACATATTGTAAAAATTTTAAAAAACCAGATTGCAGGGGATGCTACAGGACATGCATATTTGTTCTGCGGGACCAGAGGTACAGGAAAAACTACTACTGCAAGACTTTTAGCCAAAGGAGTCAACTGTACTTCTGAAAATATCAGACCCTGCGGAGTTTGTGATAATTGCAAGGCCATAAAAGAAGGTACTTTTATGGACGTGATAGAAATCGATGCAGCATCAAACAATGGTGTAGATAATATCCGTGAACTGAAAGAAAGTGTAAAATATCCTCCTGTTGTAGGGCGGAAGAAAGTTTATATTATCGATGAAGTACATATGCTTTCATCGGGGGCTTTTAACGCTCTTTTAAAAACCTTAGAAGAGCCACCGGAGAATGTAATGTTTATACTGGCAACTACAGAACCTCAGAAGCTACCGGCAACTATTCTTTCCAGATGCCTGCGCTTAGACTTCAGGCGGGTTCCTGAGGCGGTGTTAAAATCAGGTATGAAGAGTATTTGCCAGACCATGGATATAAAGATAGATGACAGGGCACTTGCCCTGGTGGCAGCCAATGCTGATGGCTCCGTCAGAGATGGGCTGAGCATACTGGATCAGTGTTTGTCAGCAGGCTCCAAAGACATTTCCAGGGAGGATGTTCTGGATATATTGGGAACTGCAGGAGAAGAGACATTTCTGGAAATCACGGATGCAGTAACCAGGCATAATGTTGCAGAAGCCCTGTTGCTTTTAGACAGAGTACTGGCAGATGGAAAAGACGTCAGACAATTTATGAAAGACTGGGTGACTCATTATAGAAATCTGTTGATAACGAAATTTGTAAATAACGCAGAAGACATGCTGAACATGTCCTGTGAAAACATAGAAAGAATCTGTGGGCAGAGCCAGAGACTGGATGTTATGGAAATTAATAATGGTATTATTGAGCTTTCTAAAACTATGGCAGATGCAAAATGGTCTACTCAGCCCAGAGTACTGTTGGAGTTGTGTATGGTTAAAATGGCCACGGGGATGCTGCAGAAAACCACCTATGCGCAGCAGCCACAACAGCAGACGGGGTTCCAGCCTTTAAGCGATAAAACAACGGGGACAAGGGAAGACTCAATGAGGAGGCAGATGCCTACATCGGCTGCTGTCAATACTCAGGAGCCTGAAAGTGGAAGAATTATATCAGCTTCTGCTGATGTGGATAAAGATGCCTTATGGCATTCTATTTTTGAAGAGGGCGAGGCTTCCAGTGCAAGTTTTAATCTCATAAGGACGGGAACTGACCTTGTAGAGATAAATGATAAACATTTTGTGGTTATGGCATCCAGTTCTGCTATTGAAAATTACGTGGAGAAGAAAAAGAAAGTTCTGGAAGACATTATGGCTGAGCACACAGGAATTCGCAGAGAACTCCTATGCAGAGTAAAGGGAGAAAAAAGTGGAAACTCCAATGGTGTTGATATAGCAAGTATAAAGAAGAATGCAGAAAATGCATTGGGAATTAATATTGAATTAATATAGATATAGGAGGAAATTAGAATGGGAAAAGGTATGAGAGCAGGAAAAAAGCCTAGCATGGGCGGCGGCATGGGTGGCAATATGCAAAAACAGCTTCAGCAGGTGCAGGCTATGCAGAAAAGAATGGAAGAAACTCAGGCAGAAATAGAAAAAATGGAAGCTACTGCTACGGCAGGGGGCGGAGCTGTAACTGTGACAGTAAATGGTGCAAAGCAGGTTACCAATATAGCGCTTAAACCAGAAGTTGTTGATCCGGATGATGTTGAAATGCTTCAGGATTTAATTCTGGTGGCAGTAAATGAAGCTTTAAGGCAGATGGAAGAAATCTCCCAAAATGAAATGGGCAAAATCACTGGAGGATTAAATATTCCTGGATTGATGTAATAAAGATTGGATGCAGAATAAATGAAATATTATGCGAAACCATTAAATAAACTGATTAATGAACTTTCCAAACTTCAGGGAATTGGCAATAAGACAGCCCAGCGACTTGCCTTTAATATTCTTGCAATGGAAGACAAAGAAGCTCTTGCTATTGCACAGGCTATTATTGATGCAAAGACCAACATGAAATACTGTTCCGTCTGCGGAAACCTGACTGATACAGATCCATGTACAATCTGTTCTGATCCGGACCGGGATCAGAGTGTTATCTGCGTTGTAGAAAGCCCTAAAGAGGTAGCAGCCATGGAGAGAATCCGAGAATTCAAAGGACTTTATCACGTGCTGCATGGAGCTATTTCCCCCTTAGAAGGAATTGGACCAGAAGATATCAACCTGAAATCGCTTATTACGCGGCTTCAGGAAAATGATGTCAATGAAATTATTCTGGCAACAAATCCAAATATTGAGGGTGAAGCTACTGCAATGTATATTGCCAGATTAATCAAGCCATCAGGTATAACCGTGTCAAGAATCGCACATGGTATACCTGTTGGCGGAGATTTGGAATATACAGACGAAGTAACCCTGTCCAAAGCTATGGAAGGTCGTAGAAACTTGTGATTAAAAATGCAAGTTTCTTTTTTTTGCCTGCTTTATCAAATAGGTATATCTTGCCTTTTCAGCAAGAATGTCGTAAGTTGCATAGTCTATTAAATCACTGTCCGTAAGCTCATTGAATATTGATTCAGAACGGGCAATTTTATTGTGTACCTCTTTTAAATTTGAAATAATCATCTGATTTTCGTCTGGAGGAACAGGCGCCCCCGTAATTTTTTTATAAATTTTTTCGGCATTATCAGCCAGTCCGCTGAATTGAATCATATGTAATTTCCTTTCTCTAATTACTAATTAATTCTATTTTGTTCCTGTCCGACATATTCTATACAAAACATTACAAAGGATGTGAGAAAAATATGGACACAGGAATGGAAGTGATTATATTTCTAGCTTATGCAGCTGGCTTGCTGATTATATTTCTTTTAGCAAAGTTTTTTGCTTTCTCTGGCAAGTTTATTTTTAAAATAATTATCAACAGTATATGCGGGGGGATAATATTAATTTTTATTAATGTAATCGGAGCGGGCTTTGGGGTGCATTTACCGGTAAATGTCATCACGGGCTTTGGGATTGGCACCCTTGGAATCCCGGGCATTGTTCTTCTGTATCTGATAAGCGCATAATACTATTTAGGTTAGCAGGTCGGCCATAGCATAAAAAAACCAAAGAATAACCATAGAAAAAAACTATGGTATGATTAGTTTGCTATATCCCATTCAAAAAAATTTTTCGAATGGGATATTTTTTATATATTTTTTATAAAAATATTAGAATAAATATTCATACAAAACCTTGGGTATTTGTGACAATTCACTATATCAAATAGTGAATTTGTTGATTCAAACAAATAAATATGCATTGACAAAAAAATGTCATGAATAATAAAAAGGTAGAATGCTTAAAATCAAGGGATTTATAAATGTCTCTTGTATATTGTATTTTTTTATGTACATGTTGACATTGATGCAAATATAGTATAAAGTGAATACATTAGCGAAAAATATATGTTTAAAAATTAATACAAAAATAGTAACTATTTTGCTGATACAATTAAATTGAGTTATGAGTTATTTATTATGTAAAGCTTAATGAGTCTGATTTAAGACTTAACTATAGGGAGGAAAAGATGACACAGAGTAGAATGAGAACTATGGATGGTAACACAGCAGCAGCACATGTATCATACGCATTTACTGATGTTGCAGCAATTTATCCTATAACGCCCTCATCAACTATGGGTGAAATTGTTGATGAATGGTCTGCTTATGGCAGAAAAAATATTTTTGGCCAGACTGTAAAGGTTGCAGAGATGCAGTCAGAGGCCGGTGCAGCAGGAACTGTTCATGGTTCTCTTGCAGCAGGTGCACTGACTACTACATATACAGCATCCCAGGGATTGCTGTTGATGATTCCTAATATGTATAAGATTGCAGGAGAACTGTTACCTGGAGTATTTCATGTGGCAGCAAGAACAGTAGCTACTCATGCACTATGTATCTTTGGAGATCATTCGGATGTTATGGCTACAAGACAGACTGGTTTCGCAATGCTTGCATCAGGGTCTGTACAGGAGGTTATGGATATAGGCGGTATCGCTCATCTTGCATCAATAAAATCAAGAGTGCCTTTCCTTCACTTTTTTGACGGTTTCAGAACTTCACATGAAATCCAGAAAATAGAGGTAATCGGTTATGAAGACTTTAAGAAGCTGGTAGACTGGAATGCAGTGCAGGAATTCAGAGATCGTGCATTAAATCCTGAGCATCCTGTAATCAGAGGAACTGCACAGAATCCGGATATCTTTTTCCAGGCCAGAGAAGCTTCAAATAAATATTATGAAGATGTTCCAGAAACTGTTGTGGAATATATGAATGAAATAAGCAAATTAACAGGAAGAAGTTATAAGCCTTTCGACTATGTAGGTGCACCTGATGCAGAGAACGTAATTGTGGCTATGGGTTCTGTCTGCGAAACTATTGAAGAAACTATGAATAAGCTTATTCTTGAAGGTCACAGAGTTGGACTGATCAAGGTAAGACTATACAGACCATTTGTTAAGAAATACTTTATGGATGTGCTCCCTAAGACGGTTGAAAGAATTGCAGTACTGGACAGAACCAAGGAACCTGGAGCACTGGGAGAACCATTATACCAGGATGTAAGAACCATGCTTTATGGAGAAAGAAATGCTCCTGAAGTTTATGGAGGAAGATATGGACTGGGTTCAAAAGATACAACTCCAGGTATGATTCATGCCATATATGATAATTTATATCATAAGAAGCCAAAAAATCATTTTACAATCGGTATTGAAGATGATGTAACAGGAGCTTCACTGCCATATACAGAAGGAATCGCAAGAGAACCAGAAGGAACTATAAAGTGTAAATTCTGGGGTCTGGGATCAGATGGTACAGTTGGTGCAAACAAAACTGCCATTAAGATTATCGGAGATAAGACCAATTTATACGCCCAGGGTTATTTCGCATATGACTCTAAAAAATCCGGAGGGGTAACCATTTCTCATTTAAGATTTGGTGAACATCCTATTCAATCCACTTATCTGATTAACCAGGCAGACTTTGTGGCATGTCATAATCAGGCTTATTTAAGACAGTACGATATGCTGAAAGATTTGAAGAAGGGCGGAATTTTCTTATTAAACTGTCTGTGGGAAAATGGCAAAGAAGTAGGAGAACATCTTCCTGCAAAAGTTAAGAGAGAACTGGCAAAAAAGAATATTAATTTTTATATTATAGATGCCTGGAAATACGCCGAAGAAATCGGACTTGGCAGCAGAATCAACATGATTATGCAGGCAGCGTTCTTTAAACTGACCAATGTAATGCCTATGGATAAAGCGGTAGAATATCTGAAAGAAGGTATAGAAAAGACTTATAAGAAAAAGGGCCAGAATGTTGTAGAAATGAACTGGAAGGCTGTTGATGCCGGAATTAATGGTATCAAAAAGATTGAAGTCCCTGCAGAATGGGTAAATGCTGAAAATCCTAAAGGCAAAGCGGAAGTGTTACCTGAGTTTATTGAAGAAGTTTTAATTCCGATGAATAAGCAGGAAGGGGAAGACCTGCCTGTAAGTACCTTTAAGGACAGAGCAGACGGAACATTCCCTTCAGGAACCAGTGCTTATGAAAAACGTGGAGTAGCAATACACCTTCCTGAATGGAATAAAGAAGCCTGTATTCAGTGTAATCAATGTTCCTTTGTTTGTCCTCACGCAGCTATCAGGCCGGTTCTTCTTTCAGAGGAGGAAAAAGAAAAAGCTCCTTTCGCTTTTGAAACTGTTCCAGCAACAGGAAAGGGTCTTGAAGGATATCATTATAGAATGCAGCTTTCTGCATTAGACTGTTTAGGATGCGGTAACTGTGCAGACATCTGTCCTGCTAAAGGCAAAGCCCTGAATATGAAAGCTTATGCAGAAGTAGTAAAAGAAGCAGACAATTGGACTTACAGCACAACAATTCCGGTAAAGAACAATTTACTGGATAAAGAAACTGTAAAGGGAAGCCAGTTTGCTAAACCATATATTGAGTTCTCAGGGGCTTGTGCAGGATGTGGTGAAACACCATACATAAAGTTGGTAACTCAGCTGTTTGGTGACAGAATGCTTATCGCAAATGCTACGGGATGTTCTTCTATATGGGGAGCTTCAGCGCCATCTATGCCTTATTGCAAAGATGAAAATGGCAGAGGTCCGGCTTGGGCAAATTCCTTATTTGAAGATAACGCAGAATATGGTTATGGTATGTTGCTTGCTTCGAAGCAGATGCGGGAGAGAATTGAGCATACTATGAAGGCCTTAATGGAACTTGACATTCCAGAAGACTTAAAAGAAGCTATTGAAGAATGGCTGGAATATAAAGAGGATGGACAAGAATCCAGAGTAAAGAGCGATAAAGTAATGCACTGCATAGATAATCTTAAAACATCAGATGGAGTAATCCAGATGCTATGTAAGAGAATTGCAGACAATAAGGATTTTCTGGTTAAGAAGTCAGTCTGGGCGCTTGGCGGTGACGGATGGGCTTATGATATCGGTTATGGTGGACTGGACCATGTGCTTGCCTCCGGTGAAAACATAAATATACTTGTATTCGATACAGAAGTTTACTCCAATACAGGTGGACAGGCATCCAAGGCCACTCCAGCAGCAGCAGTAGCTAAGTTTGCGGCTTCTGGAAAGAAAATAAAGAAGAAAGATTTGGGCATGATGGCTATGTCTTATGGCTATGTGTATGTTGCACAGGTTGGTATGGGTGCAGATAAGGCACAATTGCTTAAGGCAATAGCGGAAGCAGAAGCTTATGACGGACCATCACTGATTATTGCATACTCACCTTGTATCAATCATGGGCTGAAGAAAGGTATGGGTAAATCTCAGGAGAACATTAAGGATGCAGTAGAAGCTGGTTACTGGCACTTATACAGATTTAACCCTGAACTGAAGAAAAAGGGTAAAAATCCGTTTATTCTTGATTCAAAAGCTCCGACTGCAAGCTTTAAGGATTTCATTATGGGTCAGATGAGATATTCTTCACTGGCAAGAGAATTCCCGGATATTGCAGATAAATTATTTGATATGACAGAAGAATATGCTAAGGAACGATATGAAGGCTATAAAAAGCTGGCTGAAAGCAAATAATTCTTAAAAATATTAAAAACCAACAAAAACAGGTAAATTGTTTATTTTAATTTACCTGTTTTTTTTATATTATAAAAACATAACAACACGTTGTTGGTTTTAATGGAAGCTTAGAGGCGGTGTAATAAATGGAAAAAGAAAACTGCATTATACTTAAACATATAAATAAGAGTTTTGGAAAACATCAGGTTTTAACGGACGTAAGCATTGAGGTGCCCTATGGAAATATTTATGGTATGCTGGGACCTTCAGGGTGTGGAAAATCAACTACAGTAAAAATAATTGCGGGAATATCAGAAGCTACTTCTGGAGAAGTCTTTGTATTAAATAGAAAAATGCCTGATTTGGATCTGATGAGAAATGTTGGCTATATGGCACAGTCAGATGCTCTTTACGGAGATCTGTCTGCCAGAGAAAATCTGGAGTTTTTCGGGCAGTTGTATGGATTGGAGGGAGCAAGACTCAATGAAAGGATTGAAGAGGTTATAGAGGTGGTTAATCTTTCTGCCAGCATAGACCGGTCTGTTTCGAATTTCTCTGGAGGAATGAAGCGTAGATTATCTTTAGCTATGACCATACTGCACGAACCAAAAGTCCTTATACTTGATGAACCTACTGTGGGAATAGATCCTTTGCTTAGACAAAATATATGGAATGAACTATATCAGATGACCGAAAAAGGTGTAACTATCTTAATTACAACTCATGTAATGGATGAGGCAGAAAAATGTACTCATTTATCTATGATGCGAGAAGGAAAGCTACTTGCAACAGGAACGCCTGACGAAATACAGAAAAGAGCCGGGGCAGAAAAACTTGAAGATGCATTTTTATACTTCAGCAGTAACGGTGATTTTGGAGAGGAGGCAGAAAAATGAGGGTGAGAGCTCTTGCAAAGAGAATTCTGATGCAGCTAAGGAATGATAAGCGTACACTAGCATTAATGCTTATGGCTCCTCTATTAATTCTTACTTTATTGTATTTTGTGTTTGAAACGGCAGAAGATACAGTTAATATTGGAATAATAAATGTACCGCAAAAGTTTACCGAAGAGTTATGCCAGAATAATGCGGTGCCTGTTCGGTGCCAAAGCCCGGAAGCCATTAAAGATGGAAAGGTTACTGCAGTGGTAACCCTCAAGAGCGGAAAGGTTTATGTGTGGATAGATGGAAGCGATTCAACAAGATCAGGGAATGCCATAAGAGCCATAGAAGCAGCCAGTAGAGGTGTTGTCCAGAGAAGGCCGGATATGGTCACAGACATTACTTATGTGTACGGTGCAGAAGACCTGTCTTTGTTTGATAACTTTGCAGCTATACTTATGGGATTTTTAGTATTTTTTTTCGTATTCCTTATTTCAGGAATATCCTTTCTAAAAGAAAGGACCACAGGAACACTGGAAAAAGTATTATCTACACCAGTTAAAAGGTGGGAGGTAGTTGCTGGATATGTTCTGGGATTTGGAATCATTAATTTAGTCCAGTCTGCAGCAATTACTTTTTATCTGGTTTATGTTCTGAGGGTAATGATGGTTGGTTCCATCTGGCTTGTATTACTTACCACATTGGTAACAGCCATTTCTGCACTGACTTTAGGAATACTGGTGTCTACAGCGGCAAACTCCGAGTTCCAGATGATACAGTTTATCCCTATCATCATTGTTCCTCAGGCATTTTTTACAGGACTGTTTACACTCCCTCCGGCACTTGAGGTGGTTGGGCGGTTTATGCCCCTTTATTATACAGCAGAAGCTTTAAAAGATGTTATGCTTAAAAATGCAGGCTTTATGGATATACTTCCTGATCTAAGTATTCTGACTGCCTTATCCGTTATTTTTATGATTATCAATACAAAACTGTTAAAGCGATACAGGAATATATAAAGGAGGAAAATGCATCATGAAAGCCAAAAGGAAAATCATATTTATCATCGTAATATTAATTGCTGTAATTGCCATATTTTATATTCATTTAAAAGACAGTCATGGTTATACAGGAGAAGTTGAAGGAATCATGGAGCCCCACTGCGCAGAGGTATCAGGGAAAATAGTAAAATGCCCTATTGAACTGGGGAGCCAGATTAAAAAAGGTGATGTAATCGCAGTAATTGACAATACCAATCAGAAATATGCAGTAGAGCAATTGTCTCTGAACTTACAGAAGGCTAAATTGGCAGTGAATAACAGCAAAGTAGGAAGGGGCGGAGTTGCAGATAACAATTATAATGCGGCTAAAGCCAGCTATGATAGTGCTGTAATACTAAAAGAAAAAGCCACTGAAGATTATAGTAAAGCTAAGACATTATATGAAGAAAATGCCATTTCTGAGGATGCTTTGAACAGTGCAAAAGTGGCATATGAAACTGCGGTAAGCAAAGTAGCGGATACAGGTGCTCAGATTAAAAATATATCAGATAAAACAGCCGGCAATGCGGCTGAAATAGATGTGGCACTTTTGGAAAGCCAGTTAAACCAGCAAAATGAAAATTTACAAAAGTATACCATAGTAGCCGGATGTGACGGGATTGTAATGAGCAAAAACTATAAAGAAGGGGATGTAGTGTCAGCTGGATATAATATAGCAGATATTTCTTCCCAAAAAGAACGGTATGCAGTGATTTATTTCCCAGAGGATAAACTGGATTGTATTAAATATAATCAGAAGGCTGTGGTGGATTTGGGGGATACTTCTGTAGAAGGACAGATAAAATATATAGACGTAAAAGCTCAATATACCCCTAAAGAAATGCAAAGCGCAGCTAATAGGAATCAGGAAAGTGTAAGAGTTAAAGTCTTACTGCCTGAGAAGTGTAATGTTAATGTTGGACAGAAGGTCAAAGTTCAATTATAGGGAGGTAACATGGAGTCAAGTCGCGTACGGGAAACAAAACAGAAGATTAAAGAGGCTTTTTTAGATTTATATAAACAGAAACGAATTGAAAAAATCAGCATAAAAGAAATCACAGACAGAGCACAAATTAACAGGGGAACATTTTATGTATATTACGTAGATATTTACGATTTAAAGGAGAAAGTGGAAGAAGAAGCTATTGAAGAAATCAAAGAACACGCTCTTCCAGTAATTAAAGCACTGATAATGAGGCAGAAAATAGACTCAGAGGTGCTGCCAAAAGAATTTTTTTATAAGGAACAGGCTATACTGGAGTTGTTTTTTGGTGAAAGTGCAGAAATAAGTGCCATAAAAAAACTTAAGAAGATTATGCAGGAAACGGTTGTAGAAATGTTTGAATTGCAAAAAGGTATTGATGATTCAGGCAAAATTAAATTGAAATATGCGTTAGAATATGTGGCTTCGGCTCAATTAGGAATAATGGCACACTGGTTTCAGAATAATAAGGAGCTGCCCATAGAGGAACTGGGAGAAATTATTGAAAAAATTAATCTCACTGGGGTCATAACTTACATTACAAATGAATTAAAAGAACAAGGGCAGGTAGTGCCTATAATGACTGGGTGCAAGCAGTGAATGCAAGGCTGATAAAAGGAGCCAGAGGCATAAAGGCAGGTGTGGTGCGGATTTTTCTTATGACAGTCAGAAAAGCTAAAATAAGAAAAAATATACCACTTAGAAAACTGCTTATTATATATACATTTAAAATACTTGCGCTTCCTGTAAGGAAACCCAAAGCACCCATTAGTTTTATATCACCAAATCCGATATACTCCCGGTCTTTCAATAAGAGGCCAAGAGCAAGCAATAAAAGTAATGGCAGGGCTCCGGCAAAGATGCCAGTGAGCTTGTAACCGGCATTTTCAGGATTCACATTTAAGAATCCCAGAATAAAGATTAACAGGATATGCTGATCGGGAATAATCAGGTAAAGGATGTCGGACAGACATATGTGGCCAAGAATACCTGTCATCATAACACTGGTGAATATATCAAATATTGAATGAGGCTGGCTGAAAATCAGCAGCAGATTAATTAAGGCAAATAAAAAAATCAGGAAAAAGTGCAGGGGAAATGACAGCAGTTTTTGTGCGGGGCAGTTAGAAATATCGGCATCATAATCACATAGCCATTTATAGGGTATCAGATTAAAGCTGTAGATGATAATAGCTGAATAAGCTACTGAGCTGACAAATATCAAAATAAACATAAAAACCTCCTTCCAATATATGTAAATTATAAATAGTTTTCCATATATTGTCAATGAGGTTTATTATTTCTGGAATATCTTATCGTTTTTGAATGGGAATGTATTCTAGATAAGGCTGGACTCCATTGTAGGCCGGTCTCATCAGACGTCTGCCTGTGATGATTTCTTCCAGTCTGTGAGAACACCATCCGGAAAGCCTTGCAGTAGCAAATAAAGGCGTGGCAATGTCTACAGGAATATTCAGAGCTCTATAAACAAATCCGGAATATAAATCTACATTGGCAGGCATTGGCTTATCAATACCCTTTACCTCTTTATATAGAGAAGTACCACGTTTTTCAATAAATTCATACAAGTGGAATGCATCTTCCAAACCTTTGCTTTCAGCAAGCTTTTTCGCCATACTCTTTAATAATACAGCCCTTGGGTCTGAGATGGTATAGATAGCATGCCCAAGTCCGTAAATTAAGCCACTGCCATCATTTGCTTCGCCTTTTAATACTTTTACCAGATAATCTTCCACCTGGGCTTCATTTGTAATGTCCTTCACATGATTATTTAAATCATGAATCATATTGATTACTGCGATATTGGCTCCACCATGCCTTGGACCTTTGAGAGAACCTACAGCTGCAGAAATGGCGGAATAAGTATCGGTACCGGAAGAAGAAACAAGATGAGTTGTAAAAGTAGAATTATTACCTCCACCGTGCTCTGCGTGTAATATTAAAGATAAATCCAGAAGTTTCGCCTCTATATCTGTGTATTCTCCTGTAGGCCTGATCATTCTTAATATGTTCTCTGCGGTACTTAATTCTGGAATTGGATTGTGCAGATGCAGACTTTCATTGTCAAAGGAAGAACGTTTTGCCTGAAAACCATAAGCGATTAGGGCAGGAAAATGTCCAATAAGTGTTATGGACTGACGTAAAACGTTTTCTATGGATGTATCTTCCGGATTGTCATCATAGGAATACATAGCCAAAACACTTCTGGCCAGTTTATTCATGATGCTTTTAGAAGGGGCAGTCAAAATCATATCTCTGGCAAAGCCCTTTGGCAGCTCACGTTTTGCACCAAGCATTTTTTTAAATTCCGTCAGCTCATCTTTGCTGGGAAGTTCACCAAACAAGAGCAGATAAGTTACTTCTTCAAATCCAAAACGGTTTTCTTTTACACAATTGTTGAAGATATCTTCAACATCATATCCTCTGTAATATAATTTTCCATCAATTGGAACTTTATTTCCCTGTTCATCAAAATCATATCCGATAACTTCACCGACTTTAGTAAGGCCTACGATGACTCCTGTTCCATTAGCATTTCGAAGTCCTCTTTTTACATCTTTTTCAATGTACAAAGAATCGGGTATGATGTCTGTTTTACTTACAATTTTTGCTTTACTCATATAAAAGGCTTTTTCTTCTGACAATCTGTCGATTAGTCTATCTTTCTCAGCCGTAAAAGCTTCATAGTTGTCACTCATAATCATCACCTCAATATATTATAATATTATATATTTTGGATGACACTCCAAAATGTATAAATGTATACAATTATAATTTTAATAAAATCGATATCAAAAAATACCGATTTAACTTACCAAAATAAAAAATTTATACTTTGACATTATATCATGATAAAAGTATAACAACAAGGGTATAAATAAAAAATAATCATAACTGGACAATAAAAGTGGTGTATGTTATGATAAAAATAAACAAATGTTCTTTATACGAAAGAGGAAATCTAATGGGTGAATTTAAAGTAGTTTCAGATTTTAAACTGATGGGTGATCAGCCTCAGGCGGTTGAGCAGCTGGCAGAGGGGGTTTTAAAGGGTAAAAAACACCAGACCCTTTTGGGAGTTACAGGCTCTGGAAAAACTTTTACGATTGCCAATCTTATTGAAAAAGTACAGAAACCAACCTTAGTGATATCACATAACAAGACTCTTGCAGCACAGCTTTGTGGAGAATTTAAAGAGTTTTTTCCAAACAATGCGGTGGAGTATTTCGTCAGCTATTATGATTACTATCAACCGGAAGCCTATGTACCTTCTACGGACACATATATTGAAAAGGATTCTGATATAAATGAAGAAATAGAAAAGCTCAGGCATTCTGCCACAGCAGCGCTGGCGGAACGGCGTGACGTTATTATAGTTGCCAGTGTTTCCTGTATATACGGTTTGGGAAGCCCCTTTGATTATGAGAATCAGATGTTGTCCTTAAGGCCGGGAATGGAGAAAAACAGACAGGATATATTAAGGAAGCTGGTGGATATTCAGTATACTAGAAATGATATGGCTTTTACAAGAGGCACGTTTCGGGCAAGGGGAGATGTGATTGATATCTATCCTGCAGGGGCAGAAAGTGCTATCAGGGTAGAACTTTTTGGTGATGAAATAGAAACCATAAAAGAAATGAATCCTGTGACCGGAGAAATCTTAGGATTAAGAAACCATGTTGCCATATTTCCAGCTTCTCATTATGTTACATCAAAAGAAAATATGGAGAGAGCTATTGTAACCATAGAACAGGAACTGACAGAAAGAGTGACCTGGCTGAAAGACAGGGGGAAGCTACTGGAAGCCCAGCGGATAGAACAAAGGACCCATTACGATCTGGAAATGCTCAGAGAGGTTGGCAGCTGTAAGGGAATAGAAAACTATTCACGTCATATTAATGGATTGTCTCCGGGAAATCGTCCCTATACTTTAATTGACTATTTCCCTGATGATTTTCTTATTGTTATAGATGAGTCCCATGTCATGCTGCCACAGCTTCATGCTATGTATGCGGGAGACAGATCAAGAAAATCTTCTTTAGTGGATTACGGGTTCAGATTGCCTTCCGCTCTAGATAACCGGCCCCTTAAATTTGAGGAATTTGAAAATATAGTCCGTCAGGTTGTATATGTAAGTGCAACTCCGGCAAAATATGAATTAGAGGCTAGCGGAGGTATTTCTGCAGAGCAGGTTATAAGACCTACAGGATTGCTAGATCCTGAGATTGAGATTAGAAAGACCGAAGGTCAGATTGACGATTTGATAGGAGAAATAAATAAAGTAACCGAGCAGGGTGAACGGGTATTTATTACAACTTTAACTAAAAAAATGTCCGAAAGTCTGACCGATTATCTAAAAAATGTAGGTATCAGAGTAAAATACCTGCATTCAGAAATTGATACCCTGGAAAGAATGGAAATCATACGGGATTTAAGGCTTGGGGCTTTTGATGTTCTCGTGGGCATTAACCTGTTAAGAGAGGGGCTGGATATTCCAGAGGTATCACTGGTGGCTATTTTAGATGCAGATAAGCAGGGATTCTTAAGGACAGAGACTTCACTGATTCAGACCATAGGACGTGCAGCGAGAAATGCTAAAGGCAGGGTTATTATGTATGCAGACGGTATCAGTGATGCTATGAAAAGGGCTATTGATGAAACAGACAGGAGAAGAGGAATCCAGCAGGCATATAATGAAAAGAACGGCATTACACCAACCACAGTGAAAAAGGCAGTCAGAGCAATTATTGAAGCAACCAAAGCAGCAGAGGAAGAAATGGAATACTATGCTGGTAAGAGCCCACTGGAATTAACCAAGAAAGAACTGACTGAATACATTCACAAGCTGGAAAAGGAGATGAAGCAGGCTGCTTCTGATTTACAGTTTGAAAGGGCTGCCCAGTTAAGAGATCAGATATTTGAATATAAATTAAAGCTCTGATTCATGAAATATAAACAACATCGTTAAATTACGATACACATACTATATAATATACAATGGAGAGAAAATGGCAAACGAAATCATTATAAAAGGTGCCAATGAGCACAATTTGAAAAACATAGATATTACAATACCAAGAGATAAAATGGTGGTTATTACAGGTCTTTCTGGGTCAGGAAAATCTTCATTGGCTTTTGATACCATCTATGCAGAAGGACAAAGGAGATATGTGGAAAGTTTGTCCGCTTATGCCCGTCAGTTCCTGGGGCAGATGGAAAAACCGGATGTGGAGTATATAGAAGGATTGTCCCCTGCAATTTCTATTGACCAGAAAACAACCAGTAAAAATCCACGGTCTACAGTAGGAACCGTGACAGAAATTCACGATTATCTTCGTTTGATGTATGCAAGAATAGGCATACCTCATTGCCCGGTATGTGGCATAGAAATCAAAAGCCAGTCCGTAGATCAGATTGTAGACAGTTTAATGCAGTTAGACGATGGGACAAGAATTACAATGCTTGCGCCCGTAATCAGGGAGCGTAAGGGTGAGCATGAAAAAATCATAGAGAGAATCAGAAAAGAAGGGTTCACCCGTGCAAGAATTGATGGGGAACTTGTAAACATTACTGAAGAAGAAGTGAAACTGGAAAAGACGTTTAAGCATACCATAGAAATTGTTGTAGACAGAATTGTTATAAAAGAAGGGTCCCAAAGCAGGCTGGCTGAAGCTGTGGAGCTTTCTATTTCTCATGGGAATGGTTTAGTTGTGACACAGATTCAAAATAAAGATACCGGGGAGGTACACGACAAGACTTTTTCCACTAAGTTAGCTTGTCCGGAACATGGTGTAAGTATAGAAGAATTAGAACCCAGGATGTTTTCTTTTAACAGTCCTTTTGGTGCATGCCCTGAATGCAATGGATTAGGATTTAATCAGAAAATTGATCCGGATTTGATTATTGAAAACCAGGAGCTAAGTATTTCAGGAGGATGCCTGGGGAATATTTTTGCCTCCATGGAAATAACAGGGTTTTACAGACAGATGATTGAGGCCTTAGCAAATGAACACGGAGTTGATTTGGATACCCCTTACAATAAGCTACCGGCAAAATTTAAAAAGGAGCTTCTGTACGGTACGGGAAACAGGCATTTAAAGTATTACTATAAGAGTAGAAATAATAATTCCGAATCATACAGGGACCATCCTTTTGAAGGGTTATAAACAATCTTGAACGTAGATATAAAGAAACAAATTCCGATTTTATAAAGGATAAGATGCAACAGTTTATGCGCATCACACCATGCGAAATATGCAGTGGAAAAAGATTAAAACCCGAAGTACTGGCCGTTACTGTAGGTGATAAAAATATAGCAGAAATATCTGATATGCCTATCAGGGAAGCTGTAACATTTATGGAGAATCTGGAACTGAACAGTAAAGATCAGATTATTGCTCATCAGATTCTGAAGGAAATAAGGTCAAGACTGGGTTTCCTAATTGATGTGGGACTGGATTATCTAACCTTATCAAGATCTTCGGGCACTTTGTCCGGAGGGGAATCACAGCGAATCAGACTGGCTACCCAGATAGGTTCCAGTCTTGTAGGAGTACTCTACATTTTAGATGAACCCAGCATAGGTTTACATCAGAAGGACAATGAAAAGCTCCTAAAAACATTAAGGCATTTAACAGATATAGGTAACACCCTTCTTGTGGTAGAGCATGACGAAGATACCATGTATGCTGCGGATCATATAATTGACATTGGTCCTGGTGCAGGAATACACGGAGGAGAGGTGATTGCACAGGGCGATGTGGAAACCATAAAGAAGTGTAAGGAATCTCTCACTGGGCAGTATTTGTCTGGAACAAAAATAATAAAAGTCCCGGCTGAAAGAAGAACAGGCAATGGTCTTTTTATCACAATAAACGGGGCTAGAGAAAATAACTTGAAAAATGTCAATGTGGACATTCCTCTGGGTAAGCTGGTATGTGTTACCGGAGTATCCGGATCTGGGAAGAGCAGTCTTATCAATGAAATTTTATATAAAGGACTGGCACAGAAAATAAACAGATCAAAAGAAAAGCCAGGAGAACATGATGAGATTATTGGTATAGAAAATATTGATAAAATTATAGATATAAATCAGTCGCCTATAGGAAGGACACCAAGGTCAAATCCGGCCACGTATACCGGGGTCTTTACCCAGATACGGGATTTGTTCGCCCAGTTACCGGAATCCAAAATCAGGGGTTACGAAAAAGGAAGATTCAGTTTTAATGTAAAAGGCGGCAGGTGTGAGGCTTGCAGCGGCGATGGTATCATAAAGATTGAGATGCACTTTCTACCAGATGTTTATGTACCCTGTGAAGTATGTAAAGGCAAGCGTTATAACCGGGAAACACTGGAAGTTAAATACAAAGGCAAAAGTATTTATGATGTTCTGGATATGAATGTATCAGAAGCAGCAGAATTCTTTAAAAATATACCTTCCATTGCAAGGCAGATGGAAACCCTTGTGGAGGTAGGCCTTGGTTATATTAAACTTGGACAGCCTTCTACCCAGCTTTCAGGTGGAGAAGCCCAGAGAATAAAGCTGGCATCAGAACTTTCCAAAAGAAGCACAGGAAAAACCATGTATATACTTGATGAACCTACCACAGGACTGCACTTTGCAGATGTGGACAAGTTAATTCAGGTATTGGAAAGGTTAGTGGAAGCAGGAAATACAGTAGTTGTTATTGAGCATAATCTTGAAGTAATAAAGATGGCAGACTATCTTATAGATTTGGGACCGGACGGCGGCAACAGGGGTGGTACTATTGTAGGCACCGGGACTCCGGAACAAATTGCAGCCAATAAGAATTCTTATACTGGAGAGTTTCTGAAGAAGCTTTTATAGGACTATTTATTACAAATTGAGTCTTTACACCTGACGTGATAGGTGGCATAATGTAAAAGAACGGTTAATTTAGCAAAATATATTTATAATAATAGATAGAAATATAAAACGAAAAAACGGAGGAAGAATCCAATGGCTAAGGGTCTTAATCTGACCATGTTGACTGATTTTTATGAACTCACCATGGCAAATGGCTATTTTGAAACGGATATGGCAAATGATATAGCATACTTTGACATGTTTTTCAGAAAAATTCCGGATGGTGGAGGCTTCGCAATTATGGCGGGGTTAGAACAGGTGATTGAATATCTCAACAATTTATCTTTTTCTGATAAGGATATAGAGTATTTGAGAGGAAAAGGAATTTTCAGTGAAAAATTCTTAGAATACTTAAAAGGTTTCAAATTTACCTGTGACGTCTGGGCTGTACCAGAGGGAACTCCAATTTTTCCAGGGGAACCATTAGTAACGGTCAGAGGGCCGCTTATGCAGGCGCAGTTTGTAGAAACAATGATTTTGCTTTTAGTCAATCATCAGAGTTTAATTGCTACTAAGGCAAACAGAATAGTAAGAGCTGCAAAGGGCCGGGGAGTTATGGAGTTTGGAACCAGAAGAGCACATGGGGCTTCGGCAGCAGTTCTAGGATCAAGAGCTGCTTATATTGGCGGATGCATAGGAACAGCCTGTGCTATTTCTGAAAGAGACTATGGGATAATGGCTCTTGGAACTATGGCTCATAGTTGGGTTCAAATGTTTGACGACGAGTATCAGGCATTTAAAAAATATGCAGAAATTTATCCCAATAATTGTGTACTCTTAGTTGACACTTACAATGTACTTAAATCTGGAGTACCAAATGCAATCCGGATATTTAAAGAAATGAAACCCGAAAAAATGGGCATAAGAATAGACAGCGGTGATGTAACGTATCTGACCAAAAGGGCAAGAGCCATGCTGGATGAGGCAGGTCTGCAGGACTGCAGTATAGTGGTATCAAATTCTTTAGACGAGTTTATCATAAGAGATGTGATTCTGGAAGGGGCATGTATTGACTCTTTCGGAGTAGGAGAAAGACTGATAACCTCTAAGTCTGAACCAGTATTTGGGGGAGTATATAAGCTTTCTGCGCTGGAGAAAGATGGGGAAATGATTCCCAAAATTAAGATTAGTGAAAATGTAGAAAAAATTACTAATCCAGGATTTAAAGCAGTATACAGACTGTTTGATAAAGATACAAATAAAGTAATTGCAGATGTTATTACATTGGATGGTGAAGAGATTGTGGAAGGAAAGCCATATGAGATCTTTGATCCCCAGGCTGTATGGAAGCGAAAAACCATTCATAATTTCTACGCAAAGAATCTGAGAGTGCCTATTTTTAAAGATGGAAAGTGTATTTATAAGAGTCCCAATATTGATGAAATCAGGACATATTGCAAAGAACAGATTGAAACTTTATGGGATGAACTGCTCCGGTTTGAAAACCCACAGATTTATTATGTAGATTTATCCCAGAAATTATGGGAAACAAAACACAAACTGATTGAAGAACATCAGAATTTTTAAAAATTAATTAAAAGTAGGAAAAGACCAAGTGTTGTATTACATTTGGTCTTTTTTGTTTACAAATTCTTCACATTGCCTTTTCATTCCTTTCACAAAGCAATTGTATGCACTACACATTGATAATCCATAATAAGACCATAAGCTATTGGAAAATGTTGCTGAAAAGTAACAGTTGGAAAGGAGCAGAATATGGCGATAGAAGTTTTTAATAGATTTGAAAAAAAATATTTCGTCAAAGAGGAACAAATGACCAGGGTATTAAGTGAAATTGAAAAGCATATGACACCTGATAAAAATAATTTAAACCGAGAAACCTATTCGATTTGCAATATTTACTTTGATACAGAAAACGATGACTTGATAAGATCTTCTCTGTCAAAACCTGTATATAAAGAAAAAGTAAGGCTCAGAACCTATGGCATTCCTAAAAAAGATGATATCGCTTTTCTGGAGATTAAAAAAAAGGTTCAGGGACTGGTAAATAAGAGGAGAACAAAAATAAAGATCCAGGATGCATATCGCTTTATAGAAAATGGGGGCAAGATTGGTGTGGAACAGTATATGAATGTGCAAGTATTAAGAGAACTATCCTTCATGACACAGAAGTATAAGCTCTACCCGAAAGTTATGATAGCTTATGATCGTATGGCGTACTTTGAAAAACAAAATCCTGACTTAAGAGTCTCTTTTGATATCAATATACGAGCCAGAAGAAATCATTTAAAGCTGGAAGAGGGAACTCAGGGAGAAGCACTACTAGAGGCGGGGATGTGGCTGATGGAAATAAAGACTTCCAAGGCTATGCCCCTTTGGCTGACAGGGCTGTTGTCAAGAGAACAAATAAGACCGGTAAGCTTTTCTAAGTATGGTACAGAGTTTAAAAATTATTTATCCAGTAAAAAAGATAAGGAGGTTATATATGCTTAATTCAATTACAGAAAACCTCACTACCATAGCTTCTGGCGCAGAAGTTTCCAATGTAGAGGTAACCATGGCAATGATAGTTGCTTTGGGACTAGGTATAATCATTGCGGTTACATATTTAATATCAAATAAATATGTGTTGAACAGAAAGGGCTTTTCACTTACTTTAATTATGCTTCCTATTATTCTTGCTGTAATTATATTGTTTGTGGGAAGTAATGTTGCAAGAGCGTTTTCACTGGCCGGAGTGCTTTCTATCATTCGTTTCAGAAGTGCACCCGGAGAGTCAAAGGACATTGGGTACATTTTCTTTGCTACAGCTGCAGGAGTGGGATGTGGTGTAGGAATGTATCTGGGAAGCACTATCTTTGTAGTATTTATGTCTATTGTAATGCTTATATTAGAGAAATTAACTTTTGGGGGAAATAACAGGGCTAAGAAATTAAAAATAGTAATACCTGAAGATTTAAACTATGAAAATGTATTTGATGAAGTATTCAATAAATATACCAGCAGATACGCCTTACAAAAGATAAAGACTACAGACTTAGGGTCTTTATATGAGGCTAATTATGAAGTTACCTTGAAACAGGGGATACAGGATAAAGAATTTATAGATGAACTCAGAGCACGAAACGGAAATCTGAATATTACTTTGACTATGTACGGTGAATAAGAAAGGAGGATTTAATATGAAAAGAGAAATTATTAAAGAAAGTAAAAAAAGAGTAATAATTGGCGCACTTGCTGGAGCAATGGTGTTTTCCAGTTTTGGCATATCTGCACTTACGGCAGACG
Organism: Aminipila terrae; assembly: GCF_010120715.1. Classification (NCBI taxonomy): domain Bacteria; kingdom Bacillati; phylum Bacillota; class Clostridia; order Peptostreptococcales; family Anaerovoracaceae; genus Aminipila; species Aminipila terrae. The sequence continues at coordinate 2,334,172 of NZ_CP047591.1, forward strand.
CAGCAGACCTGACGGATACAAATAAAAAGGTAGTTCTTTATGATAAAGATACACAGTTAGCTGCTATAGCAAGTAAAGCAACCAGTACAAAAACTTATGCAGATTATAAAACAGGGACTTACCAGCAAGTTACTTTAAAGGGTGACAGTATTTCCTTTGATGGTGAGGGAGCTACGGTCAAAGGCAGCGACCTGCTTATTCACAGCGCTGGAACCTATGTTTTAAGTGGAACCCTAAATGATGGTGCTGTAATAATTGATAGTACCGATACTGAAAATATAACAATCGTTTTAAATAACGCAAATATAACATGTAAGGACGGAGCTCCTGTTTATGTTAAAAACTCCGGGAAAAATGTTATCATATCAGTCCCGAAAGGAACTGCAAATACCATTACTGATGGTTCTAATTACACTTATGAATACAAGGAACAAACCACAGATGAAGAAAAGGCCGGAGTTTCTTCAGAGCCAAGCGCAGCAATATTTTCAAAAGATGATTTGAAAATAAACGGCAGTGGTAAACTGACGGTTAATGGAAATTATAAAGATGGCATTGCAAGTAAAGATGAGCTGGAAATAACAGAGACTACTTTAGTCATTAATGCGGCAGATGATGGAATAGTAGGAAAAGACAGTGTAGTCATCGGAAGTGGTGACATTACTATTAAGGCTGGAGGAGACGGTATAAAGTCTACCAATTCAGAAGATACAACAAAAGGGTATGTTACCATTGGAGATGGCACCTTTAGCATTGTGAGCGGAAAAGATGGAATTCAGGCAGAATCCACTCTGCTGACACTGGGCGGCGATTATACGATTAAAACTGGTGAGGGAGCAGCTGCAGCTAAAACTAAAACCGTACAGAGTAATATGCAGATACCCCAGCATGGAGAAGGCCAACAGGTACAGAAAACGCTGGCATCAACAGAATCTGCCGTAATTGATACTACAAGTGCAAAGGCCTTGAAAGCAGGAACAAAAGTAGTTATTCAGGATGGAAACTTCCAGATTAACAGTGAGGATGATGCAGTACACTCCGATGATTCTGTGGCTGTTGCTTCGGGAACATTTAAAATTTCTACTGGGGATGATGGTATTCATGCAGACAACAAATTAGATATTTATGGTGGAGATATTGATATTGAGAAGAGCTATGAAGGAATTGAAAGTTCAGAGATGAATATAGAAGGAGGACATATCAATATACTGTCAAGCGATGACGGCATAAATGTGGCAGGGCAGAATAACAGCACAGAGCCTGTGGGTTTTGCCGCCGATAAAACTTCTACCACAGAGTCTGAAGCCGCATCAACACAGAAATTAACCATAAGTGGGGGCAAGATAAATGTAAATGCTAGTGGAGATGGTATAGATGTAAACGGTTCGGGATATATGACAGGGGGCACAGTAGCAGTAAGTGGACCTACTAATGATGGAAACGCTGGACTTGATTACGACGGAGTTTTTCAGGTTACAGGCGGAACTCTTATAGTTGCAGGATCTTCAGGAATGGCACAGGCTCCTGGCTCAGGAACTACTGTAAATACTATTGCTACAGCCGTAACAACCCAGAAAGCTGGAACTGAAGTGAAGCTTGTAAACAGTTCAGGTGATACAGTTTTATCTTTTAAGCCGGAAAAGGAATTTTCACATATTGTAATAAGCTGTGGGGTAATTGAAAAGGGAGAATCTTATAAAATTATGGCGGGAAGTACTGAGCTCGCGAATTTCACTGCAGATTCAATTATAACGAATCTGTCACAAAATAGCGGGAATGGAGGAATGACACCACCGGAGGGTGTAGTGAATATACCAAAGGGATTAATGGCACCACCAAATAAGGAGATCGAACTGAAAAAAGCCAGCAATTAAATGGTTTACAGACAATATAAAATAAAAAATGTTAAAGGAGAGTTATGTAAAAGGGGAATTTTCCAAAACTCTCCTTATTTTGTATGGATAAGAAAATAATTAATAGTGTAATTATTGGACAAGATGGTATATAATGTTACTATATTATGAGATTAAAATATGGAGGTAATGAGATGGCTTTAATCACTTCAAAAGAGATATTTGCAAAAGCTTTGACTAGAGACTATGCAGTTGGGGCATTTAATGTTAATAATATGGAAATTATACAGGGAATTGTAGATGCAGCGAAAGAGGAAAATGCACCACTTATTTTACAGGTTTCAGCTGGAGCAAGGAAATATGCAAGACCTGCATACCTTTTAAAACTTGTAGAAGCAGCTATTGAGGATTCTGGTTTAGATATTGTTTTACATCTTGACCATGGTGAAGATTTTGACATTTGTAAAAAATGTGTAGATGATGGATTTACTTCAGTTATGATTGATGGATCCAAGCATCCATTTGAAGAAAATATCGCTCTTACAAAACAGGTTGTTGAGTATGCACATAGCAAGGGTGCAGTGGTAGAAGCAGAACTTGGAAAACTGGCAGGTGTGGAAGACAATATTAAGGTAGACGCCCGTTCTGCAACATTTACTGATCCGGATGAAGCTGCGGAGTTTGTTAAAAGAACAGGGGTAGATTCTCTGGCTATTGCTATTGGTACCAGCCATGGAGCCTATAAGTTCAAAGGAGAGCCTTATCTTGACTTTGAAAGACTTAAGAAAATTCACGAGCTGATTCCTGATACACCTCTTGTCCTTCACGGAGCATCAACCGTGTTGCCTGAGTTCGTAGCCCGATGCAATGAATATGGCGGTAATATTCCGGGAGCTCAGGGTGTGCCTGAAGATATGATTACAACAGCTACAAAATATGGTATTTGTAAAGTAAACATCGATACGGATTTAAGACTGGCAATGACTGCGGAAGTAAGGAAGTTTTTAATCGAAAAGCCAGAAGAATTTGATCCAAGAAAGTATCTTTCACCGGCAAGAGATGCCATTCAGAGAATGGTACAGCACAAAATAAAGAATGTGCTGAATGCTTCAAATCAGCGATAAAATGAATTAAAAGAGGATTCTTATAAGTAAGGATCCTCTTTTTCTTGCAGCTCTTCAAAATTGTAGGCATTGGTATCATTTGTATCCGGCAGGGAAGCAGTAGAAAGGTTATTCAATATGCTTAACATTGGCCCAAGATTCTGAGCCATTTTTTGAAGCCCCCTATTTTTTTGAAACTGTCAATAACAGATTCTATGGTATCCAGCTGCTTTTGGGGTTTTCCGTCAGGAAATAAAGGTTTTACAGTATGTATGGAATCTTCTATGGTATGGGCTATGTTGCCCTTGACCAGTGGCTCGTGGGCAAGTTCATTCAGGTGGTTTATCCGGTCCAGTGAAGAAACGGCAGTATTTAAGTTGTCTAGCAGCCGTTCCAGTCTGAAGGTGTCAAAATGATTGGGAAAGTGATTGTCTTCTTGGTATAGAAGCATAAAAAGAACAAAAGTAACAATTGGGTTCATAATATACCTCCAATATGAGCAAGTCTTAGTTGTGAATAAAATCTTATGTATCATAGTATGAAATAATACCGCCTGTTGTGCATATAGTATAAAGAAAACCTTAGTGATGGAGGGTATAGTATGAGTATAGATGATAAAATGTTAATGGATTTAGCAGGTCAGGTAGGACTTGGGGGAAAAAATTCAAAAAAGACTTCAGATATTATTTCGGAAGCAACAGAAAATTTCTCAGGGAAAAGTGATGATCAGCTTTTGCAGGAAATACTTAAATTAAAACAGGTTTTGAAAAAAGACAGAAAAGCTTTTGATAAACAGATGGATATGATTAAATCTCTCAGACCGATGATGACACCAGAGCAGCGGAAGAAGCTGGATGGTTTACTTAAAATGCTGGATGAATAGTAAAATGTAAAAAAACAACCGAAGCAGAATGCTTCGGTTGTTTTGTTTTTTCCTAATAAACCTATGCACTTGGTGAAGTAGTAATTTTGTTAATTACTTCATCTGGTGTTGCATTGGCGGGTATAATAAAATTACCTGATTTAAGTTTTGAAGCAGCATTTTTTTGATTAACTAAAGTTTTAAATTCATCTACGGATTTAAATAATCCTACATCAACAAATTTTTGAGCAATTGCACTGACAGATTCTCCATAGTTAATATAGATAGAAAATAACTCAGGATTAGAACCTTTAGCTGGCTTGCCGCCTACGGCGCTACCCGTTACAGCGCTGCCGCTGGTTGTACCATCACCTACTGGAACGGCTAAACCAAAATTAGTGTTTTTTTCACTCTGTTTTTCTTCTGCTGCTACAAAGGATGGATATTGCATAATGTTTCCAATGCTCACCCAGATTACTATACCTGCAATCATGACGATACAAAATGCTGTTAATATATCACTAATATCATATAATATATCTTTAACCTTTCCCATAGATTAATCCCCCTAAAATTCAAGTTTAATTAAAACAGTATATAAATAATTTATCATATTTTGACGAATATTAATATAACCTTTTTATTAAATTTTTGTTACGTTGTATATTTAAGATATAATATGTTATAATGATTTCATGATTAAATTGGTAATAACAGATAATGAAGATAAGCAGAGACTGGACAGGTTTCTGAAAAAGTATTTAAAAAACGCTTCACTGAGCTATATTTATAAACTGATTCGAAAGGATATAAAAATTAATGGCAAGCGTGGCAGCGTGGAGACTATACTGAATCAGGGAGATGAACTTACCCTGTATATCAGTGAAGAAGATTTCAATTCTCTTATGGCAGTGAAGAAAACACAAAAATCAAAGAAACAGTTCAACATTGCCTATGAGGATGAAAATATTATTATAGTAGAGAAGCCTTTTGGTTTACTTACTCATGGGGACTCTCATGAGAAAAAAAATCATCTGGCTAATCAGGTGATTTCTTATCTTATTGAAAAGGGCGATTACAGGCCTGACAGGGAAAGAACTTTTGCACCTTCACCAGTAAACAGGCTGGATAGAAATACTACAGGACTTGTGATGTTTGGAAAAAATAGTAAATCCCTGCAGACTCTCAATTTGATGATCAGAGAGAAGGGCTATGTAAGCAAATATTACCTTACAGTAGTATATGGAGAATTACAAAAGGAATTAATCTTAAAGGATAAGATGGAAAAAGACAACAATAAAAATATGATTAAAGTAATGCCCCTGGAGGAAGAGGGAGGCAAAGTAATGGAGACCATTGCCCGGCCCCTTATTTCTAAGAATGGGTTTACTTTAGTTGAAGTAGAACTTGTAACGGGAAGGACCCATCAGATCAGAGCCCATTTAGGGGGGCAGGATACCCGGTTATAGGAGATACAAAGTACGGAGATTCGTCTGCAAACAGACGAATTGAGAAAAGGTTTGGATTGACAACGCAGTTCCTACATGCATATAAATTATCCTTTCATGAGGCAGAAGAGCCGCTCAAATATATGATAGGAAGAGAAATAGAGGGCCGACTGCCGCAGAATCTGGAAGACATAAGACATGAATTGTTTGATTAGGGGGGATTAGAAATGAAAGGATTAATTAAAGAAGTACTAATAGCAGTAATAATTGCATTTATCATTATGCAGTTTATAAAACCGACCATTGTAAAGGAATCATCCATGCAGCCTACATTGTATGAAAATAATTATATATTATTAAATAAGCAGGCTTATAACTTTGGACAGCCTAAGAGAGGGGACATCATTGTGTTCCACACTGGCTTAAAACTTGAAAACGGCAAAGAAAAAATGCTGATTAAGAGAGTTATCGGATTGCCGGGAGAAACAATTACTATAAAAGAAGGTAATGTTTATATCAATGATAAAATGCTTACAGAGAAGTATACAAAAGATGGATATACCGATGGGGATATTGAAAATCTAAAGATTCCAAAAGGCGAGATGTTTGTAATGGGGGACAACAGACTTGTCAGCATTGACAGCAGGTTGGACGAAGTAGGATGTGTCAAAATTGATGATGTCCTGGGGAAAGCTTTTGTAAGGCTGTATCCATTCAATGAGATAAGAACGTTTAAGTAATACAGGGACGTTTAACCAAAGGGAAATAGTAAAGCAAAAAACGCCCTTCGAAAGGAGAGCAAAAATTATGAAAGAAAAAAAATAATTGCTAATAATAAAAAAGCAAGGCATGATTATTTCATAGAGGAAGTTTATGAGGCTGGAATGGTACTTACGGGAACAGAGATAAAATCCATCCGTAAGGGAAAGATAAACATTAAAGAGAGCTATGCCAAAATAGAAAACGGTGAACTTATTATTTATGGGATGAATATAAGTCCATATGAGCAGGGAAACCGTTTCAATGTAGATCCAATCAGGCCGAGAAAGCTTTTGCTGCACAAGCAGGAAATCCGAAAATTAATCGGATTAATTACATTAAAAGGCCTGACTCTGGTCCCTCTGAATGTTTATATAAATCAGCAGGGAAAAGCTAAGATGGAACTTGCCGTAGCCAGAGGAAAGAAAAACTACGATAAGCGTGAAGATATTGCCCGTAAGGATGCCGACAGAAGGATGCAGCAGGCAGTCAGAAGAGAAGCAAAAAATTATTAGACTTGAAAGGCACTTTAAATAAAGGTGCCTTTTTATATCATTTTACCAAAGGAGAAACAGCAATGAGAAAAATAAAAATTATACCAGATTCTCCCTTTTATACTAATTGTGACATTTCAGTTTATGATGTAACAGATGGAAATGAAAAGAAAAGATGTAAGATTAAAGTAGAATATGCAGAATATGATGTGAATCAGATGAAGAAAAAGGGCGCCTCCAAAGAGGAAGTATTACAAAATTATAAAAACATGATTTATGATGTTGTAAAGTACTATATAGCAGATGACTGGGAATGTATAAATGGTTATGAGGAAATTCTTAAAGTTATTGATGACAAAATAAGCCATTATTTTTAGATAAATATTAACGCTTAAAATAATAGAGATTTATATTGCTTTTGTACAGTTATTGTGTATAATTTTATTAAGAACAATAAATAAAAAAACAGATCTTTGCACAGAATAATCGGTAGAAGTTATATTTTCATACAGTAAGAAAAGAGGTTAATTATGAAAGATTTACTTAGCTATGCTGACCGATATATTAAAAGGGCAAACTGGAAAGATATGGCACTTATGAAAGTGTGCTTATGTTCAATGGGAGTAGTAATTGGTGCTTCTCTTTCTGATAAAGCAAAAAAGCCAGTGAAATGTGGTGCAAAGTTTTTATTCGTTGTGACTTATGTCCCACTGATGATTAAAGCTACTTCTATATTTCTGGAAGAAAAGCCGGAGGTGAAGAAGATTTATTAGGTTATGGGGATGTAAAGGTTTCGACGGGGGTGTAGAAGCCTGATAAGCGAGCCGCAGTTTGCCAAGTCTGCGTTAAAAATGGCACGTTAAATATAAACGCTAAAAATAATAACAATTACGCATTAGCTGCATAGTTCAGCGCCGCGCACAGCGGTAGCGTCGTCGGCCTGCATTCACCCGTAGGTGCATGGATCCGGCGTCGACATACGGGAAAACTCTGTGTGAGCTCCTAGTAGCACAGGGGACTAATAGGATAGCGGACCTGATAGCCTGCCAACGGGCGATCGGAGAAGCGAAACAATAAAACATTGGCTGCGCTCGGAGAAATTCATGTGGAAATGCTTTCGGACAGGAGTTCGACTCTCCTCATCTCCACCACAAAACCGTTGAAATTTCAACGGTTATTTTTTTAATATTGTTGTTTGTCGTAAAATTGTCGTAAAAGTTATTTTTGACTGATGAGTTTTGAGAAATAATCATCCATCTTTTGAGCTGCTTCCTGATCAGAATTATTGAAGATATGAGTATAGGTATTTCTGGTTGTAGACAGCTGACTGTGTCCCAACCTTTTACTTATTTGTACCTCACTTACTCCAAGATAATCCAGGATAGAAGTATGAGTATGCCTTAATTGGTGGAAGGTGATTTTTCTAAGACCTTCTCTTTTTATGAAATTGGGGAACCATCTGTTTATATTTCTTGGAAAAATTGGTTCTCCAAATTCATTAACAAAAATATAGCTTGAATCGTTCCATTTTGAACCAAGCCTGATTTTTTCTTTCTTCTGGTACAATTGATACTCTTTCAGTAGCTTCGTGCACAGCTCGGGAATTGAAATTGTTCGTTGACTCTTTTTAGTCTTAGGTGAATCTTCAACAATGCCAAAACCATGCACATAGGATCTGTTCCTTTCAACAGTCAGGCTTTTCTCACTCCAGTTAATGTCTTCCCATTTTAATCCACATATTTCACTAGCTCTTAATCCAGTAAATAAGTCTAGCATAATAGCCACTTTGTAAGTTAGCTCGTCAGTATCAAGAGCCATGATTTTATCAATTAAAATTAATACTTCAGTACGATTATAAAAGTCGGCCTCTGCTGCTCTTAGCGGCTTTAATGTTACATCCTCACAGGGATTTACAGATATAAGCTGCCATTTCTTTGCCGTAGTAAATATGGTACGTAAAAGTGAAAACGCACAATGAACGCTTTTATTAGAAAGACCACTTTCATATAAATTATTAACCCATTGCTGCAATTGCAATACAGTAGCCTTGTTTGCTTTCCTTTTCTCAATGTATGGCTTAATCTGGTTCCTGATTAATACTTCATATTTGCTATAGGTGGATGCTTTTACGCTGTGCTTAGCATGTTCTTTCATGTAAAGGTCGCAAAGTTGCCCTATAGTAAAATTGCTTTCCTTAGCATAGTTGCCTGCTTCGCATTCAGCATAAAATTTGGCAAGTGCTTTATCGGCCTCCTTAGGTGACTTGCAGTGCACAGTTGTGTTGTATCTGTTGGGCTTGCCAGTATAGTCGGTGCCGATGCACACTTCTAAAAGATATGAATCTTTCCCTCTCTTTCTATAAGTTCCAGGCATGTCATTACCTCCTTGGTATTTGATTTAGGGTATAAAAATACCCTTAAATAGTTGTATTTTAAGGGTGGTAATGATACAATATGATTGCGAGTCATAGGTTTGTATCATTACAACCTATATGCATTAGCTCCCAGTGATGGGAGCTTTTGTTTTGTTATTTTAATTAGAATTCAATACTAATCCAGTGTTTGAATCTACCCATCCTCCTGTTAAGCCTAATGCTTTTATAACTTCAGATGAAAGGGGAACATAAGTTACATCGTTAATAACTACTGGCCCGTAATTTGAAGTTGTATTATTTAAATTAGTTCCATTAACTACAACGGGAAAAGAAGGTTTATTATAATTTGTTGTAGTTACAGATTTAGTAGTTGATTTTGCCACAGAACTAGAACTATAAGGGCAAACTCCATTTTTGTGCAAATGTGCTGGGTGACCACCACAATGATAATGATAGCTTCCTAAACCGCTAACATTTTTATAATCATGATGCCCTCCTGCTGAATCTGTACGGCCTGAATGCGCAAGAACAACAACTGGCATACAAATACATAACGCAATAATAACGATAACGTGTAATAATTTTTTCTTTTTCATAATTTTCTCCTTAATTTATTAAAATACATATTTATACTACACTTTTTAATAAATTAATGCTGTCGTATTTTGACGAATTAAAAAAATTATCCTACATGCCTAAGTGATTCTAAAATATCAACGCTGTACATTTGATTATAATCTCTATTGTTGATATGCTCCATCTCATGGTCGTATGCTTTTATCTGAGTTTCTGAGTTTAGCCTGGCATTAATAAAAATTGTAAAGCTATCGTCACTATTATATATTGTTAGGCCTCTTATTGTGGTAGGCATGTCGATAAGATGCACCTGTATATATTCCAATTATTCATCACCCTTTAATCTTTTTACCATATCAATCACTAACTGTATATCACTTTTGCTTACCTTACGAGAGGCATCAAAAAGCATTCGTAAATCTTTGTCCTCATATATCTCTTGAGCAATTTCTGCAGCTTCAGGATCTAAATAATAGTTGCTTGCATTATCTTGATTATTACTTTCAAAATTGTCCAATTCAGAAAGACTAATTCCTAAAGCACTACATAGTGCTTTCACCGTTTCGAATTTTGGGTCGGTAGTTTGCCCAGCAAATATTTTGTTTAATGTTCCGAGTGGCACACCAGATAACCTAGACAGCTCTTCATTTGTCATGCCTAATTCTTTTTTTTAATTCTTAAATATTCCACTCCCATTTTTTATTTCCTTTCCTTTATACGATGATAATATATTACCACTAACGGAAATATAACGCAATATAAAATTACCGAAAAAGATAAAATACTTTCTTAATTATGATTGACTGTTACCGAAAATGGTAATATAATGAATTTGTAATTACCGTTAATGGTAAAGAAAGGAGAGGTAATATGCGAGCTTATTTAGAGTACGTAATGCAGACTAAAAATGTAACAAGAGCAGATTTATTAGAACTATTGAATGTATCAGAAAAAACACTGAGAAATAAAATTTCTGGTACAACTGATTTCACTTGGTCTGAAGCAAAAAAAATTAGAAACACGTTTTTCCCGGATCAAGATTATGACAAGTTATTTGAGCAACTACCAAAACAATAAGGGGGATCATATGGAAAACAAAATATTTGACAGTCGTGAAGCAGCAGCTTACTTACATATTTGCTATGACACGTTGGTAAGAAGTGTACGAAAAAATGAGATTCCTCATTTTAAGGTCGGGCGAAAGCTGTTATTCAGAAAAGACAGCTTAGATGAGTTTATCAGGAAACAGGAGGATGGTGCTAACGATGACCTACATACAGCAGCGCAAAATTGAGCGGTGCGATTCTCTGACAAGCACCAGAATTTATAAAGCTCTAACAGGGCAGCATAAGCCCTCTGATATAGAGATAATTGAAAGTTTAAAGAAAGAAGGTAAGAAGTATGTCAATTAAGTCTGAAATTTTAAAAGTATCTTCAGAGTCAAATCCTAATTCCTTAGCAGGAGCAATCGCAGCGGTGGTTAAGGAAGGGCGAGAAGCAGAGGTACAAGCTATTGGAGCAGGAGCCGTTAACCAGGCAGTAAAAGCGGTGGCCATAGCAAGAGGGTATGTTGCCCCTTATGGCATGGACCTAGTATGTGTGCCAGGTTTCAAGAAACTAGAGCTTGATGATGGAATACGCACTGCAATGGTTTTAATTGTAGGGAGGAGGTAAGGCAAATGAATGTAAACACTGGAGAATTATTTAGAATGAGTCCAGAAATGGAAAAAGAACTTGCAAGACGTTTCTCTGAAAGGGATGAGAGGTTCAAAGAAATGTTTAAACCCGTTCCCGTTGAATTTAGTGAAGAAGTTGAACAGGAACTAAATGGACAGGATAGAGGGTTGGTAGATATGACTAAAGGAACTCCTCTTGTAAAATGGGCCAAATCACAACAGTCCCATAAAGGTCCAAACAGGAAGCAGCGTAGGCAAATGGCTAAAGAGAGCCGCAGAAAAAATAGAGGTTAGGGAGGAGATAATGGATAAATATTTTGAGATTGAAAAAGGCAGCCCAATCTACAATGACTATTTTAGGTATTTAGAGGAAGCAAAGAAGATGACCAGTATATTCAATGCATTTGCAGAAAAGCATGGGATTGAAGCATCTGAATTTATTCCTAGAAAGAAAAAGCTATACATACTGCCAACTGAAAAAGATAAAGACGTTTTTGGAAGGAAATTCACACAGGGCTATGGAGAATACGGAGAAAAACAGTTCAAATGTAATTCTGACATAGGCAAAGATTGGGTTTATACAGTACAGGACATGCCGATTCCGCATAAACCAATGTATTTTACTTATGGCCTACATGTTTTGGGTAGATTTTCTTCAAGATTATTTAACATAGGTGAAAATTTATATGGCTCGTTGTCAGCTCATGAATGCAGTTTTGAATTGCTAGAATGCAGGAAGGAAATGAAAGCAAGTGAGTTTTACAAGATTTTAGAATCAGAAAAGGAGAAGAAAAATCATGAGAAATAAAGAAGAAATCTGTGAGGAAATGAAGAAGGTTAAGACAGCGCGAAAGGCAGCTGTAAAAAAGTTAGACCGCTGCAATGAGAGGTTAGAAGAATTGTATATCGAAATGGAGGAAGTGGTATGTCAGACAGAATTGAACGGTACCGCCGTAGATGGGTTAGAACAGCAGTAAAGCGGTGCACAGCTATGGTTGTCGGAACCCTGGTGATTTGTACAAGCATTAATGTATATGCTGACTACAGTCTGCAGCAGGACCTGGACACAGTGAAGATGCAGCAAACCGACACACTAAACACACTTATGTACCACAGGATGTATACGGAGCCAGAGCTGACGGAAGTAAATCCCGTAACAAAACTGGAGAAGCCGGCACTGGTCAGTTTAGGAAAGTTCAAGATAACTCATTACTGCAGCTGCGTAAAATGTTGCGGCAAAGCAGATGGTATTACTAAGACTGGGACAAAAGCAACTGCAGGGAGGACCATCGGTGTGGACCCGGATATAATTCCGCTGGGAAGTACAGTGTACATAGATGGACAAGCATTTGTGGCAGAGGATACTGGTGGAGGCATTAAAGGTAACCGGATTGATATGTTTGTTCAAAGTCACCAGGAAGCCAAGGAAAAGGATGTGTATGAGACGGAGGTGTTTATAGAAATGTGAATAAGTTGGATGGAACACGGAACAGGACTGAGTGCCAGATTGAAGTTATAAAAGAAAAAGCACCTACAGAGGCGGCAACCTCAGACGTAAGTGCACATTCAAATAATCAAGTTAAGAATACATCAGACAGTAAAAACTGTCAAGATGCATTAAATAATATTTAAAGGAGATTAGATATATGAAAACAATTTTTGAATTAAACATTCATGAGTTATCACAGACCCTCGCAGACGGCAGTCTGGCAAAATTAGCTGACTCAATCAAGAACCTTGAAAAGACAAGTGCATTAGATTGCAGTAAGCCAGAGCAACAAACAAAGGCAGTTCCTGTCGTAACTGAAGCACCAGTAATGACCATTCCTGTAACAGCTCAGCAAAATACTGCTATTTCACAGGGACAACAGGCTCCATTCGTTCAGCAGCCGATTTCAACAATGCCTGTATCAACACCTGTACCAACTCAGCAGCCTCAGATGCAGACGCAACCACAGGTTATGCAGCAAAATGTATTACCTGTAACAGAAACCGTTTATACAATGGAGCAGCTTGCTCTGGCGGGTATGCAGGTATGTGATGCTGGAAAGAGAAATGAAGTTGTTGCTCTGCTCACCTCGTTTGGTGTATCAGCGCTTACTGAATTAGCAAAGGAACAATACGGGGCTTATGCAACAAAACTCAGGGAAATGGGGGCTAAACTTTAATGGCAAAAGAAAATATGGAGAGAGCTCATGCCCTGCTGTCCGCATCTGCAGCAGCCAGATGGCTGACCTGTACACCTTCAGCAAGGCTTGAAGAAACTCTGCCGGAACAGACCTCAGAATATGCGGATGAAGGCTCCCTTGCTCATGAAATTGGGGAGCTCAAAGTTAAAAAGACGTTTATAGAGCCGATGACTCCTACAAAGTTTAAAAACGCGCTTAAGAAGCTTCAGCAGAAGCCTTTGTACCAAAATGAAATGATGGGCTTTACAGATGAATACCTGGACTACATAGAGAAAACAGTACATGGATTTACATCACCACCTTACATTGCGGTAGAGAAGAAAATTAATTTTTCTGCTTTCGTTCCAGAGGGATTTGGAACCGTTGACTGCATTATAATCGGCGGGGGAAAGATGCATATAATTGATTTTAAATATGGAAAAGGTGTTCCGGTTTCTGCAGAGGACAACCCGCAGATGAAGCTGTATGCACTTGGTGCATACATGGAATATTCATTTCTTTATCCTGTCGAAACAATACGCATGACAATAGTTCAGCCAAGATTGGATAGCATATCAGAATATGAAATTTCAAAGTCAGAATTACTTATGTGGGGTGAGCTGATTAAACCTGTTGCCTTAAGAGCCTTTAATGGGGAAGGAGAATTTACGCCTTCTGAATATGCCTGCAAGTTTTGCAGAGCTAAATCACTCTGCAGGGCAAGAATGGATTTTAATATGGAGCTGGAACCTGAAAAGGGAAAGTTGCCACCTCTCATATCAAATGAAGAAGTAGGGGCAATCCTGCAAAGAGCCAGAGATATTGCTAAATGGGTAAAGAATCTTGAAGAATATGCGCTAAACACCTGCCTTTCTGGTGGGTTGATACCAGGATGGAAAGCAGTAGAGGGACGCAGCAACCGAGAATTTATTGACCAAGATGCGGCGTTTAAAAAACTAATTGACGGAGCAATCGTAGAGGAAACCATGCTATATAAGAGGGAACCGATAACTTTAACTAAGGTTGAGGATCTTCTTGGCAAAAAGCAATTTAAGGAGATCCTAGAGGAATACGTTACTAAAAAGGAAGGTAAGCCAGCGCTTGCCGTAGAATCAGATAAAAGAGAAGCTATACAAAACAAAATAACGCCGGAAGAGGCATTCAAGAATACGGAGGATAAATAATTATGGCAAATTTAACACAAGTAACAACAGGAACAGTTCGTCTGAGCTATGCTCACCTATTTCAGGCTTATGCACATCAGCCAGGGCAGGAGCCAAAATACAGCACTACTATTTTAGTACCAAAATCAGATATTGCTACAAAACAGAGAATTGATGAAGCAATCAATGCAGCTATTCAGTCAGGTATTTCTGAAAAGTGGGGCGGACAGAGACCTCCTATTTTAGCAATACCAGTATACGACGGGGACGGTGTCAGACCGAGTGATGGCATGCCTTTTGGGGCAGAATGCAAGGGGCACTGGGTATTTACGGCTTCAAGTAAGCAGCCGATTTCAGTAGTGGATATGAATATTCAGCCTATCCTAAACCAAAGTGAGGTATACAGCGGCATGTTTGCCAGAGTATCTGTACAGTTCTTCCCATATAACAGCAATGGAAAGAAGGGGATAGGTTGTGGACTTGGACCAGTACAGAAGGTTTCGGATGGAGAGCCTTTAGGAGGTGGTATCTCTGCGGAGGCCGCTTTTGGCGGTGCTAATGTTGCGCAGCCAGTTCAAAGTTATGGACAACCCGCGCAGACTTACAGCCACCCAGTTCAACCAATGCAGCCTACATATCAGCAGCCAGTAACACCGATTCAACAGCCGGCAATGCAGATTGATCCAGTAACCGGATTGCCAATTGCTCCAGGAGGAGTTATGGGAATATGAGGCACATGTCAGTTGATATAGAAACTTTCAGCAGTGTAGATATAACAAAAGCGGGATTGTACAAGTATGTACAGTCCCCTGATTTTATGATACTGCTATTTGCCTATAGTTTTGACGGTGAGCCGGTAAAGATTATCGATCTTGCTTGCGGAGAAACATTTCCGCCGAAAGTACTCTTTGCACTTGCGGATCCAAATGTAATTAAGCATGCATACAATGCAGCGTTTGAGTGGTACTGCCTAAATAAGTATGGAAATTCACCGCTTGAACAATGGAAATGCACTATGCTGCACGGCCTTTATTGCGGATATACAGCAGGACTGGCAGCCACAGGTGAAGCACTAGGACTACCAAAGGACAAGAGAAAGCTTACAACAGGAAAAGCCCTGATAAAATTATTCTGTACTCCCTGTAAACCGACAAAGTCAAACGGTGGAAGAAAAAGAAACTGGCCAGCACATGAGCCTGAAAAGTGGAACCTTTTTAAAGAGTACTGCATTCAGGACGTAGTGACAGAAATGGAAATTGAGAAACGCCTTTCAGCTTTCCCTGTGCCAGAAGAAGTGCAAAGTGAATGGGTGCTTGATCAGATTATTAATGCTAGGGGCGTGGCCCTTGATAAAGAATTAATTGACGGGGCCTTAAGGTGCAGCGAAATGATTACGCAGGAGCTAATGGCCGAGGCTGTAGAAATATCTGGCCTGGATAATCCTAAAAGTGTACAACAACTGACTAAATGGCTTGAAGTTGAAACTGGGGAAGAAGTAGACAATCTGAGAAAGGAAACCGTAAAAGATTTAATAAAGGATACAGAAAGCGATTCAGCAAGACGCATGCTTGAAATAAGACAGGAACTTTCTAAGACTTCGGTAAAAAAATATACTGCCATGGATACGGCCATGTGTGCCGATGAAAGGGCAAGAGGGTTGTTACAGTTTTACGGAGCGAACAGGACCGGAAGATGGGCCGGCAGATTGGTGCAGGTGCAGAATCTACCCCGAAATTCCATGGATGATAATATGCTGGGTCTGGCCAGGGAGCTTGTAAGAAAAAAACGGCTAGAAGATTTAAAAATTATCTTTGGGAATATCCCTGATACGCTTTCACAGCTGATAAGAACAGCCTTTATACCTGCAGAGGGCAAAACATTTTATGTAGCAGACTTCTCAGCTATCGAAGCCAGGGTTATTGCCTGGTTAGCAGGTGAGCAATGGAGACTGGATGTATTCGCTACCCATGGAAAAATATACGAGGCTTCCGCATCTGCAATGTTTGGTATACCTATCGAGAAGATAAAAAAGGGCAATCCGGAATACGCCCTAAGGCAGAAAGGAAAGATTGCGGAGCTTGCTCTTGGTTACCAGGGTGCTTCCGGAGCATTAATTACTATGGGGGCTCTGAAGATGGGACTGGGAGAAGAAGAATTACCGGACATTGTCAGAAGGTGGAGAAGTTCCAATAAACGGATTGTTGACCTTTGGTATGCAGTTGAGAATGCGGCTATTTCAGTAATGAAAAGCGGGCAGCCTGCGGGAGTTAAAAATTTGATTTTCGCAAGAGAAGCGGACTACAGGACAGGTCAGGACTTTTTAACAGTAATGCTGCCATCAGGAAGAAAGCTGTTCTATGTAAAACCTTTCTTATCTCCTAACCAATGGGGGAATGATAGTATCCATTATTATGGCATGGATCAGCAGACAAAAAAATGGACGGTGGTGGATACTTACGGAGGAAAGCTTGTTGAAAATATTGTACAGGCGATTGCAAGGGACTGCCTCATGGTAAGTATCGCCAGACTTTCTCAGGCGGGATACCATCCGGTTTTTCACATTCACGATGAAGTGATATGCGATGACTTAGACGCTGACATAGATAACATGTGTCAAGTCATGGGAGAACCTATTCCATGGGCGCCGGGATTGATTTTAAAAGCAGAGGGATTTACCACAAACTACTATAAGAAGGAGTAATCGGCTATGAATTATGACCGTCAAATTAAAATAAGCTCAGCAGGGAACAGAAAATCAGTTTCATGGCCACAGCAGACTCTGTGGTGGAGCGAATTTGTAGACAAACTAAAAATACCTGTAAGAGGAACAGAAAAACTGGAAGCCTATCTTGCTCTGCCCAAATCAAAGCAGGATGAATTAAAAGATGTTGGCGGATTTGTAGGAGGTCAGGTACAGGGTCAGAGAAAAGCAGCTAATATAACAGGGAGAGATTTAATTACCCTTGACCTTGATAACATTCCTTCTGAGGCAACTAATGATGTTATATGCAGAATAGAATCGCTGGGGTGCGGATATGCAATCTATAGTACTAGAAAACATGAACCAGTTAGGCCAAGACTTCGAATACTACTACCAATTGACAGGACGGTCACAGTTGATGAATATGAACCAATAGCAAGAAAAATAGCAGGGATTATAGGCATAGAACTATGCGACCCTTCCACATTCCAAGCATCACGTTTAATGTATTGGCCAAGCTGCTGTGCTGACAGCAAATACCTTTTCACCTGCAGTGATAAACCCATGCTGTCAGCTGATGGAGTGCTCTCAATGTATGGAGACTGGCATAATATGTCCGAGTGGCCGCAGGTACCAGGTACACTGCAAAGCACCCAAAGGCTCCTACAAAAACAGGGAGATCCAACAGAAAAGAACGGTGTAGTAGGGGCATTCTGTAAGATATACGATGTATACAAAGTAATTGATGAACTCATTCCAGGGACCTATGAACCCTGCGATATTGGGGAACGATTTACATTTACCGGAGGATCTACCACGGGAGGAGCGGTTATATATGAAAACGGTAAATTCATTTACTCACATCATGCTACGGACCCAGCAGGAGGAAGGTTATGCAATGCTTTTGATTTGGTAAGGCTTCATAAATTCGGTGAACTTGACGAGGAAGCTAAACCAGATACTCCTACAAACAAACTGCCTTCTTACACAGCTATGTGTCAATTTGCAGTTTCTGATATAAATGTAACAGCGCTGCTTAATGCTGAAAGATATGATAACGCTGTAGAAAGTTTCGGCCAGATTCCAAAAGAGACGGAGAATTGGATTAAGCTTCTATCAGTAGCACCCCAGTCAGGAAATCCGGATAAAACAATCGATAATATCATTATCATACTGGAGAATGACCCTCTGCTTAAAGAAAAGCTTGCTTTTGATGAGTTTGCAAACAGGGGGCTGGTATTAGGAAACTTACCCTGGGACAAGAGAGAGGAAAGACGGCAATGGACGGATGTAGATGATGCTGGTCTCAGACATTACATAGAAAAAGTATACCGGATAACGGGTAAGGAGAAGCTGCTTGATGCGACTGCACTGGTAGCACACAAGAATACCATTAATGACGTAAAGGACTATTTAAACAAACTTGAGTGGGATGGAGTTAAGCGCCTAGACACTTTGCTTTCAGACTACTTAGGGGCGGAAGATAATAAATATACCAGAGCAGTAATAAGAAAAAGTTTAGCTGCAGCTGTGGCCAGGGTAATTGTGCCCGGAATCAAATATGACTATATGCCTATTTTTTCCGGACCCCAGGGACTTGGCAAAAGCACATTCTTACGACTTTTAGGGAAACGCTGGTATTCTGACAGTTTGCAGACTTTTGAAGGTAAAGAAGCCTCAGAAATGGTGCAGGGAACCTGGATCAATGAAATAGGTGAACTGAATGGACTTACTAAATCAGAGACCAATTCGGTAAAGCAGTTTCTATCTAAGACAGTGGATATATACAGAGAAGCATATGGCCGCAGGACTTCCAGTTTTCCACGTAGATGCGTTTTCTTCGGAACTACAAATGACAGTGAGTTCTTAAGGGATAAAACGGGAAACAGAAGATTCTGGCCAGTGGATGTAGGAATTAACGAGCCGACCAAAAGTGTGTTTAGCCAGCTTGAAGATGAAGTAGAACAGATATGGGCTGAAGCTTTTACCGTATGGAGACTTGGAGAACCCTTATACATGTCCGGAGAAGTAGAACAGGAAGCTATGAAGCAACAGGAAGAACACAGAGAGTGCAACAGTAAGGAAGGCCTTATAATTGAGTTCCTAGAAAGACAGATTCCTCCTGATTGGGATAGAAGAAATATCAGCGAACGACGACTTTATTGGAGTGGCGAATTTAATCGGACCGGAGGCGAGACGATGCCAAGAGATAAAATATGCGCAGTAGAGATATGGTGCGAATGTTTTAACGGGGAGGCTAAATTCATGAAGAAATCTGATACCAGAGAAATCAATGAAATATTATCAACTATACCCGGCTGGAGCAAGCAAAAAACAAATGGGAGGTTTGGGCCTTACGGATTCCAAAGAGGATACATTAAACTGTCAACATTCTAATGTCAACATTCTAAAAAAGTACTTATTTTGTCAACATTCTCTTGTCAACGTTGTCAACATTAAAAATTAGATTGTTGACAAGAATGTCTACAGTTAAAAGATTGAAAAACAAACACTTATTTATATATGTCAACATTGTCAACATTATATATCTATATAAATAATAAATAGGTAAATAGGCATATATACGCGCGCCTGACGTGCCTACACGCGTAAAAAGATACGCACGTGTACGCGTATGCGCGTAGCAATAACTGTGCCAAAGGAGAAATAGTATGAAAGAAAAAGTAATAGAGGAATATTTGAGACAAAGAGTGAAGAACTTGGGGGCAAGGCGTACAAATTTGAATCACCGGGCAATGCAGGCGTACCAGATAGGCTTGTGGTGCTACCGGAAGGGAAGATTTGTTTTGTAGAGCTGAAAAATGAGACAGGCAGATTATCCAGCCTACAGAAGAACAAGATTAGGGAGCTTAAAAAGCTAGGCTGCGATGTGATTGTGGCATACAGTAAGGACGATGTAGACCGGTTTATTTCCTGTTGCCAAGAGGTGATGGCGGAATGAAGTTTATACCGCATGAGTATCAAAGGTATTGCATAAACAGAATGCTTTCGGATAAAGCTTTAGGGTTGTTCCTTGATATGGGACTTGGCAAAACAGTGATTACTCTTACTGCGATTAATGACCTTAAGTATAACCGATTCGAAGTTAGTAAAATACTTGTAGTAGCCCCGAAGAAGGTAGCTGAAGCCACATGGGGGAAAGAAGCTTCTAAATGGGACCATTTACAGTTACTAAGAGTCATTACGGTACTGGGAAGCCAAAGTAAAAGAATCAGAGCATTAAATACACCTGCTGATATATACGTTATAAATCGGGAAAACGTACCGTGGTTAGTCGAATATTACCGGAATGCGTGGCCGTTTGATATGGTTATTGTAGATGAGTTTTCCAGCTTTAAAAGCCACCAGGCGAAAAGATTTAAGAGCCTTACCTGGGTAAGAGATAAGATATACAGATTTGTAGGTCTTACTGGTACACCAGCACCAAACGGACTCCTGGATCTATGGTCCCAGGTGTATCTTCTTGATAAAGGAGAGCGCCTTGGGAAAAAGATAACCCATTATCGTGAAAGGTATTTTGAGCCTGATCAGAGAGACAGGGAGCATGTTTTCAGTTACGCACCAAAACCGGGAGCAGAGGAAGCAATAAAGGCAGCTATTTCAGACATATGCGTTTCCATGAAAGCGGAAGATTATTTACAGCTGCCTGACTGTTTATCAGTAACTGTTCCAGTAGTTCTTAATGATAAAGCCATAAAGGCTTACGAGAAACTGGAAAGAGAAATGCTGCTTACTGTCGATGAGAATACCATTGATGCGGGTTCAGCAGCAGTGCTTACAAATAAGCTTTTACAGCTATGTAACGGGGCAGTATATGACGAAAATAGGGAAGTAGTAGAAATCCATAACTGCAAGCTTGAAGCATTTACAGAACTGGTGGAAGCTTTAAATGGCCAGCCGGCGCTTGTGTTTTATAACTTTCAACACGATAAACAGAGAATCCTGAAAGCTACAGCCAAAATGGGTCTTGAAGTTAGGGAACTAAAAACTCCACAAGATGCAGACGATTGGAATAGCAGGCAGATTGATATTCTTCTTGCGCATCCAGCAAGCGCAGCTTATGGACTTAATCTTCAGGAAGGTGGAAATCACGTAATATGGTTCGGCCTTAATTGGTCATTAGAACTTTATCAGCAGGCCAACGCAAGACTACATCGTCAGGGGCAGAAAGAGAAAGTTATTATACACCATCTTGTTGTTGAAGGTGGCAGAGATGAGGATGTTATAACGGCACTTGAAGATAAGAGTGCAACTCAGGAATCGTTAATGCAGAGTTTAAAAGCAAGAATAGATAAATATAAAAGCGAGGTGGACAACCATAATCGGTTGCATTCTTAAAAGCAACTGAAAAAGGTTGCAGAAGTAGAGTTTTACGGAGGTAATAACATGAAAAATCTTAGAGAACGATCTGAACTAAGGGGAAAGTCACTTGATGATGATTGCAAAATAGCAAAAATTTCAACACATGAGTACGGTATGGAAGATAACAGGAAATTCTGTTACGGACTTATGGAAATGTCAACAGAAGAGTTGATAGATAAATGTATAACGTGTAAGGCGTATGTAGATAACGCAGAACCGCCAACACAGACAAACTAGGACATTCAGAGGTAAAACTATGGGAAAAGGAATCAAGGCGGGAAAAGCTAAAGGGATTAAACCTGGTAGGAGCTTCATGCTGATGGAAGAATCCTATCGGGAAGGATACAGCAAAGGTATAGAAAAAGGATACTGCCAGGGAAAGGATGATTACCTGGGGTTATCTGATTTATTGTTTCAGACGGCAACAGCCAAAGCGTTCGGATGGGGCCTGACGGAGTTTGAAAAATTAAAAAAGATCATAGATGAAATTACATTTGATGCAAGCGCAAGAGGTATTGATGTGGTTGCACTTACTGAAGAACTGAAAAGTTCAATTGAGAATGAGGAGGATGAAATCATGGCAAAGAAAAAGTATACGGATGAGACTTATATTGATTTAATTGAAAAGGGACTGAACAATAAAGAAATCTTTGAGAAACTGAACGTCCCAACTGGAAGCCAGACAAGGGTTGGAAAACACATAGATAAGCTTAGACAGAACTACGGAGCATTAGAAATTGTTACGAAAAAGGCTACAGAGTTTGATTTAAAACTGTATGACACAGTAACCAGGAATGGCAGCTGGTACAGAGTAACAGATATTGGGGTAACCTGCTTTACGGTGACCAATACAGGAGGCAAGAGAAATTCCGAGATAATTACCAAAGAAGATTACATGTCTGGTAAATCAGGATTAATGAAAAGAGATCTTCCGGAAGTTAAGATCTACATAGATGAGTCACTGAAGAAAAAGCCAGCAACTATTAATCCTAAATTTGAAGCTGCAGTACAGGATATGGTAGCAGGTAAAATGACCAAAGATAAAGTTGTCAGCCAACTGGAAAACCTTAAAGAAAATAGTGAGGATTTTGCAAAGGCAGAGGAAGCACCTGACAGTATTTGGCATGATGATATAAAGGCACTGGATATAGCTATAGATACAGTTAAGGCACACGATGATATAGATCCGGCATACAAGTTTGATGGTACAGTAAATGCTTCCTGTGAAGCCTTTACAGCATTTCAGAGACACGCAGAATTAAGTTTTAAGGCGGACATGAATGCGTATTCAAACAAAGTATCCAAACTAAAAGATAGGATGGAGCACGGAGAGATTATTGACCTCACAGATGTGACTGAGTATAACAGGATAGCTGATAAATACAGAGGAGTGTATGCCGATGAAGCAGCCATTGCCACCATGTAATGGGTGCAGTACCCGGGAGCCGGCATGCCAGGATAAATGTGAGAACTATCAGGAATACCGGAAGCGGTACGCCAAGTACCAGGCAATGGTCCAAGCCGAGAAAAATAAGCAACGGGATATTGATGATTTTAAATATCAACAGGTTACATACTGTAAGGGATTAGCTGGGAGGTGATTGACATAGCAAATATAAGACCGATAAATAAAAGCAAATACAACATAAGCAAGCATCGGTTCCTAGAATTATATCATTTCTGCATGCAGTACAGTGATTGGCAGGAAGAGCTTAAGTATAACACAGATACAGTGGGGCCATTATAACAGATGGCCTCCCACACGGCAGCAACACTTCCGACAGTACCGCTTTCCTGGCATCCAGACGGGCAGATTTGCGAACAAAATGTGAGATTATAGAGCAGACAGCAATTGAAGCAGATCCGGAGCTGTATAGCTGGATTTTAAAGGCGGTGACTACGGAGAGAGTAACATATAATTATCTGAAAATGAATTTGAATATGCCTTGCGGAAGAAAGATGTACTATGATCGGCGCAGATTTTTTTACTGGCTATTATCTCACAAAATTTAAAAAAAGAGCCCACAGGATACAAATTTTAATCTATAATAATATTATAGATAATTTTAAAAAAAGGAGATCTATAACCCCATGTGCAAGACACTAAAAAGGAGAAACAAGTATGAAATGCTGGAATTGCGGAAAAGAAACGGATGATAAATGGCTATACAAAAGGAGTTATTGTGAAGAATGTGCAGCTGTATTAGCAAAACAGGTCAGCATCGATCAAGTTGAATATTGGCGATTGAAAAATAAAATGATGATTGAGAGGGCTGTTAAACGCATTGAAGATTCCACTGACAATATACATCCCATTGAATTTTATAAACCCGCGATTAAGGTAGTAAGCAATTACACCGATGCCCATCCAACAGCCTTTGCAAGTACTGAGGAAGCATTGACAGCAATAATTCTGGTTGCAAACAAAATTCGTGCAAAAGTTCAGTACAGAATATTGAATTTTAGAGTTGACTTCCTTCTCCCAGACTTACATACTGTGTTAGAAATTGACGGGAAGCAGCACAATAAATATAAAGATTCCAAGCGGGATTTGCAGATTTTATATAAGTTGGGCAAAGGTTGGGAAATTGTTAGGATAGAAACATGGGAAGTCAATCTAAGCCCCGAAGAATTGCCGCATACCATTTTAGAGGAACGACTGAAGAAAGAAGAGTACCGTCAAAAGCATGGAGATACGCTAGCCGTTGAAATTGCAGAAGTAATGGAACAAAAGCAACTTGAAAGAGATAATCAGAAGAAAGTCAAAGAGATTGATGAAAAATTCGGCAAAGATCCATATGGATTTGGTTTTTAAAGTTTTAAAAAAAATTAAGAGGGGTACTCAGAGGACAACTTTTTATGTTTTAATGATATTGGTGAAAGATGCAAAGAGTCCCCCTTTTTTGTAACCACACAACCTTTTATACCTGCTGGGGTATCTGGCAGGTATTTCTTTTGTCGTATTATGTCGAGTATACAGTGTTGAAACATGTTGCATATTGGGATAATATGGAAAAGAAAGGATGTGATATAATTGGCTACTCGAAAAGTATATTTTTTTGAAGTTAAATTATTTGAAAGCAAAAACGAAGTAGATTATAGAAATCTCAGAAATTTATTTGAGCAAATTATCCATGAAAATGCTGTGGATCATAGCAATTATAAGACTTTAGATTTAACCCCTGATAGTACTACTATGCATTCTATTATGGATATATTTGAATATAATACAATGAAGATGTTTGTACGTCTAAGTAAGCAAAGACCAAGCAACACTTTAATAAAAAGAGAATATGATACTTATGAGCAGGGAGATGTCTTACCAGGAAAAAGCGAAGATGAAAATGGAATTGAACAATATACTTATGGAAGCCTAGATTTTGCAACTGGCATATTTTCTTTTGTATCCGCACGAGGCGCACTTACAGAAAAGGCTTTATCACAAGCTGTCGATAAATTCGCAGGAAAGTTTGAAATACAATTAACAGCAATTCCCAATGCAGAGGCTATCAATAGTATATATAACGGAGAAAAATCAGAAATTACAAGTGTTGAAATAGAAGTACCGCTTCCAGATACAGGTGTATTAAAAAATATTCTTGGGTGGGATGACGATGAAGTTATAGGTACTTTAAATGAAAGAAATTTAAGGACTTCTATAACAATAAAGCCTCCAGCAAGAGAAAGTATAACCAACAACACGAAAGAATCACAATCATTATTAGATCTGCTAAAGTCTTGCGCTGGAGTATATAAGAAATCTAAAATAAAAGCCAAAAGCAATAAAGTAAAATTAAGAGAATTTGATTTGTTTGACGAAAATTTTGGTTATCCTATAGAAATAAAGACCCACTATAGAGAAGAAGGAGAAAATGTGCCGTTTAGTATTGAAGAAATGACTGAACAACATAAGAAAGCTTTAATTACAGTATTCAGAGAAAATAAAGATTTAATCACAACAATTACGGGAAGATTTCAAAGGGAGTGATATGATTGAAAAATCGCTTTGTATTAAAAAATATTATACTGCTAGCTATATTTTTTATAGTTGAAGCGATTAATATTCAATTTAATTTTATAAAAAAATATGATATAACAAATATCTATGATTACAAATTTAATTTATTCACAATAAGTTCTGTTTTTGCGGGCTTTTCATTTACAGTATTAGGAATATTATTAAGCATATCTTCTGAAGAGATGATAGGAAGACTAAAAAATACAGGAATTATAAGCAATAAAGCTAAAAAAATAATGAATAGTGCGATATTATTTTGCATGTCTAGCATTTTTTCATTGTCATTCATTATTGGGTTAGATTGTATATTTATTAATTTATTAGGCCATGAAAAGTTTATCCATGGATTTATGAGTATAAGCGAGTTAGGGTATTTATTAGTCGGAATTGTGTGTTTTATTTATGCAGTAAAAGAAATTTATTCTTTAATTGTAAAAGCGTATGATTATGATATTAAGAAGTATGATGAACAAAAAGAAAAGTTTAAATCTGCACTAGATAAACCAAAAGAGAATCCTAAAAATGAATGAAATATTTATAAGAGTTTAAGGGACCTTCTAACGAGGGTTCTTTTTTTATGATTTAAGGAGAACTGGTTTTAGACAGGGGTTAATAAGTAAAAGAACTGGCATTGAACCAGGTTGGATCATGATATTTTATGTAAATATTTTTTATTTATTTTACTTGTGTAACCAACTAACGCAATTTGTCCGTCAATTGGTTCTCCTCCTTTCTTTCCTTTATAGAGAGTTAGTGCTTATATTATTATCTAAAAAGGCTTGTAAGGATAATAATAACGATTAGTATATGGACGGTTATGTCCATATCAAAAGTAATCTTCATACGTGACACCTCCTTCCCGAAGTTTAATACTTAGTATGGATAAGAGGTGCAGAAATATACGCAAGATTTTTAATACGCCAAAACAACACAACTAAGCGAGGTGAGGTGATGCCGAAAGCAAGAAGTCCTGACAGAGATAAAGCTTTTGAGATATACAAAGAACATGACGGAAATATTGATTTAGTTTACATTGCCGAAATTCTTAATCTATCAGCTGGTACTATTAGGGGTTGGAAGAATAAAGATAAATGGGAACAGCAATTGAATGGAACGCTCCAAATAGAAAATACGGAACGTTCCAAACGTAGCGGTGCACCAAAGGGCAATAAAAATGCAATTGGAAATAATGGTGGGGCTCCCCCTGAAAACAAAAATTCGGAGAAGCATGGCTTCTTTTCTAAGTGGCTTCCGGCTGAGACAGCTGAGATCATGAAGTCCATAGAAAAGATGGACCCGCTTGATATTCTCTGGGACAATATTCAACTGCAGTACACAGCTATTATCAGAGCACAGAAGCTTATGTATGTGAAGGACCAGGATGATATAACAACAACTAAAATTGGTGAAGGATACAGCGATACAGGAAGTAGTGAAAAATGGGAAGTACAGCAGGCCTGGGATAAACATGCAACTTTCCTAAATGCACAGTCAAGAGCCATGAAAACTCTTGAAGGCATGATGAAGCAATATGATGAACTGCTGCACAAGAACTGGGAGCTGGCCACAGAGGAACAGAAGCAGCGTATTGAGAATCTGAAAGCTAATACTGCTAAGATTAAAGGTGATGATCCGGACAATAACAGTAGTGAAGATGATGGCTTTATGGAAGCACTTACAGGAAAGGTTGATGATGTATGGCAAGAGTAAAGAAAGCTATATTTAAGTTCAAACCTTTTTCAAACAAGCAGCTTAAGATACTCACCTGGTGGCTTCCTAATTCTCCCGTACATGATAAAGATGGAATAATAGCAGACGGAGCAATTCGTTCAGGAAAGACGGTGTCAATGGCACTGTCTTTTATTATGTGGGCCATGTTCACTTTTTCTGATCAGAACTTTGCCATGTGCGGTAAGACCATAGGTTCATTCCGAAGAAATGTGCTTACGGTACTTAAGCTAATGCTCTGGTCCAGAGGGTACAAATGGAAAGAACATCGGGCGGATAATCTTCTTGAAGTTACTCGAAAGGGAGTAACAAATTACTTTTATATCTTTGGTGGTAAGGATGAACGTTCTCAGGACCTCATCCAGGGTATTACTCTGGCCGGGGTCTTTTTTGATGAAGTTGCACTGATGCCGGAATCTTTTGTTAACCAGGCAACAGGGCGTTGCTCTGTGGAAGGTTCAAAGTTCTGGTTTAACTGCAATCCGGATGGGCCATATCACTGGTTCAAATTAAACTGGATTGATAAAATTGACGAAAAGAATATTATTTATCTGCATTTCACCATGGACGACAATCTGTCCTTATCTGAGAAGATTAAAGCCCGTTACAGGGCAATGTATTCGGGTGTATTCTTCCAAAGATACATATTAGGTTTATGGGTAGTTGCTGAAGGTGTTATCTATGATATGTTTGATAAAGCAAAGCATGTGCTTGATACAGTTACAGGGCTGCTTAAAGACATTTACTATGTCAGCATTGACTATGGTATCCAAAACGCTACGGTTTTCTTACTGTGGTGTAAAAATAATAAGGGCAGTGGGTATGTACCAAAGAGTACTATTATTCCGGAAGGGATGAGGCAGAGCAAAAGACTGATTCAGAGTATGCTGATGATCTAAAAGCTTTCCTGGGAGATATTAAGCCAGCAAAAATAATCATTGACCCTAGTGCAGCGTCCTTCATAACAGAACTTCGCAGACGAGGATACAGCATCAAGAAAGCACGTAATGATGTGTTAGATGGAATCCGGTTTGTAGCTTCTATGTTAAATCAAGAAAAAATATGTTTTTCTGCGGAATGCGTCAATACAATCCTGGAGTTTAGTTCTTATATCTGGGACATAAAAGCTTGCGAACGTGGCGAAGATAAGCCGATTAAACAGCATGACCATGCTATGGATGCAGTTAGGTATTTTTGCTATACCATTCTGTATAAAGGCAATGGTATTTCAATATTTAAGTAGAAAGGTAGGTGAGAAAAAGCATGGATTTGGATGTAATGAAAAAGACGATTAAAAAATATGCAACACATCACTCTGATATGATTATAAAATCATTAGTTGCAGAGCGGTATTACAAAAATAAGAATGATATTTTATTTCCTGATAAGAGCAAAGAAGAAGATAAAGAGGAAAATCCGCTGCGAAATGCAGATAATCGAATACCCTCTAACTTTCACAGCCTTCTAGTCAATCAGAAGGCAGCTTACATGTTTACAGCACCACCGCTATTTGATGTTGGCAATAATACAGCCAATAAGCAGATAGTTGATGAGTTAGGGGATAGATATGCTAAAACATGTAAAGATCTTTGTATAAATGCTTCCAACAGTACAGTATCTTGGTTACATTACTGGATAAATAGTGACAAAAAGTTTGAGTATGGCGTGATTGACTCAAAACAAATTATACCGATATGGTCAACAGATTTAAATAAAAAACTAATTGGACTGCTTAGGATACATGATGAAGTTGATGAATTAACTGGAGATAAATATACTATTTATGAATATTGGAATGATACAGTTTGCCAGGCATTCCGCAAAAAAACTTCTGATACGGTAGATGAAGGGCTACAGGCCTATTCAATGTTTTATCAGTTCGTGGAAGATACCCAGACGGGTGAAATGGTCAACACATACCAGCATGGCCTTGGTAGAGTACCATTTATTCCATTCTTCAATAACAATGTTGGCACCAGTGATCTGGATAACATCAAGAGCCTGATAGACACATATGACAAAGTATACAGCGGATTTGTAAATGATCTCGAAGACATACAGGAGATTATTTTTATTTTAAGCGGATATGGCGGCACAGACTTGAAAGAATTTATTCAGGACCTAAAAAAGTATAAGGCTATAAAAGTAGATGGAGATGACGGCTCTGGAGTTTCTTCACTAACCATTAATATTCCGGTGGAAGCCAGAGAAAAGCTACTTACAATAACCAGAAAGGCAATTTTTGAACAAGGGCAGGGGGTTGACCCACAGCCGGAGAGTTTTGGTAATGCTTCTGGAGTTGCATTGAAATACTTGTATTCTCTTCTGTCATTAAAAGCTGGGTTAATGGAGACAGAATTTCGGCTTGCATTTGGTGAGTTTGTTAGAGCTATCTGTCAATATATCGGAGTTGAGTGTAAATCTATCATTCAAACATGGACAAGGACAGCAATTACAAATGATACGGAACTTGCGGATATTGCACAAAAGAGCCAGAGTGTTATATCTAAGAAAACCATTGTTAAAAATCATCCTTGGGTTAAAGATCCGGAAAAAGAGATACAACAGATTGAGGAAGAAGATAAGATTCCTGAGAGTGATATGATTAATCAGAATAAAAAGGATATTGAGACAAACCACAATGATAAAAAGCAGGTGATGGATGGTGCAGCAAACAAGTGATTACTGGCAAAAACGCCAGGAGCAAACTTTTCTATCAGGAGAAAAAACTGTTAATGATTACTATCAGAGCCTTAAGAAGTCTTTTGAACAGGCGAATAAGGAAATACAACAGGTGATTTATCTCTTTTATGCCAAGTATGCAGATAACAATGGAGTTTCTTTTACAAAAGCACAAACGCTGCTTGATAAACAGGAAATAGGGGAATTAAAGGACTTTATAGAGCGTGTTAATGAGACTATGGGAGAATATGATCAGGAACTTACAAACATGTCCATAAAAGCCAGAATAACACGTTATGAAGCTCTTAAAAAACAGATTGATGCAACGCTACAAAAACTCTATGCAGTAGATTATGAGCATAATGGGAAAAGTATGCTAAAAGAGCTATATACCAATACCTATTACCAGAATTGGTATAGTACAGATGTGTATACTGGGTTTCATTTTCAGTTCGCACAGGTTGAACCCATATCTGTAGAAACATTAATAAATTACCCATTTAATGGTGCAAACTATTCTGACAGGCTCTGGAAACAGAAAGATTTTTTACAACAGCAGCTTAACGAATCAATAACTACTATGCTTGTACAGGGCAAGAACCCCGCTACATTAAAGGGAGAGTTTGCCAAGAAGTTTCAATCCAGAGAATATGATGCATATAGATTGCTGCACACGGATGGCAGTTTTATAATAGAACAGGGTACCCTAGCAGCATATAAAGAAAGTGGTGTAGAAAAGTATCAAAATCTTGCTACCCTGGACATGAAAACGTCAGACATGTGCAGAGAGATAGACGGCAGTATATATCTGGTAGCTGAAGCAGTAACCGGGATTAACTATCCGCCTTTTCATGCATTTTGTAGAACTACAACAACGCCACGCTATGAGGATGTTGATTATTCAAAAAGTACAAGGGTAGCACGAGACGAAGAAGGAAAGGTTTATAAAGTCCCTGCAGATATGACCTATAAAGAATGGCACGATAAATACATTGGTAGTAATCCGGAAATGCTATCGGCAGAGAAGAAAACCAAAAACTATACCAGCGATAAAAAATTACACTCTAAGTATAAAAGTATTCTTGGCTCAGACGTTCCAAAATCACTTGATGAGTTCCAGAACCTGAAGTATAATAATACTGCGCAATGGGAAGTATTGAAAGACAATTTTGCTAAAACGAACAGATTTAATAAACTGGTTGAAAAATCGGCAAATTTGAAAATTAAAGGTCAAGTTATTAAGGAACTGAACAGAATTGACTTATCCGATTTTGAGTTTTCTGACTTACATATCAATACCGATAGAAAGCATAATGTGACAAAGAAAATGGCGCAATCATATATTGACAATGCGATTGCGGCTTATAGTAGATGGAATGGAAAGGTCCGCGTTTACGTTTCTGAAAATGGCTGCAGCGTAATCAATTTAGAGGATAAAAAAGTAAGTACTGCGTATAAGAGTATTGAATATGATGAAAAGTTTAAAAAGTTATTAGAGGTGATGAGTAATGATAAAATGTCCAATAATTAATAAGGATATAGATATGGGAGAATGTGTTACTATTGTTGACGTGTGTGAAAACGTCATTAAGGATACGGTCCTGCCGAATACTATTAAAAGGGTTGAGAATTGGCAAAAGGTTTGTAGGAATTGTAAATATCACGATAATTAAGTACCGCATAAGCTAAATGCTTAGCGGTATTTTTATATGTAAAATTGAGGAGGGGAGTAATTTGAACATACCAGAAATTGTGCGCATAGGAGGAGTTAAATATGAAGTAAGATACGAAGAAGGTCTAAATAATGGTACTTCATTGGCTTATGGGCATATTGATTACGATAAGACTATGATTAGGCTTGCGCCTGGCTTGCAAAGTAAGCAGGGAGAATGTAAAACACTATTACATGAAATACTTCACGGGGTATCTAAACATTTTGATTTAGAAATTGAAAATGATGAAAATACTATAGATGCACTTGCAAGAGGCTTGTATATGGTAATTGTTGATAATCCTGAAATGTTTGGTGTAGTTCCCCAATTATAGGTTATAATTGGGGAACAATCAAGTTATTTACCGGACTTATTTTTAGTAGGATCTACTAGATTATAAGATTGTCCCGGTTTTTGTGTAGGAGGCGCTGTATGGCCTTTAGGTATAGTTACTTCCTTACCTGTATGACCGCCTCTTGGGCCAACGACTTCGTATTGACCGGATTTAGGTGCTGTTTGGCCTGGCTTTATAGGGACATAAAATCAACTCCTTTCTTACTAAATTTCAACTTAAGTTAATACTAATATAATAGCACTTTTATTAAAGAGAGTAAGAAAGAATTGGTATTTTTTAACATGATAATTTTAAGATCAGTATTCTGGTCTTATTTTATGTCCGAAATGACGTTTAAACTATTAATTCCCTCTTGCAGATAGAGGCTTAAACTCTGCACCACAGCGGAGACACCGCAAATAAAAACAAAGTGGTAGAAAGGATTATATGGAATTTTTAAAAGAAATTTTAGGCGAGAAGTATGCTGAATTTGAAAAGCTTATAAACGACTATAACGTTAAACCAGAGAATAAGGAGAAACAGATTAAGCTTGCAGATCTAGGAACCGGTGAATATGTCGGTAAAGGTAAATATTCTACCATGGAAACAGACAATAACAATCTTAAGGAACAGCTTAAGACAGCCAATGGTACAATTGAAACCTTGAAGAAGAGTAACGGGGATAACGAGACTTTACAGAAAACCATTAAGGAGCATGAAGAAACAATCAAGAACCTTAGAGTAGATTCTGAAAAGAGTAGAAAAGAATATTCCTTGAAAGATAAACTCAGGAGCATAGATGTCACTGATCCGGATTACCTCATTTATAAGCATGGTGGAGTTGATAAGTTTAATTTCGATAAGGACGGAAATCCAATAGGCCTTGAGGAAACCGTCAAGTCGTATAAAGAGTCAATTCCACAGATTTTTAAAACCGGCAAGGCTGACACAAATTATAATCCTGCAGGTGGTGATGGGTATCAGGGTAAAAATCCTTTTGCAAAAGATACCTTTAATCTTACAGAGCAGGGGAAGCTATTAAAATCTAATCCGGCACAGGCCAAGGAATTGGCTGCAGCTGCCGGTATAACAATTTAAAGAAAGGTAAAAGGTGAAATTATATGGCACAAACAAAAATTGCGGACGTGATAGTCCCCGAATTATTTAATCCGTATGTAATTAATCGAACAATGGAACTCTCCGCTTTATTTCAGAGTGGAATCATCACAAACAATGAGGAATTTGATAAGCTGGCAAGCGAGGCAGCAAGAACACATAATATGCCATTCTTCGAGGACCTGAACGGAGAATCAGAGCCAACATTAGAAGATGTTAAGATGACACCGTCTAAGATAGGTTCAAATAAGGATGTGTCCACTACTATCTTAAGACAGAAAATGTGGGGATCATCTAATCTGGCTGCAGCCTTGGCCGGTGCAGATCCAATGAAGGCAATTGGTGATTTAGTTGCAGGATTCTGGGCAAGAGATATGCAAAAAGAATTAATTGCAATTTTAAAAGGTGTATTCGGTACATATACACCAAGTGGTGGCTCCGCCACGACACCTATGTTAAATCATATTTTGGATTTGACAGCTTCTGGCACAGCAGCAGCTAAAATTATAAGTGCGAGTGCGTTTATTGATGGGTGTCAGCTCTTGGGAGATGCACAGTCCCAGTTGACGGGGTTGCAATGCATAGTGCTACTAAAACCTATCTGAAGAAAAAGAACTTAATTGCAACAGAAAGAGATTCTACTGGTGTTGAATTTGAATCATATCAGGACCGTAAAGTTACTGTTGATGATGGATGCCCTGTAGACAGTGACGGAAATTATATTACATATCTCTTTGGAAACGGAGCTGTTGCGCTTGGCAATGGTAGCCCGGTAGGACATGTTGCAACTGAATTTGACCGGGATAAACAGACCGGTGGCGGTATTGATTATTTGATTAACAGAAAGGCGTTTATACTGCATCCAAGAGGAATCGCGTATACCGGCAAGACAAGAACTAAGGTGGAAACTCCTCTTAGAACAGAGCTGGCAATGGCTGAAAACTGGAATCCAGTATATGAGCCAAAGCAGCTTAGAATTGTTGCCATTAAGCATAAGTTGGGATAAATATTTAAGGGTACTGAGTAATCAGCACCCTTTTTTAAGGAGTTGATTAAGTGCATATTGATAAACTTATTTCAAAAGTAAAAACCAATTTAAACATTACGGATGCAAGCAGGGATCTAGCAATAAAAGATATACTACAAAATGTGATGGATTATTGTAATCTTCCTAAAATACCAGTTGAGATTACTGCTGAAAGACAGGGAATAACAGCTGAGGAAGCGTATGCATTAATTGATTTGCCGGTTGAGTTGGAGCCTTTCGTAAGAAAAAAGCTGCAGGGTATTATTAATTATGAGGCTGAGAATGGTACGGATACCGTATTTGATGTAAAGTCCATAAAGGAAGGTGATACAAACATCACCTATAATGTGGACCAGAACTTTTCAAAAGATGCAGTTTACGGCTTATCTGACGTGGATAAAAAAGCACTCCATCGTTTTAGGAGGGTTCAATCATGAGTGTACTTGAAAGGCTATGGAAAGATAAGATGGCTGTTTATCGGTGGGAAGAACAAACAATAAATAATATTACCTCAAGTGATGAAATACTC
The DNA here is from genome assembly GCF_010120715.1 of Aminipila terrae. Classification (NCBI taxonomy): domain Bacteria; kingdom Bacillati; phylum Bacillota; class Clostridia; order Peptostreptococcales; family Anaerovoracaceae; genus Aminipila; species Aminipila terrae. Next base: position 2,368,878 of record NZ_CP047591.1, read on the forward strand.
GTGGCTACTGACGTAAAATGCCAGTACAGCAAAGGTTCATTAAATGACGTTGGAGAAGATGGTGCACCTAATTTGGTTAATTCCTATACTTTATTTTGCGGCATTAATACTGACATAAAAGAAGGCGACAAGGTTATCGTAACGCAAAGAAACGGTAAAAAAATTACTTTGATAGTTGGCGAAGGGTTCCCCTATACAAACCATCAAGAATTTAACGTAAAGCGAAGTGAAAAGGCGTGAGCAGCAACCAAGGGCGAAACCAGGCAGCTATTAATAAGTTCAGATCAGAACTTCAAAGCATGTTTGGGGACATAAGGGAAATTGATGTCAAGGTGCTTGATAAATCAGTTAACGTGGGTGCACGAAACGCCAAGGAAAACACACCTGTTGCAACGAGTTTTATGCAAAAGAGTTGGCGAGCTGTACCGGCAAGGAAGTCCAAACAAGGAGCAGAGAAAGAATTAATTAATACTGCAGATTACTCATCTTATGTAAATGATGGACACCGAATAGTAAATAAGCTTGGGGAAACTATTGGGTTTATTAAAGGTAAATTTATACTTGAAGGGGCAATAAGATTGGTGGAAAAAACTTTAAAAAATGAATTTGAAAAAGAAGTGGAAAGGGTGAATAAGAAGCATGGTAAATAGTATAAAACAGGCCATAGCAGATAAACTGGTGGAACTGTATCCGTTAAGCACGGTTTATGATGAAAATGTACCGCAAAACTTTAAAATGCCTTCCTTTCTAATTTCACTTATCAACCAGGATTATGAAAAGAGAATCAATCAGAAGTATAAAAGCTGCGTATCTTTTAATATTGACTATTTTAGTGGACAGTCTACTGCAAAAATAAACTTAGATTGCCTAAACGTACAATTAGACCTGTTTAGAGCGTTTGATTTAATAGGCAGTTATAGAGTGCTTAATAAGCAGGCCAAAATTACAGACAAGGTATTACATTTTACTTTTGATATTAATTATTCAGAAATGATTCCTGAGACTGGTATAGTAATGAAGTCTCAAACAACAAATACAAAACTATAGAAAGAAGGTTGAAAAATGGCAGGAACATGGACAACGCAAAATAAAATATTACCTGGTGCCTATGTCAACTTCTTAACTAATACGGCTTTATCCATTACTCCGGGTGATCGGGGCGTAGTTGTATTGTTACAGGAAATGAGTGTAGGTGCTGCAGGTAAGATGTATACCATTACATCTGCAGACGCAAGTCAGTGGCCGGAAGGCGCTACGGCAGCGGATAAACTGCTTACGTCGGAAGCCTTAAAGGGTGCTAAGACTGTTATAGTTTATAATTTAGGCACCGCGCATACGGCAGAGGTACTTACTGCAGCGTTAGCTGCATTAAAGACCATTGAATTTAATGTTTTGTGCTATCCTTATGACACAGATGCGAACCAAGCAGCTATTGTTACATGGGTTAAATCCATGAGAGATGATGACGGCGTAAAATTACAGGCAGTGCTTACGGATCACACAGCAGACAGTGAGTCAGTAATTAATGTGGTACAAGGAGTTAAACTCTCCAATGGCATGGCGCTCACTGCAGCACAAGTAACAGCATGGGTGGCAGGTATTACAGCAGGGGCAAATATAAATAAATCGAACACAGGCCAGTCTTATCCCGGAGCAATCGACGCAGTACCGAGGATGACTAAAACAGAAATGGAAACAGCTATTACAGCAGGGAAGTTTATTTTAAAAGTAGATTCTGCTCAAAATGTTAGTGTGGTTTATGATATTAATTCACTTACCACATACTCTACGGGAAAAAGCAAATTATTCCGGAAGAACAGGCTGATTCGTACTATTGATAATATAAATAATGACATAGTGCAGATTTTTGAAAGCAGCTACATTGGAAAGATAAATAACAATGCTGACGGTAGATCATTATTAAGAGCAACTTTGATTGAATATTTCAATACCCTTCAAAGTTTGTCGGCAATTCAGAATTTTACTGCTGATGATGTAACTGTTTCCGCAGGTGCTGATTCTGATGCGGTATTGATTAATTGTCATATCCAGCCTGTTGACAGCGCAGAAAAAATTTATATTACAGTTAATTTGGCTTAAGAAGGGAGGTCTATAAATGTCTGATACTTATACAAAATTAGCTGATACTTTATCTTCCCATGAAGGTAAAGCGTATATCACAATTAACGGAAAAAACAGAGAACTCTTTGAGCTGTCATCCATTACTGCACAAATTGAATTGACAGTAACCTCAAAACGGATGTTGGGTACCAGGATGACTCAGCACAAAGTTACAGGTGCAGAAGGCACAGGAAGCATGACGATGTATTTTGCTAATAGCGAAATGCTAAAACAGACTTTAACGTATCTAAAAAATGGCACCTACCCACCTATAACCATTCAGACTTACAATGAAGATACGCAGTCTACTGTAGGCAGGCAAGAGGTTGTACTTGGGAATGTTATTCTTAATTCCATTCCTGCTGCATCGATTGATGATGGTTCAGATGATCCAATTACCTTTGATACAGATATTACGTTTGATACAATTGAATGTTTGCGGACTTTCGATTTACCAGAAAATTTTAGATAATTTACAGAGGGAGCTGAAAGGCTCCCTTTTAAGATGAAAGAGAGGTATATATGAGTTCTTTAAACGCATTTTTAAATCCTATACAGGTAGAAAATAAAGAGGTTGTTGTTTCTGAAAGGTTCAGAGAAGATGGAAAGGCCGTGCCTTTCATAATCAGACCTATAACTCAGGATGAAAACAATGCACTTATTAAAAAATTCTCTAAAAAAGACAGAAAGGGGAATGAAACTTTCGACAGAACAGAATACGTCCAGGCACTGACTGCTTCTGCTGTTATTTTTCCGGATCTGGCTAATGCAGAATTACAGAAAAGGTATGGGGTACTAGGGGAATCAAACTTACTAAAAAAATGTTATTAGTGGGAGAGTACGCCACCCTGGCACAGGAGGTCCAGGAATTGAGCGGACTGAATGAAGATATTAATGAGGATATTGAAGAAGTAAAAAACGAATAAAGCAAGGTGAGCAGGAATTTAACCTGGCCCACTTTGCTTTACAAAGATTACATATCCTGCCTTCTGTTCTGGCTAATATGAGTCAAAGAGAAAAGGCTTTTGTATACGGAAGTATTTGCACCAGGATGGAGAAAGAAAAAGAGGATGAGAAAAAAATAAAGCGGAAAAGAGGTAAGTGATAATGCCTACATTATCAGCTATGTTTAAGTTATACGATGGCTACTCAAACACCATTTCAAAAATCAGCCAAAAGACAGCTGACGCTACAAATAAAATACTAAGAGCGAGTGGGGCGACTGATCAGTTTAACCAAAAGTTAAAAAATACTAGCGCGAGTGCCAATTCAGCTACAGGTAGTATTGGTAATTATGTAAGGGCAGCTCTTTCAATCGCAAGTGCAGTAAAGGGTATGAGCATTGTTGATACTTATATAAATACTCAGTCCAGGCTTAAACTTATAAATGATGGACTTCAGACCCAATCAGAGCTGCAGGATAAAATCTTCGCTGCAGCAGATCAGTCAAGAGGCGCGTATGCCAGCATGGCCGGCTCTATTGCAAAACTTGGTATGCTTGCGGGGGATGCATTTAGTTCAAACGATGAAACAATAAAGTTTGCCGCGTTAATGCAAAAATCTTTTAAATTGAGTGGAGCTAGCACTGAAGAACAAACGGCGGGTATGTACCAGTTAACACAGGCCATGGCAGCAGGGAAGCTGCAAGGAGATGAATTTAGGTCTATTATGGAAAATGCTCCTATGCTTGCACAAGCCATAGCGACTTATACAGGAAAAACTAAAGGAGATTTAAAGCAAATGTCCGCGGATGGAACAATCACTGCTGACATTATTAAAAACGCCATGTTTGCGGCTGCTGATGAAATAAACGAAAAGTTTAAAAAAATGCCAATGACTTTTGGAGATGTTTGGAATAAATTTAAAAACAGTGCAACAAGGGCATTCAGCGATACATTTAAAACAATTAATAAGCTTATCAACTCCTCCGGATTCCAGTCCATGTTTAACAATGCTGTAGGCGCCGTATATACACTTGGCAGCGCTATAAATTGGATAATCCAGATTACAACAAAATACTGGAGCTTCATTGGTCCCATACTGATTGCACTATCGGCTTCAATATTAGCCGGCATAATAATGAAACTTGGCAGTATAGCTGCTTTATTTGCAAAGCTCAATTTTCCTGTATTTCTGATAGTTGCTGCCATAGGCTTATTAATTGAGGGACTTGATAAGGCTGGGATTTCCATGCAGGAGTTTTTCAATATAGCGAGTCCTCTTTTAATAGCCATAGGTGCTGTACTTCTGGCAAGTATTATTAAAAAACTATTCCTGATGATTCCAGTTTTATGGGCACAGGCTGCAGCCGTCTGGGCACAGGTCGCAGCATGGCTTATACTTCACTGGCAGGTACTCTTAGTTATTGTTGCCATTGCATTAATTGTTATAATTCTGCAGGCATTGGGTGTAAAAGCATCACAAGTGTTTGGCTTTATTGGTGGCTGTATTGGCGTAGTAATCGCTCTACTTCAAAATCTGGGAACTGCAGTTTACAATGCATTCATTTTCGTCCTAAAAAGTGTAGATGAAGTAGTTACAAGCTGCGTCAATGATGCAATAGCAGCAATCAATTTAATTATACGGGCTCTCAATAAAATTCCTGGGGTTAAGATAAATCTTATCGATGGCATAAATGAATCATATGGAGACCTTAAGTACCAGAAATTTGCAAACCTGTCTGAAGCTTACGATGCCGGCTCTAAGATTGGGAAAAAGTTTTATTCTTCGGCCAGTGATAAGCTGGGAAGTATAGGCAGTAAGCTCGGTGGATTTATGAAAGGACCTAATTTGAATGACCTTGCAAGCGGGCTCGGTACCACCGGCAACCCTATGAAGGTTGAAGGGACGGGAAACGACGGTAAAGTGGATGTGAATATGTCAGATGAGGATCTGCAATATTTAAGAGATATTGCAGAGCGTGATTTTGTTAATAAGTTTAGCACGGCCACACTGGCGCCAAACATTCAGGTTACTTTTGGTGACGTTCATGAGACGGCAGATGTGGATAAAATGTATAAGCGTATGGGCAAAATAATGCAACAGCAGCTTGCATCCGTAGGAGAGGGAGATTATTAAAAATGAGTAGTTATGCTATATTTTTCGATTATGAAAATCAAACATATAGGCTTCCTGTAAATCCGGAACAGATAGAAGTAAAAAGTACTATGTCAACGGAAAAATATAAGGTGCTTAAATTGGGTGAGGTAATTGTGCCCACCAGCATGGAGCTCAAAGAATATTCTTTTGAGTGTGAATTACCTCATACGGCCTTGCATTACGTACAGACATCAGAGAAGTTCCAAAATGCGGATTACTATATTAATCTGTTTGAAAAATGGAGAAAGGCTCTTACCCCTGTAAGATTTATCGCCAGCAATGGAATAGGCGATGATATTAATACCTTAGTCCTGATAACAGAGCTCACCATTATAGAAAAGGCAGGGGAAGAGGGAGACAAATATGTGTCTTTTGGTTTAACAGAATATAAGGAGTACGGGAAGAAATCCAATGTAGTTATGGTTTCAAATTTCTCAGCAACAATAGTGTCAAAATCAATAGTTGCCGCATCAGGGTTGAGCGCTAAAAGCAAAGGCACACACACAGTTGTAAAGGGAGAAAATCTCTGGAAGATTGCCAAGACTTATTATGGGAATGGAGCACTTTACACGAAAATATACAATGCCAATAAGGATAAAATTAAAAATCCGTCTCTTATTTATCCAGGGCAGGTTTTAACAATACCGGGTTAGGAGGAATTTGATGGAATTTTTAGTTAGAGTTGACGGTGAGTTCTACGAAATTAGCGAATTGATAACCAAAGTTACTTATACCGATAATTTGAATGACGGATGCAGCAAGTTAGAGTTTTCTTACGTTAATGATGATTTAATTATTACTAATGGGAGTGTTGTAAGGTTTAAATATGGCAATGCAAACATTTTTAATGGAATAGCGTTTAAGGTAACCAGAAGCGATGAAAAAGAGATCACGGTAACAGCGTATGATCAGTTAAGATATTGTAAAACAAAAGATTCAATCGTAATTAACGGCGAAACTGCTACAGATATAATTAAAAGGATGTGTAATTATCTTGGATTACACATAGGGTCATTAACAAATACTGGATACATTTTGCCAGTAAGCGTGCAGGACGACAAAACATGGCTAGATATAATTTACAACGCATTGAGTGATACGCTAGTTGGTACGGGTAAAAAATACGCCCTGAGAGACGAATTTGGTTTGATAACATTTCGGAACTTAGATAGCCTTAAAAGTAATCTTATTTTAGGTGATAAAAGTTTATGCTATGATTTTAATTATGAAAAATCAATAGACGATGACTTCTATAACCAAATTAAATTATACATAAAAGGGGATACCGCGAGTACAAGTCAATTTGTGGGGCCAAAGATGAAAAATCAATAAAGAAGTATGGTATGCTACAGTATTTTGAGACTTTAGATAAAAATTCAAATGCGTCACAAGCCAAATCTAAAGCAAATATGCTTTTAAGTTTATACAATAGAGAGCAGGAAACACTAACGTTAGATTGTATAGGTGATACAAGTATCAGAGCTGGGAGCAGCTTCTATGCTTATATATCTGATATAGGCTTAAATAAACGGCTGATTGTAAAAGAGGCTACTCATACTTTTTTACCTAATCACACTATGAGTCTGGAGGTGTCAATTTGATAAATGAGATTAAAACAATTGTACAAAATTATTTAAATAATGTAAAACTTTGCAGTTTGATTATTGGTACTGTTACAAACACCGGAATAAAAATAAACGATAAAATAACAGTGCCAAATGTTTTAATTAAAGGCAATTTGAAAGACTTTATTAGTGTAGGTGACAGAGTAAGGTTGATAAGAAATCACGGTGGACAGGAGTATTATATTGTGGAGATTATTGGTTTTGTACCAATCGCAAAGAATATGACTGTAAGTATAAATCCAATTACTATTTCAGACGGAATGACTTTATCAAGTATTCAAATTAAAGGGGTGACCAAATCATGACCCCGGAGATAATAAGCAGTGATTTTGAAGTCACAAAGGAAACTGAAACCTCAAAGACGTATAAACTATCAATCGATAAAATACAAGGCTCTGTTGACCAAATAGAGGCATTAGAACAAGCTATATATAAGGTACTTAATACTGAAAAATATGAGTATCCGATATATAGCTTTTCTTATGGGATTGATTTGGATAATTTAACGGGCAAGGATGTTGACTATGTAAAAATTGAACTTAAAAGAAGAATCCAGGAGTGCTTACTGCAGGATAGCAGAATTGAAACTGCAGACAATTTTAATTTTACTGTTAATGGGGATGAAATACTTTGTACTTTTGATGTATCCAGTATTTACGGAAAAACAACAATCACAAAGGGGGTGAATGTTTAATGTTCGAGAGTATGACTTATGAAGCAATCTTAAATGACATGTTAAGCAAGGTTAAAAACGATGTTGATAAAAAAGAGGGTTCCGTTATCTATGACGCTCTTGCTCCTTGTGCATACCAATTAGCACAGACCTATTTTAATTTAGATAATTTTATCAATTTAGTTTCCGGTGACACGGCAGTAGGGGAATACCTGGACCGGGTTGTGGCTGATTACGGCTTGACTAGAAAAGCGGCCACTTATGCTGTTAGAAAGGTTACTACTACGGGAGAGATAATGCTGGGTACCAGATGGGGACTGAATGATACAACCTACACTATTACCAGTTTAATTTCAGCAAATGTTTATAGCGCTGTGTGTCAACAAATAGGAACAATCGGTAATACGTATTCCGGAGAACTTGAAAATATTGATAATGTATCAGGCATAACTGCCACCTTAACCGATATAATAACTTCCGGAACTGATGAAGAAACAGACGATAATCTTAGGTCAAGGTTCTATGCAAAGGTTCAGGCCCCTTCAACTTCTGGAAACGCAGACAATTATAAGGAGTGGGCTCTAAAAGTATTGGGGGTAGGAAATGCTAAAGTGTTCCCATTGTGGAATGGTGCGGGGACTGTAAGAGTCTTAGTAGTGGATAGTAATATGTCTATTGACAATACTTTACCGGGTAAAGTATCGAGTTATATAGAAACTGTTAGACCAATAGGCGCTAATGTAACGGTAGCAAGCCCAACAAGTCAGACTATAAATATATCTGCTAAAATAATGTTAGATGGGTCAAAATTGCTTGCTGATGTGCAGAATGCTTTTATTTCTACAATTACAACTTACTTAAAAGATACGGTATTTGAAACGTATAGTATCAGTTATGCTCAAATAGGGAGTTTGCTTTTAGCTACTGATGGAGTTAAGGACTATAATACTTTACTTGTAAATAACGGAACTGCAAATATATCGCTTACAGATGAGCAAATGCCTATTACGGGTACTATTACCCTGACGGAGGTTTAGTATGGATAATTTAATGGAGCTGCTTCCCCCAATATATGAAAACAATACCACAATGGAGGAGTTACAAAGCATACTGGGTACCAAAATAAATAACCTGGCAGAATCCTTTAATGAAACCATAGACGAATGCTTTGTTAATACTGCATCAAGTCTTTTAGGCAGATATGAAAAGGTTTATGGATTAAAGGTAGATGTTTCAAAAAGTGATTCCTTCAGGAGAGAAAGAATCAAAGCTAAAATCGTTGGTGTGGGAACCGTAACCAAGCAAATGATTATAGACACGGCTGCATCATATTCAAATGGCCAAGTTGAGGTGATAGAGAATCCTGCTAATTATAGCTTTAAGATTAAGTTTGTCGGTACATTGGGAATGCCTCCAAATATGGCGGACCTTACGCTGACCATAGAAGAAATTAAGCCAGCACACCTATCATATACTTTTGAATATGTTTACAATACCAACAACGTATTGGCCAAACATACACACGCCCAATTATCGGCTTATACACACTATAAACTAAGAAATGAGGTGGTTAACTAATGGCTACAACGACAACTAACTATGGATTAACAAAACCAGCAGCTACAGAGTATTACGATATTGAAATCCAAAATTCAAACATGGATAAAATTGATACCCAAATGAAGCAGAATGCCGATAATATGCTAAAAAAAGACGGCAGCGTGCAGATGACAGGAGTATTAAAGACTGTTGGCGGTGGCACTGTAGGACTACCCGCTAATCAAATAGTAATGGGGCAAAATATTATTATGATTAGGGATGGCAATGTGATGTATTTTGCCGTAAATTGCTATCATGATGGAGTTAATTGGAAATACAAAGAGAATGGAAAAGCCAGTCTATTGATAATAAACGTAGACATGGAATATCCCATACTCAACACTGCAATTAGTGGTACGAAGGATGCAGTTATATCTTGGATTACTAATAATGTGCTTACCCACTTAACAGGCCTGCCGTTAACTGGTGGAACATTGAGTGGATATTTGGAAGTTAAGAGTCCTTCAAATACCAATGTTGTACTAACCAACACAACAAGACAAAGGGGCTCTTTAGTGCGTATGGCAGATGATGATACACTTTTATTTGCAAATTATAGTTTAATAGGTGTAGCAGGAAGATGCATGACATTAGGGAATGAAAATACTGAAATAAGTTCTTTACTAAAATTAAGTATCTATGGTTCAGGTACAGCTTGGAAGGTTTACGGCGAACATAACATCACATGCTCAACTTCCGCTCCAAGTTCTGCTCTTACTGAAGGTGCACAGCACCAAGTATATTGAGGTGATTAACTATGACAATATATAGAGGTGTAGGCGGTGTAAACCGTGAGATTAAACAGCAATTTAGAGGTGTTGGTGGTGTAAACAGAGAAATAAAGGAACAGTATAGGGGCGTTGGTGGATTAAATAGAAAAGTGTTTAGTAATTGGAATGGAATACTCTACAATGCAGGTAATGAGTATTCTTATATAACTGGTGGATGGATAAAATTTTACCCAGTCCCAGAGGGTAGTTCTGGTAATGTAAGTAATAATGGAACTCAATTAGTATGTACTGCAAATACTGTGTCTGATGTGGGAATGATAACAAATAATAAAATTGATTTATCAAAGTATAATTACTTATATGCACAGGTTGATTATTATTTAGGTGGTGAAAGAGCTTGGATACTAGCACAAAATTCAAATGTAAGTGGTAATGGTTTTAATTTTACAGCATCAATTTCTTTTACAGGAGCGGGTAAAATTGCATTGCCTATATCTAGCATTTCCACAAGTCATTATATTTATATCGGTGCGGCTAAGAATGGTGCAATCAAAGTAAGTAAAATATGGTTAGAATAGAAAGAGGTGTTTATATGAAGATTAAATTAAATGATAATACAGAGTTAAATGTTATATGTATAAATGGGAAGTCTACATATTTTCAAGGGGCAAACAGGGACAGCCTGGAGTTCGTTTTCAAGAAGGGTGATTATCCTTTTGATCAGTTAGATAAATTGTTCGCAGATGCAACTAAAACAAAGAAGATTTCGGTTATAGATACAGTAACCACTACAGATAAAGACGGCAAGACCGTAGAAACCCCAACAGAGCATGTCTATGACAACTACTCCCTGAGAGTTAGTATGAAAATGGAACCCGTGATAATTACTCCAGCAACTTCAACAGAGCCAGAAGTAACAGAAGAGAGAGTAATGGTTACAATGGGGCAGCTTACGTTGATTGAAAAGAAGCTGTCTGAATTAGGATTGTTATAAATAATATTTGTTTAAGACACGCAATAACGCGTGTTTTTTAATACATTTTTTAGCCAGGAATGGCAGAAAGAACAAAGATATGTTAAATAAAGAATTTGAAAAGAAGTATGATGGAGTAATCAGGAGTATCGCTATTGCAGAGGGTGGGAAGGATATGAGCGTCGGATCAGACATGCTTAAGTATGAAATCCGTGTCCATGCTGGAAGAGTAACAAGGCAGGATACATACCAGGGAATCCCAGAGGATTTTGACTGGCAGCAGGCCACGGAAGATTTAGACAGTATTACAGATTAACAACATAGGAGCCTTCGGGCTCCTTATTTCATTAAAAGGGATAAAGCAGTACCTTCTAACCACATTGAAATATCAATGTTTATTAAGTTAAATAATTGTGGCCAAGACGGTACCTTGAAAGAAGGGATATACTTGAAACCAATAAGTTATTTACAAACAGATCCTAAATGGGCAAATATAGATTACTCAGCTAAAGGAGAAAAAACCACAGTCGGCGCATCGGGATGTGGACCGTCTTGCATGGCCATGGTTATTGCAACACTTAAAAATAAAAACGTAACTCCAAAGGACACATGTGCATGGGCCTTGTCACATAGATTTAAGGCACCTAACCAGGGGACTTATTATAGTTATTTTGCTCCACAGGGTAAAGCTTATGATATATCAGTAGCACAGTTAAATGGCAGCAGCCTTTATGGTAAAGCAAACCAGTGGGCGAACGATTATCACGCAAAGGCCCTGGCGGAAGTTGAAAAAGGCAATATGGTTATATGTTGCATGGGTAAGGGCAACTGGACCAGAAGCGGACACTTTATTTTATGGTATGGTTTAGATGCAAAGAGCAGAGCACTTATAAATGATCCAAACAGCACAAAAGCAGAAAGAACATGCGCAGACTTGTCTTTGCTGCAGAGCCAGGTTAAATATTATTTTGTGGTAGATGTAGCCGGCTGCCAGAGCCATTCAGACAATTATAACAGCGTAAAAGAAAAATATGAATTTGATGATGCCACAATGGCGTATCTGGAAGCTTATAAATATGCTGACAGCCTATTTGCATTAATGCTGCAGGACAATAAAAATATGCAGAAATACCAGCTAAACACGATACTCTATATACTTGGGTATCAGTATGGCAAGCAGGTATTTGAAAAATTAAACAAGTAGGAGGGTACGGATGAACTGGATTGCACAATACTGGATTGAGGCAGGCTTTGGAGTACTCTTTACAACAATTATACTTGGGGCCAAAAGAATCTTTAATAAGTTTAAAACCATAAAAGCAGAGCAGGAGGCACAAAGCAGAGGTATACAAGCATTGCTCAGAGACCGCATTGTGCAAGCCTATTATCATTATTGCGAAGATAAAGTAATTACATTACACGGACTTGAAAATGTTAATGCAATGTATGCTGAGTATCATAGCCTTGGAGGCAACGGTACCATAACTAAATTAGTAGAAGAAATGAGAAAATATGAAGTTGTTGACAGGAGGGACAAATATGAAAATTAACTGGAAATTAAGATTTAAAAATCCGTATTTTTACATAGGCCTTTTAGGCGTAATTTTGACGGCCATGGGGGTATCTCCGGAAACTGTAACTAGCTGGGAAATTGTAAAGCAGCATGTAATTGAACTATTGAGCAATCCTTATATGCTTGGTAGCGTCATGATAGCAGTTATAGGAGTTATACATGACCCTACAACAAAAGGGCCAGCGATAGCGATAGGGCCCTTACATATAATAAGCCGAGATAAAATACACGCGAATTAGAAAAGCACGCGTAATGCGTGCTTTTTAAATTTATTCCGCTGGTACAAAAACAAAATCTGGTGGTATTAAATTAACTGGTGGAGCTTGATTATTAGCATTCCATTCATCTAATGCTTTTGATAATGACTGGACGAATGAAGGTGAAGCTAAATACTGGCCATTATAATAAACCACGTCACCGCTCATAATATTGGACCACAGTGTTTTTAAATTAGAAGTGCTGTATGGCACCCAATTCGAATAGTCCTTATTTTTTGTAGTAATAACTACAGTCTTTGTTTGATTATCCCATTCTACTTTAGCCCCAAGAGACTCCGCAATAAATCGCGGCGGAACGTAAGTGTTTCCATTAATGATTTCAGGACACGCGGATAGCTTTACATTAGAGCCACTTACTTGCGCTGTATTGGAACCAATCGTTAAAATGATTGTTGTACTATTAAGGTTAGCCTTTACCTGCTTAGATTCAGGAACCCACTCAACTTTTGCACCTAATGCCTCAAATATCTGCCTCATAGGAACAAGGGTTGTCCCATTCTTAATTATCGGATCTGATAAAAAATTCACTTTAGAGTTATCTACAAGAACGTTAATGTTTCCCGCAAAAGAGGTAATCGGGACTAAAACTAACAATAATACGAAAATTAATAAACGTTTTTTCATTAAATTCACACCCCCATAAATTTATTATATCAATACAACCAAATATTTACAATGGATAATTATTTCTAATTAAAATGTCGAAAAATGTAGAAAAACCACAGAACCTAGATATTGGAAAGATATTAGAGAAGGAATATACTAAAATATATGATTAACTTATAAACCAAAACGGGGCACTTGAAAAAGGTTCAAAATGAAGAAGATAATACTAATAATTTTATTAATAAATATATTTTCCTTATATGGATGCAATAGCCCGCCCAGTGAATCAGATTATTATGAAACCACTGAAGAGGTGAATGAAAATACTTATGAAGAAACGGGCGAATATACTTATGATGATATATATGAAGCTTATTGTGACGGATGGAATGAAGCTTGTGAAGAAGTATTTTGCGATTATGATGAGCTATACTATGATGACTATATGTACTGTTTAGAAGATTATTATGATTTTGCAGATGGTGAGCCTTGGTTAGATGAAAGTTATTCAGATACCGAATTTCCATATATTGAAGCTGACTATGAAGAAGCTTACTCACAAGGCAGAGAAAGTGCATTGGACACAATTTTTGTGATACTGATGTTTTGTGTTGGGGTGAAGATAGGTACTATCGAGATGAATTTTAAAATGATTTATTAAAGTATCTTAAGCATAATGGAGGACAAATAAATGAAAAGATTCTTAAAGTTAAATTTGACAATAATTGTAGTAATAGCCCTTTTGTTTTCATCGACGGCGTATGCAGATGTTTATGTTAAAGGCTATTTTAAATCTAACGGTACATATGTGGCCCCGTATTTTAGGACATCCCCAAATAACACTATTAATGACAATTACTCTACATACCCTAATATTAATCCGTACACAGGTAAGCAAGGTACAATAATGCCAAGCTATTATTCAAACCAGACTTATTCAAATTTTTATAATAGCTACTATGTAGATAATTCCATAATAAGATTTTCTAAAACAATTCTTGAAAGACCGTCATTTCCTGTATATATAAATGATTATAATGTAAACAATACTGCTTCAAAATATTATCCAACAATTTTAAATGGGGTAGTTTTTATTCCACTTACTGCAGAAATGATAAGCGTAATGAAGCTGAGTGGTGGATGGGATAGCACTAATGGTATGGTTTTAAAGACATCAGATATTTATCCTTCTTCTAATTTCAGCACCGCATCTACAAATATAACAACAGCAAAAAATATTGTTAAACCAACTTATCCTGTAATTGTTAATGATGTTAATTTAAATGTAGTTGACTCAGAATATTATCCAGTTGTAATAAATGATGTTGTTTACATTCCACTCTCTTCAGAATTTCATTCTAAAATAAGATTAAGTGGGGGATGGTATGAATCATTCATGGCGCTTTATTCGTATTAAGATTATGATATAACCAAATTATTACAGAAACTATACAATTTATTACATTACTAATAATAGTCCTTGTATAATGTGTGAAATTAAATTAATATGAAAGTACAAATGGTGCAATTCATCATGCACTAAACTTTCTTAATACCGAGTGTTATACTCGGTATTTTGTCGTAAAAGTTGTCGTAAAACTATAATATACGCGAATCTTATCTAGTATAATTTAATCTTAAAAGAACGGCTCAGAGTACTGAAATTAGTATAACTGAGCCGTTTTTAATATATTGTATCATTATTAATAATTCGAGTTCGACTCTCCTCATCTCCACCACAAAAAATAGAAAACAGGGTTTAACCCTGTTTTTTTTATTTTTTGTTAAATAAAGACAACTGAACTCAGGTAACCTGATGTTGCTTATGATTTACATTAATAACAGTTTTATCTAAATTAAGCAGGTCTATGGGATTCCAGAGTAATATCTAAGAAGACTGGTGAAAACAAAAGAATAGGCGTTGAGATATTGTTAGAAAAGTCAGAAAATTGTTGAAAAAAATCTCTTAAAGATATACAATTATGGTAATTATAGCATAAAACCCATCATTGTAGTGGTAACTATCAGTATTGGTAAATGAGCATTTATTTGACGGATATTAAACAGGCACGATTATTTTATATTATTTAGTGTAAAAGTTTTGAACAAATTTATTAGGAGGGAAGATAACAATGAGAATAAAAGCTAAGATAACGTCTTTTATGCTGACTTTAGTGTTGGCTATTTCGCTGTTTGTGCCAATGCCCATTTATGCGGCAGACTTTACGGATACCATAACCACAAGCAGTCAATGGACAAAAGCTGTAACCGAAATATTTGCTGATTGTGCAAGTAATATAAGTGGATATGACAATATTTATTGTTCAAATTTAGTGGCTACAAATGGAGGAAATGCCAGTAATGCACATGTGTATATAAGTGGTGGAGGCGCAAATTATAATAATATGCAAATGGGGTTTAATGGTAACGCCGATGCCACTGCCTATGACGGTAATGAAACAATTAAGTTCACTGCATCTACGCCAGGGATATATTCTTTTGACATATATGGTACTGATACAAATGTAACAAAACATATTACAATAACCGTTACAGGCGGTACTTGCAGTATGACTTTTGACTCGAAGGGAGGGAGCACTGTCTCTCCAGCAACTGTTAGCAGTGGAAGTACAGTAGCAGCCCCAACAGCCCCAAACCGAACGGGTTACACCTTTAGCGGCTGGTATGACGGGGATAATGGAACCGGTACTGAAGTCACGTTCCCATACACCCTGACAGCAGATAAAACCGTGTATGCAAAGTGGACAGCCCATCCATATACGGTAACCTATGACCCAGAGGGAGGAAGCGTAACCCCGACCAGTCAGACGAAACTGTTTGGTGCAGCTTACAATAAGGGTTCTGATGGAACAACAGATGAGGCTATGCCGACACCAACGCTTGCAGGATATACCTTTGGAGGCTGGTATGATGGAGATAATGGGACAGGAAATCAAATAACAAGCACCACAGCAGTGACAACAGCATCAAACCATACATTATATGCAAAATGGACGGTGGAGCAGCATAAGATGACCTTTGATTCAGAAGGTGGTACTACAGTCAGTGCCATAACGCAGAACTACAATACGCAGGTAGCAGCCCCAACAGCCCCAAACCGAACGGGTTACACCTTTAGTGGCTGGTATGACGGGGATAATGGAACCGGTACTGAAGTCACGTTCCCATACACCCTGACCGCAGATAAAACCGTGTATGCAAAGTGGACAGCCCATCCATATACGGTAACCTATGACCCAGAGGGAGGAAGCGTAACCCCGACCAGCCAGACAAAGCTATTTGGTGCAACTTACGGGAAGGGTTCTGATGGAACAACAGATGAGGCTATGCCGACACCAACGCTTGCAGGATATACCTTTGGAGGCTGGTATGATGGAGATAACGGAACAGGAAATCAAATAACAAGCGCCACAGCAGTGACAACAGCATCAAACCATAAGTTATATGCAAAATGGACGGTGGAGCAGCATAAGATGACCTTTGATTCAGAAGGTGGTACTACAGTCAGTGCCATAACGCAGAACTACAATACGCAGGTAGCAGTACCAACAGCCCCGACCCGAACGGGATACACCTTTGAGGGCTGGTATGACGGTGATAATGGAACCGGTACTGAAGTCACGTTCCCATACACCCTGACAGCAGATAAAACCGTGTATGCAAAGTGGACAGCCCATCCATATACGGTAACCTATGACCCAGAGGGAGGAAGCGTAACCCCGACCAGTCAGACGAAACTGTTTGGTGCAACTTACAATAAGGGTTCTGATGGAACAACAGATGAGGCTATGCCAACACCAACGCTTGCAGGATATACCTTTGGAGGCTGGTATGATGGAGATAACGGAACAGGAAATCAAATAACAAGCGCCACAGCGGTGACAACAGCATCAAACCATACGTTATATGCAAAATGGACGGTGGAGCAGCATAAGATGACCTTCGATTCAGAAGGCGGTACTACAGTCAGTGCCATAACACAGAACTACAATACCCAGGTAGCAGTACCAACAGCCCCGACCCGAACGGGATACACCTTTGAGGGCTGGTATGACGGTGATAATGGAACCGGTACTGAAGTCACGTTCCCATACACCCTGACCGCAGATAAAACCGTGTATGCAAAGTGGACAGCCCATCCATATACGGTAACCTATGACCCAGAGGGAGGAAGCGTAACCCCGACCAGTCAGACGAAACTGTTTGGTGCAACTTACAATAAGGGTTCTGATGGAACAACAGATGAGGCTATGCCAACACCAACGCTTGCAGGATATACCTTTGGAGGCTGGTATGATGGAGATAACGGAACAGGAAATCAAATAACAAGCGCCACAGCGGTGACAACAGCATCAAACCATACGTTATATGCAAAATGGACGGTGGAGCAGCATAAGATGACCTTCGATTCAGAAGGCGGTACTACAGTCAGTGCCATAACACAGAACTACAATACCCAGGTAGCAGTACCAACAGCTCCAACTCGAACGGGATACACCTTTGAGGGCTGGTATGACGGGGATAATGGAACCGGCACTGAAGTCACGTTCCCATACACCCTGACCGCAGATAAAACCGTGTATGCAAAGTGGACAGCCCATCCATATACGGTAACCTATGACCCAGAGGGAGGAAGCGTATCCCCGACCAGCCAGACAAAGCTATTTGGTGCAACTTACGGGAAGAGTTCTGATGGAACAACAGATGAGGCTATGCCGACACCAACGCTTGCAGGATATACCTTCGGAGGCTGGTATGATGGAGATAACGGAACAGGAAATCAAATAACAAGCGCCACAGCAGTGACAACAGCATCAAACCATACATTATATGCAAAATGGACGGTGGAGCAGCATAAGATGACCTTCGATTCAGAAGGTGGTACTACAGTCAGTGCCATAACGCAGAACTACAATACGCAGGTAGCAGCCCCAACAGTTCCAACCCGAACGGGTTATACCTTTGAGGGCTGGTATGACGGGGATAATGGAACCGGTAATGAAGTCACATTCCCATACACCCTGACAGCAGATAAAACCGTGTATGCAAAGTGGGGTATAAAGTCATATACCGTAACTTATAAAAACAATTACAGTAACACCGATGCAACAGATTATAATACGATGACAACGATATACGGCAGTAAAATATCAGTACCAGTACAGCCTGTAAGAAGTGGATACACCTTTGGAGGTTGGTATACTGAGAATAACTGCACTAATGCATGGAATTTCAAAAATGATGCAATAACAGCAAACACTATTCTTTATGCAAAGTGGACACAAAATCCGCAGCCAACGTATAGGGTAACATATAATGCTAACGGGGCAACTTCAGGAAGTGTACCTGTAGATAACAGTGCATATATTCCTGGCAGCAATGTAAAAGTGAAAGGTAATGTAGGAAGTCTTGCAAAAGCAGGATATAACTTTGGAGGTTGGAGCTTAAACGAAAACAATTATAGTGCAGGACAAAGCCTCAACTTGTCAGGTGATGTTAGTTTAAGCGCGGTTTGGATACCAGTACCCACAACTTACACGGTTAATTATCTGGATAATCATGATGGCGGCGGAAATTATATGACGCAAAGTAATATTACGGCAGGGGCAATTTTAATCAGGCCTACTGATCCTAATTGGGGTAGTCATCAGTTTATTGGGTGGTATAAAGAGTCTTCCTGTGTTAACTTATGGAAGTTTGATACGGACACTGTAACAGCTAACACAATGTTATATGCAAAGTGGGTGGAAAATACTTATAGTGTCAGTGGAAAAGTAGTGGACGATCAGACTTCTCCGGCAGCAATAGGAGGAGTGGTAGTAAAAGTTATACAGGGCAATATAGAATTTGGAAATGCTACAACGGACAGCAACGGAAACTTTAGCATTAGCGGCGTACCAAACGGTACATATAATTTAGTTGCCACCAAAGGAGATCAGGTAGTAATTGTTTGTATTACGGTAAGCGGAAGCAATATGACGTACAACGGAAATATTACATTACCAAGTGGAAGTAAAAACTCCAGACTGGATGTCATCGGAGCTGATACACCAAATGTAGTAGTGGACCATTTGAATACGGTGTTTACATCAACAGACAATCAAGCTGTTGCCAGCGGCAGTGCAGTCGAAATCAAGCTGACCGTACAAAAAAATGAGAATTCGTCAAACAAAGCCACGGTAGAAGCCGCCATGAGCTCTGGAGGATACTCTTCAGGAACAATTCTTGATGTAGACATAACTAAGACAACAACCTACAGTAATGGTGCAGTAACGGAGTCAGCAGTTACAGCAATCAATACACCGATTAAGCTCATTATTCCACTTCCAGCAGCCCTTCAAGGTAAAGCCACTTATGTACTTTATCGTGCTCATGATTATGGAAGTGGAGTAGTTGCAGATGCAATCACAGCCACAGCAAACGGAAACGGTGAGTATATTGAAATTAGCAGTGATAAAACTTATATAACCGCATATCTGAAATATTTCAGTACTTATGCAATAGCTTATGCAAGCAGCAGCAATAACTCTGGTTCCGGTTCGTCTTCCCATTCCAAATCCAGTTCCAGTTCACCTACTAGCACCCCTGGTACTGTAACAAATAAGGGGTTGCCATATTATGTAGATGCAAAGGGAAATAAAGTATTTATTGGATTTGCTAAAGATGTGAATGGGACGATGAAGTACATCGCACCAAATGGAAAGACGGTACTATTTGCAAACAATGAGAAAAGCTTTACCGATATTTCTTCACACTGGGCCAAGAGCTATATTGGTTTTGTCACAGAAAGAGAACTATTCATGGGTACTGCAAATAATGTATTCTCACCGAATAAAGGAATGACCAGAGCTATGTTTGCAACAGTGCTTGGAAGATTATATGAACGTTCATATGGGGTATAGATGATTCAGGCAAGAACAATTTTAGTGATGTGAATAGCACGTCTTACTATGCAGGTTATGTAGATTGGGCAGCAAAGAACAACATAATCAGTGGTGTTGGAAATGGAAAATTTGAACCAGACAGGAAAATAAGCCGTGAAGAAATGGCTGCAATGCTTTATCGCTTTGCAAGCTTTATGGATTCTTCTTTAAGTAAGACTACAAATTCACAGGTGAACTATAAGGATGCTTCTGATCTTTCAAAATGGGCAGTGGATGCGGCAGCATATTGTGAACAGACAGGTGTTATTACAGGGCGTGAAGGAGGAACGTTTGCACCAAAAGAAACGGCCACACGAGCAGAAGTCACCGCTATCTTAGAACGATTTATTGAAAATACGGTAAAATAATATATGAGCAAGAGCGCCAGTCCTATCAACATAAGACTGGCGCTCTTTTGGGCACGGTAGAGGTTTACTATAGCTAGATGTTGAAGTTGTCTCACCCCAAGAAAATCTATGTGTCTGGGCATAAGCCTCAATTTTGGGTTTTTGTATTCTTGGTTAGTATTTTTTATGATATACTTATGTCATATTATTTATTGAGCATGCAATTAAACGGAATTTTAAGGGGGTAACTGTTTGCAATGTAAATTCGGAAAAATTAAACCAACTATGCAATACCGTTCAATTCTTTTTACTGTAACAATTGGTATAATTTTAGGACTAGTTGCCAAGCTTGTGGACGTACCTCAAATAACAGGGACTCTGCCCATATTGGATGACATATTTGGACGATTTGGTGTATGGATTTTTATAGCAACACTATTATCTGTTTTTTCAAATACACCTGTATATGCAGCGATAAGAGTATTTAGCTTTTTTATCTCAATGCTCTTAACATATTATGCATATACAATTTTATTTCTTGGATTCTTTCCCAAATCACAAATAATTTTATGGAGCTTTATATCGATATTTTCACCTATATGCGCCGCAGCCATGTGGTATGCAAAGGGAAATAAAGGTATTGCAAATATCCTGGCAGCTGCACCGATCGTAGCATTGTGTACGGAATGGTATATAACAGGAAGGGAGAATATATTACTGCTCACATTCTATATATGTATGATAGTGTGCCTGTTAATTTGTGTTATTAAAAAGGCAAAGCGATGCCTGCCTGTTCTTCTAATTGCAGCAGTGATTACCCTATTATTGATAAGAGTAGGGTGGATGGATTTAATATATGGAGGATTATTAAATATATAAGAACTGCGCAAATATTGCACAAAAAAACAAGGGGTGCCCTTGCTTTTTTTATATTTACTAGAAAGGAAGATTTCTTCATTGGCAAACAAGGGCCGTACCTATTATATTAAATAAAAAGGAATGGAATAGGCTTCTTCTGCTTCCAGGACAAGGGCCCTCATTAAATCTTTTACTTTAACAATCTTATGGATTCGGTGTGCATTTGACCCGGAAAAAACCAGTCCTTCGTCGATGTTTCCGTTTACAGCATTAATCAGAGCTTGTGAAATACAATAAGCAGCCTGTTGAGCCTGACAAGCCTTCATACAGCCCGAACAGTTTTCTATGTTTAAAGGGGTGGACTCTAACTGCGCGATGAATTTGTTTTTTAATGCTCTTCCTGGCATTCCTACGGGACTTTTTATCAGCTTTATATCTCCATCCTTAGCATTTAGAATGGCATTTTTGAAGTTAATATGTGCATCACATTCCTCTGTTGCAATGAATCTTGTTGCAATTTGAACTGCTGAAGCTCCAAGTCTTAAGTATTTGGCTATATCTTGCCCGGTGAAAATACCTCCTGCCGCTACGACAGGAATTTTTTTGCCATATTTTTTTTCGTATGGTTGAATTACTTCGAAGACCTCTTTAATCATTTGCTCCAGGTTTGGCTTTACTTCTAATGTTAATTCTTCCATGCTATAACCTAAATGTCCTCCAGCATCAGGACCTTCTACAACAATAAAATCGGGAATCCGATTATATTTTCTATCCCACAATTTACAGATGACAGAGGCCGTTCTGCCAGAAGACGCCATAGGCGCAATTTTGGTTTTAGAGCCCTGTACGATTTCCGGAAGTCTGGTGGGAAGTCCAGCACCGGATATGATGATATCAATTCCTTCTTCCACTGCTGTTTTTGCAAGTTGCTCATAGTTATTCATGGCCACCAGAAAATTAACACCGAGTATCCCTTGAGGACTTAATTTCCTTGCAAGTCTTATTTCTCGTCTAAGTGCTCTGGTATTTGCTTCTAAAGTATTCGTTTCAAAATCTGGCTCTGAGAATCCAATTTGTACGCCGGAAATAATTCCGATACCTCCCTCATTTGCAACTGCTGCTGCTAAATTGGCCCGGGAAATTCCGATACCCATGCCACCTTGTATAATTGGAATACGAGCAGTTAAATCGCCTATCACTAAAGATGTTAATTTCATATGATCCTCCGTTCAATAGTCTGCTATAAGTTAGCGAAGATGATTTTATTTTTAAAACCACTTAATGTGGTTATTAATATTATATTATGAAATGATATAATTATATCATATGGTTCACATACGTCAATAAGCAGAGGGTAAAAAAATTAAATTTTTAATGCCAAAACACAATTCTTTTGCTGCTGGAAACACTTAAAAACCCTTTTGGATTGTCCAGGACGGTGTTTGTATTATTATGGGCTTATAAGCCTGTTGAGTACATATTTGGACTATGATTATTGCTCGTAAACTAGAGTTTGGACTACTTGAAATAGCAATTCTATTTTATTTTGGTACTTTTTATAAAAATGCATATGAAATATAATAAATAAAAATAATTAATGGAATAATGAGAGGTGAATTAAAATGGAATCTACTTCAAAACTTAGAAAGCACATATTTGTGCTAATAGTAATAACCATTGCAGGTGCAATGATATATGGACTTCCTTATTTTAGATCATATTTTTATGATTCTTATCTCAGCACGTATCATTTGACAAATACTCAAATGGGAGCTTTTGGATCAATGTTCGGCGTTTTTGGAATGATATCATACCTGTTTGGAGGCGTAGTTGCAGACATGGTATCTCCCAGAAAGTTGATGTCAGCTTCCCTGATACTGACTGGAGTTGGAGGTTTTCTACATCTGATGCATCCGAGTTATGTAATGCTGCTGGCCATATATGCCATGTGGGGATTTACTTCTTTATTTGCTTTCTGGCCATCACTGCTGAAAAGCCTGAGAGAAATTGCAAACGATGATGAACAAAGTAAAGCATATGGCTTTATGGATGGAGGAAGAGGCATAGTTTATGCCATAGATGGTGCCTGCATAGTAACCATATTTGGCTATTTCAGTAAAGTAAGCAATGACGCAGCAGGACTTAATGGAGTAATCACATACTATTCGATTATAGCCGTTGTTTTGGGAATTCTGGTATTTATTCTGCTAAAAGATTCAAAGCCTTCAAATTCAGCAGAAAAAGCAGGTAAGCCTGAGCAAAGCGATAAAATTTCAGTATCACAGGTTATTGAAGTAATCAAGATGCCAGCAGTATGGATACTTTCCGCAATCTTGTGCTGTACATATGTAATGAACATAGCTTTCTATTACTTCACTCCGTATGCAACCTCCAGATTTGGCATGGCGGCAACGGCAGGGGCTTTCATAACGATTGCTGCACAGTATGTAAGGCCAGTAGCTTCCTTCGGTGGAGGAATATTTGGGGACAAAATAGGAAGATCAAAAGTTATGTATGTAACATTCTCAATGATGGCAATCGGAACCTTGTTGATGGTAGTTATGGGCAATATGAGCTCTACTTTGTTTATTGTTTTATGTATCCTCATTTATGCAGGCATGTATGGTGGATATAGTCTGGTATTTTCCATGATGGAAGAAGGCGGGATTCCTATAAGAGTGGCAGGCACTGCCATTGGATTGGTATGTACATTGGGATACCTTCCGGAGGTAGTAGTACCGTTTGCTTCGGGTAAGCTTCTGGATACATTTGGAGAAAGTGCTTACCGTTATATGTTTATCGGTATCACAATTATCATGGTCATAGGCATTGTAATGTTGACTGTATGGGACAGATATGTAAAAAAAATCAAAAAGAACAGTGAATTGGCTGCAGCTGATGAAAATGCTATTAATGCATAAAAATATGATTGAATAATTAATTGCTTTCTAATACTATATTTATATTATGAATATTAAAATCAATAGAAACTGCGAAATGCCCTATTACATGCAGATAGTTGGGGCCATAAAAAGCATGATTGGACGTCAGGAACTGATTCACGGTTATAAAATGCCTTCTGAAAGAAGACTGGCAAAGGAACTTGACGTTCATAGAAATACAGTTATTAAGGCATACAGCGTATTGGTATCTGAGGGATTTATGACTGTATCACGAAGTGCGCCAAAGGGGTATTTCATTGATATACCTGCTGAAGATGATAACTTTACTAACAGGTTTTTCCCTTTAGAGAAGATGATATTGTACGATTATGATCGTCATACTAAAAAGTTTATGGACATATTTGCTGATACATTTAGTGACAAATATATTTCATTTGCGGGAATTAACATGAGCAAAGAATGTTTACCGGTTAATGGTATGGAGGATATCATCAAAAAACTGTTGGAGAAAGCTTCAGATGGAAACATTCTATTAGCAAAACTCAATGAAACAGAGCGTACCAAGCAAAACATTTGCAACATGCTGGTAGACGAGAATGTATATGTAAAACCACAAAATATACAGTTGATTTCTGAAACAACCAAGGCATTTAATCTCATTACTACCTTATATATGAGAGAAGGAGATTGTATCATTGTGGAAGAACCTGTCATGCCAGATGCTGTTTCCATTGTTCGGAACAAAGGCATAGAGGTTATAACTGTACCAATGGACAACGATGGAATGGACATGGACCTTCTGGAAAATAGGATTGTTCGGCATAAACCAAAATTTATTTACACTATGCCCACATTCCATAATCCAAGTGGTATAGTAATGTCTTTAGAAAAAAGGATAAAACTTCTTGAACTCACACATAAATATGGGGTTCCAATTATCGAAGAAGATTCGCAGCGTGACTTCCGATACACAGAAGAACGTATCCCAAGTTTATATTCATTAGACAGGTACAAATCGGTGGTATATATTGACTCTTTTACCATGTTGTTTCCTTATGGGATTAAAACTGGATACGTAATAGGGCCTACGGATCTTGTGAAAATGCTAGGTGTTCTTGTGTCTTTAGATGAAATTTTTATCGATAATATTGGTGATTTTTTGCTGAATGAATATATAGAACGTGGGCTCATGAAAGAGCATGCAATTGAGTTGGCCACCCATTATAAAAGGAAAAGAGACTTAATGTGCTGTTGTCTGGATGCCATATCGGACAAAGGAATCACATATGATAAACCTCGAGGTGGTGTGTTACTATGGTGTTCCCTTAGTAATGACATCAGCGAGAAAAGGGTATATGAGGAAGCAGAAAAAAGAGGAGTACTGGTAATGCCAGGATTTGTATTTTATCTTGATAAGTACAAAGGGAAAGGGCATTTGCGCCTTTGCTTCTCCAATGTCAGCGATGATGAAATAAAAAGGGGCATAGCATTATTGGGAGAAGCAATTGATGCAAGCAAAAGAAAGGTTTGAAAAATGAATAAGATAGTAGAGTACAGACGGGAATTTCACAAGTATCCCGAATATGGCTGGCATGAGTTCAGAACAAGTGCCAGAGTTGCCGAAATTCTTACTGAACTGGGATATGATGTACTAATGGGGCCTGACGTCGTTAATATTGACAGTATTGGTGAACCGGAACAATTGACACCTGAGCAGACCAATGAAGCTATGGAGAGAGCTGTTAAACAGGGAGCAAATCCATCTTTTGTAGAGAGAACAAAGGGATATCCAGGTGTTCTGGCTGTGTTTGATACGGAGAAACCTGGTCCGGTCACTGCATTTAGATTTGAGATGGATTGTCTTCCATATCAGGAGCCTGAAGAAAAAGGCTACAGACCTTTTGATGACGGATATGTATCAGTTAACAAGGGCAGGGTCCATGCATGTGGTCATGATGGGCACACAGCAATAGGCCTTGGAATTGCAGAAGAACTTATGGGTAAGAAAGAACAACTTTCAGGGAAGATTAAGCTGATATTTCAGCCTGCTGAAGAGACCTTCTATGGAGCGCAAGCGGTTGTAGATAAAGGACACCTAGACGATGTGGACTATTTCTTAGCAATGCATATCGCATTAAGCGGGGAAAACAAACCATTGCCATCAAATACGATTGCATGCGGCTGTAAGGATTTTCTCAGTGACAGACAGTTAGATGTCTATTTTGAGGGAAAAGCTGCACATCCATGCGGAGCTGCTCAGGAAGGAAAAAATGCACTGCTTGCAGCCTGTTCTGCGGCACTTAACATCCATGCTATAGCTCCTCATGAAGGGGGACTGTTCAGAGTAAATGTTGGGGAAATACATGCGGGTGTATGCGCAAATACAATAGCACCTAATGCGTTGATGCGTCTGGAATATAGAGGGCAGACACAAGAAATCAGCCAATATGCGGGCAAACGTGTATTTGACATACTAGATGGTGCCGCCAAATCTTATGATCTGTCATATAAGTATATTGATTACGGAGAGGTACCAGCCGGTGTCAGTGATGATGAAATCATGGAAGTGGTTAAGCGTGCAGCGGGCAAGGTTCCATGGTTTAAAAAAATTTATTTTGAAGGTAACGTAGGTGGTACTGATGATGCTGCAGTAATGATAAATAAGGTCCAGGAAAACGGTGGCAAGGGCACTTATATAGGAATTGGTACAGACACTACTTCACCTTTACATAATGCCAAGTTTGATTTTGACGAAGAGTGTCTGGGTGCAGCAGTAGACATGTGTATGTATGCTCTTAAAGAACTTCATGAGCAGGAATAAATAGTAAAAAGCTTTAAATAGCGAATGGGCTAGTGAATGCTATGGAAATACCAGTATTCATTAGCCCTATTTTAGTGCATGGATTTTTTGTATAACATTTATGTTTCAGTCGTATTACCATTTGGTTATGAAATAGATTTTTGTCGTTTTTTCTGCTATAATTTTCAATAGAAAAAAATGTTCTGTTTTATATAAGAGGAGTTTTCATGACTAAAGAAATAAAATTCATTAACATATTTATTAATATATTTATTTTTATAATATTTTTCTGCGTTATTACGGGAAAACCAGTTGCTGCAGCAACCCACGATGACATTAATCTTGTAATTAATAATAAGCAGGTAGCGGCAGATGTTATGCCCATTATCCAGGATAATCGAACTCTTGTTCCAGCAAGAGCAGTATTTGAGACCCTTGGAGGAAATGTTGAATGGGATCAGGGTAATTATAAGGTTACCGTTAAATATGACAGTGTTGTTGTCATTCTTAAAATTAATAATAAGGTTGCTACTGTAAACGGTGAAGGAAAAACGCTGGATGTTCCAGCCACAATAATAAACGGGAGGACCATGATTCCTGTCAGGTTTGTGGCAGAGGAACTGGGCTTTCAGGTTGGATGGATTGATTCCACAAGGACAGTAACAATCACTTCTCCTCAAAAGCCTGAAGAACCCCCTGTAATCATAGGACACTTGACAGAGGTTCAAGCAGAAAAAGGAACCTCAAATAATGCGAATACAATAGTAACCATTCAAATGTCAGAACCGCTCAAAGGGTTGGATAGCTATTCCACAAAGGTGTTGACCTCTCCCGACAGATTTGTTCTGGATGTGAAGGATTTTCTAGTAGATTCAAAGATATCAGATTTAACTTATAACCAGAAGGATTCACCCTTAGCGGCTGTAAGAATTTCTGATTATGATAAAAATACCGCTAGGATTGTATGTGATCTGAAGGAAGCCACAACTCCAATTGTGGATTTATCTAAAGATGGGAAAACCTTAACCATTTCCTTCAGAACTTTGACTACATATTTTAATCCTATGGAAGATGGAAAACTGGTGGTGGTATTAGATCCAGGTCATGGCGAAGCTACGGCAGGGAAACGAAGTCCGGACGGTTCGTTGAGAGAATATGAATTTAATCGGGCTGTGGCAAATAAAATGAAGAACGTTTTAGAGGCTCAGGGAATAGAAGTAATTCTTACAGTAAATAATGATTCTGATCCAAGCCTTTCGGAAAGATGTGAAAAGGCAAACAATTCCGATGCTGATATTTTTGTCAGTATACATGCAAATGCTTTTGGCAACGGAAGTGAATGGACAAGCCCGAGTGGTTGGGAAATCTATTATTTTGAGGGAAGTGTCCTAGGCAACCAGCTTGCAGAGGACATTGCAGAGTCCAATTTTCCACAAATAGCCATCAATAACCGGGGTATTAAAACAACGTCGAATTTATATGTAATTAAACATACATCTATTCCATCTGTACTGATAGAGCACGGCTTCTATACAAATCTTCAAGAAGTTCAACTATTGAAAAGCGATGAATGGAGAGATAAAGTGGCAAGTTATAATGCAGAAGGCATAATAAAATTTTTCAATTCTTATAAAAAATAACTGAACCTTTCATGGATATATCCGTAAAAATGGTAAATGTATTATATACTGATGATAATGTAATTGTTTGTAAAAGTACCCGTATGGGTACTTTTTTTATGGGTGTGTTTAGGGAAGCTTACCCTATCTAGTCATTTGAGAGGCTGTTCATTAGCTCATGAAGTGTACCCCAAAGCTGAATTGCTTTTTCCCGTTGAATATTTGTGGAGCAAATCATTTGCTCTGGTATACCAGCAGCAGCTTTTTTTAGTGCTCGACCCTGATTAGTGAGCCTTACATAAACATTCCGTTCATCATTACTGCTGCGAATTCTATCAATATAAGATAGACTTTCAAGTTTTTTCAGCAGCGGCGTCAATGTTCCAGAATCCAGAGTCAGGCGTTTTCCCAGTTCCTTGACTGTAACGTCATCTTTTTCCCAAAGGGCCAACATGGTAATATAGCTTGTATAAGTCAGATTAAGAGGTTCCAAAAGAGGTTTATATTTTCGGATGATTTCTTTAGAGCAGACATAAAGTGCAAAACATAACTGATTGTCAAGTTTTAGTGCTTCATCAGGGAGATTCCATCCAATTCGGAAATTTGATTTTGTTTTTTCGCCATATTAAAGCCTTCTTCCTGTTTGATTTATACAATTTAATTGTAATAAATTTATTTTCTAAAGTCAATCAAAAGGAATTGACAAACCAATGTAGATTGAGTACAATTGAATTGTAAACTATCAATATGGATTAGAAAGGATGATAATCATGGAAATCAAAGCGGTAAAACTATATGAAGGCGGATTTATGAGTGAATCTTTTGCACTTGGAGGTGAAGATAAAGGACAGACATTGGATGATACCAAGACCTATTCTTCCAGTTTGCAAAATTATTTAATCGATATGGGCAATGAGGTGATTCTAATTGATACGGGTCTTCCGAAAGAGACCCAGGATACGTTACCTAAGGCGGGACAAAAAATCTATCAGGGTAAACGAATCAGGGACTATGTTTCTGCCTTGGAAAATTTAGGATACAGTCCGGATAATGTGAGCAAGATTCTTCTCACTCATAAACATCCAGATCATTCTGGTGAACTGAGAAGCTTCCCAAACGCTAAAATTTATCTTTCAATGGCAGAAGCAGAAGCCATGAACCTGACTGGAGACAATATAATTCCCGTAGAGTATAATGACGGCCCTTATTACAATTTTGAGAAAAGCAAAAAAATAGCTGACGGCGTTTATTTTCTCCCTGCACCGGGGCATACAAAGGGCAATAGCGTTGTAGTGGTGGAAAAAGATGGCCTTTTTTATATGATTCACGGGGATATTACTTATACTGATGAAGCACTGCGTGCAAACAAACTTTCTATGGTATTCGAAGATCTGGATGCGGCCAAACAATCCCTGGAAAAAGTCCGTACATTTATTCAGAAAAATCCTACGGTATATATTTCCACCCATACACCGGAAGGTATTGAAAGTCTTGAGCAGAAAAAGGTTATGAAGCTTTAGGCCAAATCAGTTGCACCAGCCTTACATTTCTAAAAGGGTTATATAAAATGACTTGATTAACAAATTTCCATATGTTACCATATGTATGGAGGTGTGTGAATTAATGAAAAAATTTTTAATTATTTTCCTTTGTCTATTTATAGTATTAACTACTGTTGGATGTGGAGGGGAGAAACCTGAACAGGCGGTTAAAAGTATGTTAGATGCTGTTAAAGCTGCAAATCAAGAAGCTGCGGAAAAGTATATAGATTATGATAAACTGACAGATCAGGAAGAGGATGGAAGCTTCGCTTCAAAGAATGAGGAAATCTATAAATTAATTCTTAAAAATTTAAACTATAAGATATTATCTTCCAGTGAAGATGGAGATAAAGCTACAGTTAAAGCAGAAATAACAAATATTGACATGAAACCTATTATGGATAAAATGTTTTCAGATGCAATTGCACTGGCTTTTTCAGGGTTAAGTGATGAACAGCTGGAACAAAAGTTCAATAAAAATTTTGAAAAACTGATAAATAACAAAGATAACAAAACTATTACTAATACCGTAACAATAACATTGAATAAAAAAGATAACCACTGGAAAATTGATGTAAGCGATGAACTAGCAAATGCCATATCAGGAAATTTAATTACCGTACAGAAAGAAATGAAGGATTCTTTTGGTGGGAGTGATACATCTGATAAACTAGATGAAATTGATAGCTGGCTTACAGAGGACATTTGGAATAAAGGTTTTTGTGATATAAACTGGTATACCTATGATGGTACTGATTCTTCTGGTGATACTATAGATATAGAATTTACCTTACAACAATTGGATTCATCCATTAAGGTTAAGGCAGAGTATGACAAATATATGGGACAGCTAAAAGGGGAAGAATATAACGAATTGAAGGGTATTTGGGGAAAACTTTCAGCTGAAATTGATTCTTTATCTTCACAAATAAAAAATAATCCACCAAAAGCAAGTGATGAGAGTACGGGAGTTGATACTGGAAAGTTTGAACAATATAGTGATGCTTTTTCAGATGCAATAAATAAGTTAGAATAGTTATGACAACTGTGTTACTTAATTAAAAATAAGAAAATACTTAAACACCGTTTTGGATTGTCCGAGACGGTGTTTGTATTTTACGAACAAACTAACAGCTGTGGAATTTTACATAGTACTGATATGAGCCAGTTTAAGTTTCTCATTTATTTGATTTGCGGCTTCTCTGATACAGTTTTCTATGGAATCCATTCCCTTTATTTTCATTCGGCTTAAAGGTCCTGAAACACTAATTGCACCAATGATTTTGTCCTCACAACTGTATAAGGGTGCGGCGATACAGCCTAGACCATATTCATATTCTTCATTATCATAAGAAACTCCGCTACTTACAATTTTATCTTTTTCCTGAATGAATTCATTGTAAGTTGCTATTGTATATTGAGTTCTCTTCTGAAAGTGTTTTCTAAAATATTCTTTGATTTCTTCCTCAGTCTGGCTGCTGAGGAATATCTTCCCCATTGAAGAGCAATGGAGTGGACAAACAGGGATTAATCTTGAAACCAGAGCTGAACGTTCTCCATTAACATTTAAAATGGTAACAACAGTATCTTCACATAATATTCCAAGATTAATGAATTCACCAGTTCGTTCTGCTGCTTCTGTCATAAAAGGTTTAGCTATCGTATTTAAGGAAATCTCAGATTTTACTTTCTCGCTATATTCAATAAATAATAATCCTAAGCTATATTTATCATCATCATTTTTTCTATTACATTTCTATTATGAAGAGTCTTTAAAATGCGATAAACAGTGGCTTTAGGGAGACCTAAACCGTTAGAAAGCTCTGATACCCCTACGGGAACATCGGATTCGTATATTTCTTTTAGAATTCTGATGGCTCTGTCCACCATTGGAATACTATCAGTATCTTGTAGTACATCAACCAATTTACTAATCCTCCTTTTAATCTTATATAAACATAATAACCTTGTTTCAAATAAACGTCAATTTATAATGAACATCAATTGCAGACTATTTCAAATAATTTTTTAAATTATATTGCATTGGTATCTAAAGGTTGTTATAATAACTAAAGAAACAGCGTTTCAAAAATATGTAAGATTAAATATATTTAAGATAAGTTATGGAGGGATTTCCAATAAATTTCTCTGGAAACAGTTGTTTATTATTTTTTTTTTAATTCATATTGAAACGATGTTTCATATATCTATATTAAATAACAAAATTGATTAATAATCTAAAATTTAATCATATATACTTGATGCCAGATATTCTAGCTAAATTTTTTTAAGCAACAAATGAAACAGCGTTTCAATATACTGCTGAGTATTATTAGAGATGAACGTGTTTAAGTAATTCAATAAATAATCACAAAATAAGAGAAATCAAAGGCGGTTTTTCTAAGTGGTTAAAATATGAAAACAAAATTGAATTAAATGAATGAGGAGGTGTTAACTTTTAATTCGGAGTTCCTTTTTTTATTTTAAACTTTTACTATTTAAATTTGAAGGGAGACAGATATATGTTAAACACAATTGATTACACAATTATTATTCTCTATTTTATTGCTATGATAGCAATCGGTTTTTTCTCAGTAAAGTTTGCCAAGACAGAAGAGGATTTTCTGGTGGCTGGAAGACGACTAAATTTTCCTATGTTTTTTGGCTGTATGGCAGCAATGGCTGTAGGGGGAGGGTCTACCATAGGAAGTACAAAGCTTGCATATAAGTTTGGTGTATCTGGTATTTGGTATGATGGAAGCCTTGGAATTGGACTTATATTATTAGGCGTTCTAATATCGTCGAAACTTTCAAAGCTGAAGGCATTGAGTATAAATGAGGTAATTGGTGACAATTACGGTAAAGCAGCCAGAGCATATGGTGCTGTGTTAACGTTTATTTATACCATGATGCTGAGTGTTGTGCAGGTTATATCCATGGGAGTCATATTAAGTGGTGTTCTGGGATGGAGTACCAACTTCTCCATGTTGTTCGGCGGAGGGATTGTTATAATATATACCTTTGTTGGAGGTATGTGGTCAGTATCCCTCACTGACATCGTTCAGTTTGTTATTAAAACTCTGGGGGTTTTGCTGTTAGCACCTATATTTGCATTGCATTCAGTAGGAGGCTGGGGAAATGTTGTGGCAAAAATACCTTCAACCCATTTTAGTATAACGGGCATCGGATGGGACGGAATTATAATGTATTTACTTATGTTTATACCGGGGTTAGTAATAGGGCAGGATATCTGGCAGCGTGTATTTACAGCAAGGAGTGATAAAATCGCCAGAGTTGGATCGATTTCTGCAGGAGTTTACAGCATATTGTTTGGTGCAGCCACAATTGTGCTGGGACTGTGTGTACTGGTCATGTTCCCAGGATTAAAAGATCCTCAGGATGCATTTGTAACTGGAGTGACAAATTTCCTGCCAGTAGGTACCAGGGATTTGTTCTTGCAGCAGCCATGGCAGCAACCATGTCCGTGGCAAGTGGAACAATATTAGCCTGCTCAACTATAGTTTATAACGATTTGTATATTGGTTTTATGAAGAGGGAAAAAGACGACAAGTCTGTTTGGATTAACAGAGTAATTGCTTTGATTATAGGTATAGTAATCATGCTATTTGCATTCCTGATTAAAGATGTATTAAATGCATTGGATATTGCTTATGCGTATTTATCTGGCTGCGTATTTGTTCCTGTTTTTGCAGCTTTTGTGTTAAAGAGATTCAGTTACAAAGCGGGACTAATATCCCTTGCTTCAAGTTCAATCGTTCTTACTGGAATGTTCTTTGTTTACGGAATCTCATCCAATTATCCTATTATTTTTGGAATAATTGTGGGCTGGTATCTTATTTAGTAACAAATTTACTAGACAAAAATAAAGTTTGCTCAAGTGTGAACGTAAAAGACAACTCCAATCTGACTGCATAGTATGGAATGGCACATCTTTTATAAAAAGGAAAGGAGAGAGTAGGGATGAAACATCGATTTATATCAAAAAGATATTGGAATAATATTTCCACTGCAATGGGGATAGTGGGAGCCTGTTGCACAAATATGACGACATTATAAATTTCAGTTTGGGTGATCCAGATGTAACAACGGACATGACCATAATTGAAAAGACTTTTGAAGATGTGAAAAATGGTCATACACACTATACAGATTTTTATGGAGATAAGGAACTCAGACAAGAGATCTGTAAGTACTATGAGAAACAGTACAGTTACAGTGTAGCAGTGGATGAGTGTATGGTCACCACAAGCGGATGTCACGCTATGTGGCTGGTATTGGAAAGCATATTGGATGATGGGGATGAAGTAATAATCCATGAACCGTATTTTACACCCTACCCACAGCAAATTGAACTGACAAGAGGTGTGCCAGTTACTCTTGAAACATACGAGGAAGAGGAATTTCAAGTAAATACTGAAAGAATGGAGAAACTGATTACAAACAGAACCAAGGCAGTGATAATAAATACACCCAATAACCCTACAGGCACTTGCTTTAGTAAAAAAACACTTGAAGCCATTGCAACGTTAGCTAAAAAATACGATTTGCTGGTTATAGCGGATGATATATATACACTATTCAGTTATTCAGAGCCTTTCCTTCCTATTACAGTACTTGAAAATATGAGGGAACGAACCATAACCATAGGAAGCTTTTCCAAAGATTATGCTATGACTGGCTGGAGGATTGGATATGTAATTGCACCAGATTATATAATAAAGACAATGAAAGATGTAAATGAGAATAACGTTTTTACCGCTCCATCCATTTCACAGCGGGCAGCATTACATGCTCTTAGAAATAGAGAAAAAATACAGCCCAAAATATTGAAGGAATATAAGAAAAGGGTCATGTATGCTTATGAAAGAATTAATAAAATAAAAAATATGTCTGTTATGACTCCCAGAGGAAGTATATATTTATTTGTAAATATTAAGAATACCGGTATGACATGCCAGGAAGTGACAAATCTGATATTTGAAGAAGCTCATGTCCTTGTTTTACCGGGAAATGCTTTTGGTACTTGCGGAGAAGGATACATAAGACTGGCCATGACAGTTGGAATTGAAAAAATGGAAGAAGCATTTAACAGAATAGAACGGATGAATATATTCAGCTGATTTAATTATTTAGATTAACCGTTATAAAAAGGAAACTCTATTGAAAAGGAATACTATAGGTTTCCTTTTCTTTTTATTTCCCTTATGGTAAACTATTGTAAATTATTTTATATTTGTATCCGTGATTGTAAGGCGGAAAGGGAGCTTTATGCTAAAAACAAAAAAGTATAATACAAAAAGTCTATATTTCTCAGAACGGATAACTAAAGCTCTGGAAGGAATTCTGGAATATCCCCTTACTATAGTTGAAGCTCCAATGGGTTATGGGAAAACAACTGCAGTTAGAGAGTTTTTAAAGAATAGTGAAGTCAATACTCTTTGGCTGCGGATTGATGACAGCGATCAAACAGCTTATTGGAAAGGCTTATGTCATTTGATTGGCCAATTAAATCAGGATTGTGCTGAAAGCCTTTTTCAATTAGGGATTCCTACAGACAGTGTTTCTAAACAAGAGGCTCTCCGGCTGATGAAGGAAATTGACCTGTCTCAAAGAATGGTACTGGTGATGGACGATTATCATCTGGTACATCATTCAGAAATAGATACTTTCATTAAGTTCCTGGTAACAGAAGAAATAGAATATTTACATATTGTTTTAATTACACGTTTCATTAGCAATATGGAAGAACTAAGGATAAAAGGTCATTTGTACTACATATCAAAGGACAAATTTACCTTGAATTCAGGTGAAATCAAAAAATACTACAAGATGTGTGGAATCACTCTGAATGAGCTGGAAGTAAAAAAACTCAATGCTTACACAGAGGGCTGGATTGGAGCTTTATACCTGCTTATGATGAATTATCATAGGGAGGGCAGCTTTAAAACGGCTGAGAACATTTACAAACTTCTTGAAGAGGCTATATATAAGCCTTTCTCTGAGGAAATTAAACAATTCTTGTTAGGGATATCTATGTTTGACAGTTTTACCCTAGACCAAGCCAGATATATGTGGCCTAAAGACAATGTGAAAGAAATATTAGCGGAAATTGTTAATAAAAACGCTTTGGTGAAATATGATTTGCAGTCTAAAACTTATCAGTTTCACAACATATTTACTAAATTCCTAAGAGATGAATTTGAAAACAATAGCTATGAATATAAGCAGCAGGTTTTGGTGCAAACAGCAGATTGGTATTTAAAAGAAGGAGACTATCTGGCTGCAATGAATGGTTATTTTATTGCAAAGGATTTTCATGGTTTACTATTTACTATAGAGACAGATAAAGGGCACAGCATTCATAATGAACAGAAAGAGGACTTTATCAACTACTTTGAGAGTTGCCCCCAGACCATTAAAAACAGTCACCCAATTGCTCTTCTCGTTTATGGACTCTGCTTATTCTCCTTTAATGAAGTGGATAGGTTTGAAAAGGTTTGTGCTGAGTTTATAGCTGCTATGGCGAGCAATACAGAGCTTGAGCAGGAAAATATAAATGAACTCATGGGTGAGTTTGAACTACTTTTGAATTTTACTTGCTATAATAATATCTCTAAGATGAGTCAACATATTAAAAAGGCAGATACACTTTTGCAACATGCTGCAAAATTTATAGATACCCAGGGGGATTCACCTTTGGATCTCCATCAATATTGTATATGTTTTACAGAGAAGCAGGCACCTTGACAAAAGAAGTGGAAGTTCTAAAGGAAGCATTGCCTTTTTACGGCAGAATTACAAATGGCCACGGAACTGGCGGAGACTTTGTTATGGAGGCCGAATGGCATTATAATTACGGAGACATGGAAAGTGCAGAAATCATATCCCATAAGGCCTTATATCTGGCTAATAAATACAGACAGGGAGAAATCATGATTTGTGCGGCCTTTCTTCAATTAAGAATTGCTCTTTATAAAGGGGACTATTCTTATATTTTGTATACCCTTAACCGGCTAAGGCAAGAAATGAAACAGCAGAAATGGTATAATCTGATTCATACAATTGATTTGTGTGAAACGTTTATTTATTGCGCTTTAAGAAGACGGGACAGGGTTCCTGAATGGATTGGAAATGGGGATTTTGATTCCAGCAGACTATACTTTCCAGCAATGGCCTTTTTTAATATTGTTTATGGAAGAGCGATGCTGATTAATAAAGAGTATTACAAATTGCTGGGACTTGAAGAATATTTAATGGATATGGCTTGTGCCTTTCCAAATCTGCTGGCACAAATTTATTCCAATATTCATATTGCAGCTGCCAATCAGCGTGTATACAGAAAGGAAGATGCTGAAAGAGCCTTAAAAAAAGCGCTGAATCTTGCTATGGCAGACAAAGTTTATATGCCTTTTGTAGAAAACTGTGATTATATCGAACCTGTTTTGCAGGAACTGCAATTACAATATGACTATCGTGAACATGTTTTAAAGATATTGGAGTTAAACAGTACATATCAAAGTTCCTTAGAAAAAATTACAAAATCATATTTTACAGAAAAAAGGCCTGAGCTTGCTGAAAGGGAAATGGAGATAGCCAAGCTTGCTGCTGAGGGCTTTTCAAATAAAGAAATAGCAGAGCGGCTATATATTACTCAAAATACAGTAAAGACACTTCTTAAAAGGGTCTTTGAAAAACTAGAAATTAACTCTAGAACATTATTAAAGCAGTATTTAGAAGATAAAGTCTAAAATTTAATATAAAACGTCACTCTTCGGGTGACAGATATAAAATAAAACCCACAGTACAATAATGTATAGTGGGTTTTTTATGTTAAGGGGGAATATAGTGAGCCAAATCGTGAAAGTGGTTCCCAGGGATGATTACTGTCTGGAGGTTTATCTGGATAATGGGAGCGGTATTAATTTGAATTTTAGGAGCAGACTTCAAACATTGAGATTTGGAATATTGTCAGACAAAGGTCTATTTTATGGTGCCGTCACGGATGGAGACTATATACGTTGGGGCAACGAGTTAGAAATATCCATAAATGAGGTTTTTCAGTTAGCACAGAGATGAGGGAATCCAATAATGATTGTCAGTATGATTGTAAGTATGTTTGTAGGCACACAAATTTCTTGGGCTACTTCTCAGCAGAAAGCCACTTTGAAAATATAGTTTTATATTTAATAAAACTATATAGATTCTGAATCAATGATAGCCTAATATTTGTTTAATATGAAGGTGGAAATAATTTGATGAATATTCAAATAATTAGTGGAAGGTGTAACAAAATTATGTTATATTGTATAAAAAAATTAAGAATCTAGATTAGTTATATCTGGGATTAAAGAACAGGATGTAATAGTTTATTTTTCTTAAATAAAGTTATTTAGTTATCATTGGAAGGAATATAAGATGTTGCAAAATTGTACAAAAGAATGGAGGAAAAATATATGGTTTTCAATAAGAACATATGGAAAATATTTTTTATCATAGCTACCGTAATAATCGCTTCAGTATGTATTCCGCGCTACGGGGAGATCACTGCTTATGCATCAGATGATATAACTCTGTCGGTAGCCAATACAAATGTATCAGGTGGATTTGGTCCAGGCTATGGTACAGAATTGGTTAGTGGAGAGGCTGGAAGTACTTCAAATAATCCAGGAATTGAAGTATATTTCAGGGATAAACAAACAGAAAAAAAGGCTGGGGTGGTTAATACCATAGATTTAGGTTCAATGACAGCAAATGCAAGTATTGGATATGGTTTCTTTCATGCTCGACCTGGAGAAATAACAACCAACTATGCAGATTTTTCAACGATATTTACCAAGGATTTGATTATTCACAAAACGGATGATAGTAACTTTAGTCTGAAAGAAATAAAATTCTTTCAAGAAGGTGGTCCAATGGATCTGGTAGTGGAGGGATACTTAAACGGAATAAAACAAGGTGAAAAAGTATATTCGGTGGATATAGCCGCAAATGCTTATGTTCAGCATCCTTTAGCAGAAAATCCAACTGCATTTAGCAATATTGATGAGGTACGGGTTACAGGAAAGAACTATAATGGAACTTCAGATTACGATCATATTTTGGACAGTGGTTTTTTGTTATTTAACAGCATAACAGTGGCAGATCCTATATTGCCGAAGACAACCCACAGTGCAATTTTTTGTGTTGGGGATGCAGACAGTCATAATGTATTAGGAGGCGCCACAGTAACCATAGGAAGTCAGTCTCAGATAACCAGTAATACAGATGGGACAGCCACTTTGCCTGGACTTAGTGATGGAACGTATTCGTATACTATAACCAAGAGTGGATATGAGACCTACACAGGAAGTATAACCATAACAGGGGCAAATGCAACAGTATATCCAAATCTAACCCAGACTGCAGCAGCAACTTATACAGCAAACTTCCATATTGTAAATGCAGGGGGATCACCTTTACAGGGAGCCACAGTAACCCTGAACGGATATACCCAGGTAACGACGGATGCAAACGGAGATGCAGCTATAACGGGAGTATCATCAGGAACAGGTATAGCCTATACAGCCAAAGCAGCAGGCTATGCAGACAAAACAGGAACCATTGATGTGAGTACAGGCAACGTAAATACAACGGTGCAATTTATGGCTCCGGCAACTTATACAGCGAACTTCCATATTGTAAATGTAGGGGGATATCCTATACAGGGAGCCACAGTAACTCTGAATGGATATACTCAGGCAACGACGGATGCAAACGGAGATGCAGCTATAACGGGAGTATCATCAGGAACAGGTATAGCCTATACAGCCAAAGCAGCAGGCTATGCAGACAAAACAGGAACCATTGATGTGAGTACAGGCAACGTAAATACCACGGTGCAATTTATCACTGCGGCAACCTATACAGCGAACTTCCATATCGTAAATGAAGGGGGATATCCTATACAGGGAGCCACAGTAACCCTGAACGGATATACCCAGGTAACGACGGATGCAAACGGAGATGCAGCTATAAACGGAGTATCAGCAGGAACAGGTATAGCCTATACAGCCAAAGCAGCAGGCTATGCAGACAAAACAGGAACCATCGATGTGAGTACAGGCAATGTAAACACCACGGTGCAATTTATCACTCCGGCAACTTATACAGCGAATTTCCATATCGTAAATGCAGGGGGATTCCCTATACAGGGAGCCACAGTAACTCTGAATGGATATACCCAGGTGACAACGGATGCAAACGGAGATGCAGCCATAATGGGAGTATCAGCAGGAACAGGTATAGCCTATACAGCCAAAGCAGCAGGCTATGCAGACAAAACAGGAACCATTGATGTGGGCACAGGCAATGTAAATACCACGGTGCAATTTATCACTGCGGCAACCTATACAGCGAACTTCCATATTGTAAATGAAGGGGGATATCCTATACAGGGAGCCACAGTAACCCTGAACGGATATACCCAGGTAACGACGGATGCAAACGGAGATGCAGCTATAACGGGAGTATCAGCAGGAACAGGTATAGCCTATACAGCCAAAGCAGCAGGCTATGCAGACAAAACAGGAACCATTGATGTGAGTACAGGCAACGTAAATACCACGGTGCAATTTACCACTGCGGCAACCTATACAGCAAACTTCCATATTGTAAATGTAGGGGGATCACCTATACAGGGAGCCACAGTAACCCTGAACGGATATACCCAGGTAACAACGGATGCAAACGGGGATGCAGCCATAACGGGAGTATCATCAGGAACAGGTATAGCCTATACAGCCAAAGCAGCAGGCTATGCGGACAAAACAGGAACCATCGATGTGAGCACAGGCAATGTAAACACAACGGTGCAATTTATCACTGCGGCAACCTATACAGCGAACTTCCATATCGTAAATGAAGGAGGATATCCTATACAGGGAGCCACAGTAACTCTGAATGGATATACTCAGGTGACAACGGATGCAAACGGAGATGCAGCTATAACGGGAGTATCAGTAGGAACAGGTATAGCCTATACAGCCAAAGCAGCAGGATATGCGGACAAAACAGGAACCATCGATGTGAGTACAGGCAACGTAAATACAACGGTGCAATTTATCACTGCGGTTTATACCGTAACCTACATGAATAATTACAAGGATACAGATACATCAGTCAATACCACTCAGGCTGCCATTGGCACGAGTAAGATAGCTGCGCCTGTCCCGCCTGTAAGAAGCGGATATACTTTTGGAGGCTGGTATACTGAAAAGACCTGCACTACCGGGTGGAACTTTAAGAATAATACAGTCATAGGTAATATGACCCTTTTTGCAAAATGGTCGACAAATCCATTGCCTACATACACGGTAAGTTATAACAGTAATGGAGCAACATCAGGAAGTGTGCCAGCTGATAACAATAACTATACTTCTGGCAGCAGCATACAGGTGAAAGGAAACGTGGGAAGCCTTGCAAAGGCAGGATATACTTTTGGAGGCTGGGAATTAAACGGAAAAACTTATAACCCAGGACAGAGCTTTAATATGTCAGGTGATATTACTTTAAGTGCAGTTTGGACTCCAGTTCCAATTACATACACCGTTACTTATAAGGACAATCATGATGGGGCGGAAATTATATGACCATAAGTAATATCACAGCAGGGAGAATTTTGACCAGGCCTTCCAATCCTGGGTGGGGCAGCTATCAGTTTGTTGGTTGGTATAAAGAGTCTTTCTGTGTAAACTTATGGAATTTTGATTCAGATACGGTAGCAGCTAATACAACTCTATATGCCAAATGGGTAGCAAGTACGTATAGTGTCAGTGGTAAGGTAGTAGATGATCAAGCTTCGCCGGCACCTATAGATGGAGCATCCGTAAAGGTTATGCAGGGTAATATAGAATTCGGCAGTGTCACCACAGACAGCAATGGAAACTTTAGCGTAGGGGGTATTTCAAATGGTATATATAATTTAGTTGTGACTAAGGGGGAACAGAAAATAACTGAATGCATTACAGTAAATGGAAGTAATGTTATTTATAATGAAAATATTATATTTCCAAGCGGCAGTAAAAACGCTAAATTGGATGTAATTGGAGCAGATACACCAAATGTAGTAGTAGATCACTTAAATGCCATTTTTACTCCAGCAGATAATGAAGCTATTGCCAGTGGCAGTGCAGTTGAAATTAAGTTAACTGTACAAAAAAACGAGAATTCAGCAAGTAAGGTGACTGTAGAAGCTGCCATGAGTTCTGGAGGATATTCAAAGGGAACAATCCTTGATGTAGATATAATTAAGACCATAACTTACAGCAATGGTGCGGCAGCGGAGTCGGTTGTGACAGCAATTAATACGCCAATTAAGCTCATTATTCCCCTTCCCACAGAACTACAGGGTAAAACAGATTATGTACTATATCGGGCCCATGACTATGGAAGCGGAGTTGTAGCAGATGCAATCACTACCACTGCCAACGGAAATGGCGAGTCTATCCAGATCAGCAGCGATAAAACTTATATGACGGCATATTTGAAGTATTTCAGTACCTATGCCATAGCGTATACAAGCAGCAATAATTCTGACTCTGGTTCATCATCGCATTCCAAATCAGGCTCTGCTTCTTCAACAAGTAAGCCTGAGGTAATAACAAATACCGGCTTGCCATACTATGTAGATGACAAAGGAAATAAAATCTTTATTGGTTTTGCAAAGGATGTAAATGGGAAAGTTAAGTATATTGCACCAACGGGAAAGACGGTACTATTTGCGGACAATGACAAATCTTTTACAGATATATCGTCACACTGGGCAAAAGGTGATATTAATTTTGTCACAGAAAGAGAATTATTTCTCGGTACTTCAAATAAAGTATTCTCACCAGATAAGGGAATGACAAGAGCAATGTTTGCAACTGTTTTAGGAAGATTGTATGAACGTTCATACGGAGCAGTAGCTGTTACGAGCAGGAGCAGCTTTAGTGATGTAGAGAGCACATCTTACTATTCAGGATATGTGGAATGGGCAGCTGAGAATAACATAATCAGCGGACTTGGAAATGGTAAATATGAGCCAAACCGCCAGATTACCAGAGAAGAAATGGCAGCAATGCTTTATCGTTTTGCAGGCTTCATGGATTCATCCTCAAAGTCTTCCGGTTTACAATTAAGTTATATGGAT
Organism: Aminipila terrae; assembly: GCF_010120715.1. Taxonomy (NCBI): domain Bacteria; kingdom Bacillati; phylum Bacillota; class Clostridia; order Peptostreptococcales; family Anaerovoracaceae; genus Aminipila; species Aminipila terrae. Next base: position 2,412,357 of record NZ_CP047591.1, read on the forward strand.
TCTGCTGCTATTTCCAAGTGGGCAGCAGATGCGGCAGCTTATTGTGAACAGACAGGAATTATTACAGGGCGTGAGGGAAGAAAGTTTGCACCAAAAGGAACTGCAACGAGAGCAGAAGTAGCAGCCATTCTGGAGCGATTCATAGAAAATACAATAAAATAAAGAAATAATCAAGTACGCCAGCCTTATGAACCTAAGGCTGGCGCAGCTTTTATATAAGATAAATATTAGCATTGCAATTCTTTCCAGATTGCTTCTGTTTCATGTAGCAGATTCTCCAGTGTATTAAGACGCATGTTCTTACCGCAGCCACAATCATTGGAGCTCTCTGTTTCAACAGCTTCATTTAACAGCTTAAGCTTTTTTATGTACTCTGATTCTTTTGGTAAACCTTGCTGACCATCATAAAAAATTTTTGATAAATGTTCATTTCCCATGATACTTTCCATGAGCAAATCTCTTCTCACTTTTACTTCATTTAGGGTCATTTTTTAGTTCCTCCTTAATTTTTATTATTTTTTTATACATTAGGTGAAAATCTGAAAAATTAATTTCCATTATAATCAACCCTGTAACCATTAAAGCAGCACCTAAATAAGATTTAGGAGAGAGAATATCTCCTGCAAAAAAATAGGCTACAATTCCGGCAAACACAGGCTCCAGAGAATTGATAACTCCTACATGGGTTGCACTGGTATATTGTTGTGCAATTGCCTGGACTATAAAAGCTACACCTGTACAGAAAATAGCAAGGAATAGTACAGCAACCCAGATTTTAGGCGTGGGAGGAAGATGGGGGCTTTCTAACAAAAATGCAAGAATAAGACTGATTCCCCCAGTAATACCTAATTGTAAAACACCTAATTGAAAGGCATTAACCTCCTGGTATGATACTGCTTTCTCTGTAATGATAAGGTCTATAGCATAAAAAAGACCACATAAAATACAGAGTAAATCTCCCTTTAAATTTTCCTGGTTGATTTGAAAGCCATTAGTTAATGTGAGTAGTGCAATACCTAGCACGCACATACCTGCTACCAGCATCAGTTTTTTCTCAGGTGGTTTTCGATAAATAAAACAGGAAAGAAGGGGTGTAAAAATAACGGTAAGGCCACAAAGAAATCCAGAATTAGATAAAACCGTATTTTTGATTCCGAAGGTCATAGTTGCATACATGATTGAAAGAATGAGCCCCAGTAATAAACTGTAACTCAATGTCTGAACTGATATACTACGAAGCTTTGGAAATGCTAAAAGAACCGCAACGGCAAAAGCGATGATAAATCGAAAGGCATTTAAGGTAAAGGTATCTAATGTGGCACAACTTATATCAGTAAGGTAAAAAGAAAACCCCCAACAGGATACTACTAGAAGAAGCATCAAATCTGCTTTTAACTGCGATGTCATAAATGGAACCTCCTTTACTTTGTTTTTCGTATTTGATACAATTAGCTTACCTTAAGTCTGAGAACTTAACAAGAACGCAGAATTTATTGAGTAAGTAAGGAGAATCTGACCATGTTTAAATCTGGAAATCAGTGTCCCTGTGTAGACCCATGTCCTATATCTTCCGCATTAAGGCTGATAGGAGGAAAGTGGAAAATCCGTATTATCTGTTCATTGAATACAGATGGAACGACAAGATACAATGAATTAAAAAGAAAAATTAATGACATTTCTAACACAATGCTGGCAACAACATTAAAGGAGCTAGAGGAAGATGGTTTGATTGTCAGGACCCAGTTTATGGAGATTCCTCCCCATGTAGAATACAGTATAACTGACGCATGTGCAGAACTGATTCCAATTATAGATAGTCTGGGAGCCTGGGTGTATCACTTAAATGAGAATAAGAAAAAGGACTAAGCCAGTATGAGGTGACTCCATAAAGTTTAACTTTAAGGGGTCACCTCATTTAATATAGGCTACAGTCCTTTTTATTTATAATTCACGCATATAAAAGAATGTCTGTAATAAGTTTAATGTTCCAAAGCCCCATTGAGGATTTGGATATTGCATTACATCAGTGCGGCTACAGCCTCTTATTAAATATGCTCTAATCAGAGGGGTACTGAAACCAAGGTCATTACCTTCTACAATTCCCCATTGAAGCATTAATGCACAGGCCCCAGAAGTAATTGCTGTTGCTACACTTGTACCGTCCATGGTACCGTATCCGGAAGGATAGTATCCTCCCACCTGATAACCGGGAGCTACTAAATCGGGTAAATCTAATGGTAACCTGGTGGAGCCCCAGGAAGAGTTTGGATAAAGGCTGTTCCGGATGCTGTTGTAAGCACCACAGTGCACGCCACCGGGAGCATTTCCGGGAGAGGTTATAGTATTATACGGTGTTGATGATAAAAATTCAACAGTTGGAGATACAAAACCAGTTAATGGAAGCCAGGCATTGATAGTACCATCTACCACGATGTCCCCATAAGCGGTTATGGTCCAAATGCCTGGAGTAGCATCCAGAATCCGGACTATTGTTATCTGATCCCCGCTGCCTTCCAGTGGATAATAGTAAGTTACAGTAATTTGGGAACGTTCCAGCACAAGCTGGGAACTGAAAGTAAATCCGGATCTAGGAGTCACTCGGCTCACCAGTTCACCTGTAGGTGAACGCACAGAAACTGAAATTCGGTCACTGATTGTATTTGCCACAAGAACAAATATATCACCGGCATTGTCACCTACCATTATATCAATGGTTTCTGGAGTCCCTGCTAAAGAAAACTGCTGGAAATAATGATGTCTTGCCTGAGTTTCATTTCCCACTGCAACACAAAGGCATACTCCAGGATTATTGGAAATATTATATAGATATTCTGAGAAGATTCCATAGCCATCATGGCTGTCGTAGTTGGAACCAAGTCCGACACATATAACCACTGGACGGTTAAGTTCTTCTGCTTTCTGCAAAATGTATTGTACTCCCAGCATAACCGAAGTAGCTGAAAAAGCATTTTCCTGTTCCACTGGAACACAGAAACGGTCAAGATAAAAAGGGTATGTTTTCTTTAATTTAACCATGATGATTTCTGAGTCAGGTGCAGCCCCTATAAAATTATCAACAGGACGGCCTGCCGCTATAGAAGCTAAAAATGTACCATGGCCATCTACATCTATATGAGGAACTATTTCATAGGGTGTATCAGAAGCTAAAGCGCTGTTAATCTGCTCATTTGTGTATTCTGTCCCCAGAGGAAAGTCAGCAGGAGGAGTTCCTGGGATACTCTGGTCATATATGAATTTTATTTTACTGGTTCCATCTTCATTTCGAAAAACATCTAAAGTATAGTCGATTCCTGTATCTACAAATCCTATTAACACGTTTGCACCATTGAGGTTCAGGTATGGCTGCTGTTGGACCTGTATAATGCCAGAAGACTCCAGGCTTTCACGATCAAGGAGCCCCATTACAGTTGGTACGGTATTAATAAAATCATTACCCATAAAGGTGACTATTTCCAGATAATCTTTTTGTTTTGCATAACAAACATAATATATGCCCACAGAGTGAACCGCAATAAGCCCTGGGTGTTCTAATATACGGGGTGTATACAAAGCACTTTTTCTTATCATAAAATCTACAACATCCGGGGAATAAAGGATATCATCATCCAAGTGAATTCACCTCCTGTTTAAGGGATATAATAATCTTATCCATAGTATTACGCTTATAATTGTCGCATGACAATAAAGGACTGCATTAAGTCCAGAGTGCCATATCCCCATTGCACGTTAGGATATTTTATTAAGTCGCTTCGACGGCATCCACGAATCAGATAGGTTCTTATAATAGGCGTGCTGAATCCTAAATCGTTACCTTCTACAATTCCCCATTGAAGCATTAATGCACAGGCTCCAGAGGTAATAGCAGCGGCCACGCTGGTACCGTCCATGGTACCATACCCCGTAGGGTAGTAACCGCCAACTTGATAGCCCGGTGCAACAAAATCTGGTACATTGGGTGAGTGCCTGGTGGGTCCCCAGGAGGACTTTGGGTAAAGGCTGTTATTATAACTGTTATATGCACCGCAACGTATAGGTCCTAAATTAATGGCAGGAGATGTAATGGTGGTATAAGGAGTAAAAGATAGAAATCCTACGGTGGGTGAAACAAAGCCTGTTAACGGTAACCAGGCATTAATCTTACCATCGATGACAATATCGCCATAAACAACAATGGTCCATATGCCTGGAGTAGCATTTCGTATTTTAATTATAGTAGCCTGATTTCCACTGCCTCCCACTGGGAAATAATAAGAAACGCTGATTTTGGAGGGCTCCAATACTAACTGCGTGGTATATGTGCGTCCTGCCTTGGCTGGAATACGGCTGATGATTTCTCCTGTGGGTGAACGTGCAGAAACTGAAATCCGGTCACTGTATTTGTTGGTAATTATAACAAATATATCTCCCGCATTTTCACCCGTTTTGATGTCGATATTTACGGGAACATCATTTTGGGTAATTTGCTGAAAAAAATGATGCCTTGCCTGGCTTTCATTACCAACTGAGATACACGTACAAACTCCTGGAAGGCTGCATGTGTTAAATAAATAATCTTCCAGGAGGGATTCTCCGTCATGGCTGTCATAGTTGGAGCCCAGCCCGATACATATGACTACCGGCCTGTTAAGTTCAGCGGCTTTCTGTAAAATGTACTCAACACCCAGCATAACAGACGTGGATGAAAATGCATTTTCCTGTTTTGCAGGAACTAAATAATTATCAAGATAAAATGGATATGACTTTTTTAGTTTTACCATAATGATTTCAGAATCAGGAGCTGCGCCAATATAATCGTCAGCAGCACGGCCTGCGGCTATAGATGCCAAAAATGTACCATGGCCTGCGGTGTCTCTGTGAGGGACTATTTCATAAGGAGCATCAGAAAGCAAGGCCGCATTAATCTGCTCATTTGTATATTCTGTTCCCAGAGGAAAGCCAGCTGGCGGTGTGCCAGGAATCGTCTGATCATAAATAAATTTTATTTTACTGCTGCCATCTTCATATTGAAAGACCTTCTGGGTATAATCAATACCTGTGTCGACAAATCCAATTAACACGTTGTTTCCCTTCAGGTTAAGATAAGGCTGGTCCTGCACCTGTATGATGCCAGAATCCTCCAAAGCAGCCCGGTCTGTGAGTCCAAAAACATTTGAAATACTATTTATAAAATCTGAGCCCATATAGTCCATCATTTCTGTAAAGTTGTTTACGTTAACATAGCATATGACATAGGTATCTGCAACTGTATGGCTGGTAATCAGATTTGGATTGTTAAGTATAAGTGGTGCGTAATAAGCATTTTTTCTTATAGTGAAGTCAACAATATCTGGTGAATATAAAACATCATCTGGTATAAGAATGCACCTCCCTTTGATTAGTTTCACTGCCAGTAGCTGAGAATTCAATATATTAAAAATGGATTTTATAAATACATTTTAAGACTAATATGCAGAAGACATAGCAGTTTAAGCCCATAGCAAGATAATATATTTCAAATATATGTTTTTTCTCTATTCAGAATGACTTTTATTCAAGAAAAGACATTAATCTTTTAAGTATTTTAATGTTATCGTACTTCTCAATAGGATAATCCACATGCCTATAGCAATCACAGAAGAGGAAACCATAATAATTCCCAGACCATGAATCATGTTACCCCAGGCTAAAGAACCCAGTGACATGCCAATACTTCCTAATATAGTATGAACTGCATTAATTAGTGAAGATGCAGAGCCAATGTCATCACTTTGCTGATCCAGTAGAATATTGGTACTGAAAGGACGGATTGCACTTTCAACTAAGGTAAATGGAAGATATGAAAGAAGAAAGATCCATGGGGAATAATCTCCGAGGGTTAATACACAGATTCCACTGGCTAAGGATATGACAAAACAGGCCCAGGAGAAGGTATAAGCAGATATTTTCCCTATAGAACGTATATAAATGACCGGCCCTAATATAGCTAATGCAGAGTTAAACGCAAAGAAGTAGCTGTATGTTTGTGCATTTAGACAAAAATAATTCTGATATATGTAAGAGGATACCGTCACATAAGCCATATATGGAGCTGCCAACACTGCACAAATAAAAAGGAACGTGCTGAATCCCACATTCTTTCCAACTGTCAGCAGGCGCGTCAGAGAGCTGACCGGATTTCCATCATAGCGTTTTGACTTTGGTAATGTTTCCTCATAAAGTATTCCTGTTATTAATGTAAGGACTCCTATTAATGCCAGAATCCAGAAGGTTTCTCTCCATTCTGCTATACGTAAAATAGCAGCTCCTGCAATAGGTGCAATCATTGGTGCTAGTACCCCATGGCTTGTACAATAGCAAGGACCTTACTTTTCAACTTCCCAGAGAAACAATCTTTTATCATGGCTGTTGAAATAGCCATAATCCCTCCAGCTCCTAATGATTGAAATACTCGGAAGAGGATTAACTGTAGTATGGAGGCGGACAAAGCAGAAGCTATACTTCCGGCAGTGTAGAAAATGAGACATAAAATAAGGATTGCTTTTCGACCATACTTATCACTAAAAGGTCCAAATATGATTACTCCAATTGCAAAAAAGAAATAAAAGGCAATAAGCGTCAGATTGACCATTGTAGCTGTTGTGTCAAAATAATCCGTCATGGCAGGCATGGCGGGAAGATACAAATCAATGGAGAGTGGTATGAACATCCCCATTAAAGAAATAAATAGTATAAGGCCTTTTGAGCCCAGATATTTTTGTGGTACCAATAATATGGTTTCCTTGTCTGGGTGTATTTTGTGATTTTTCATTATTTAAGACTCCTAACATATGTGTTTTAACTGGAAGGCATTTTATGGGGAAAACAAAAAAGGATAAGTAATCAACAATATTTGTTGATAACTTATCCAGCACTTTGCACGCACCCTCCGTTACCCGTTTATCATAGCTGAAGAATTCAATACTGTCAATGATTTATATTTCAGAAATGCTTTAGTTTTTTTAAAAGTTGCCGATATTACAAATATTGGAACTTATTTCGGAAATACTAAAAAAGGGGAATGTGTTTAGATGAATATTTCAAAAATAGACAGTAAATACGCTCAGTGGTTAAATAGTGTGCCCACTGCAAAAAATAATGCAAAAGAATATGCTGAGACGTTAAATCATAGGAATGCAGTCAGTGTAGAAACTGAAAAGGACAATGCCTCCCAAGATGTAAATCTGATACTCTATTCAGGCGAAGTAACAAAATCCAATATGAAAAATTATTCTGGTACACCCATAACAGAATGTGAAATTGTTCCTTCCTCAGAGCGGGACTATACCTTTGAGGATGCCCTAAACTATCAGTATAATAAACAGTTTACAATTAAACTTGATGACATAATAAACGGTAATGTGCAGAACATAAAGCTGCGTGAACCTAATTCTCCCGTGCCGAAGGAGTTTATTGACAGCTTGAAACAGAGCGACAGTGCTAAAGTTTATGACAGTGCAAAATCCCAATTTTATATAATGGGTCTCAATGAAGATACGTCAGGGTTGGAACACAGCATAGACTATCTGGCCTCAGGATATGTGGTGTCTAAAAAGCATTTAGAAGATACTTATTCGGGATCAGAAAGAGAAAATCTTTTAAGCAAATTGGAATCTGATTTTGATTCTGCTGTTAAAATCATTGCAGAGAATACCGCAAAAGAAGTTGGAGGATTTTTTGGCCAAAATGAGGTAAGAGGGGAAACACAAAAAATTCAGGACAGTGTTATAAAGGCCTACCAAGATTTGGTAAATAAATATTCCGAGTACATAAGCAAAGAAAAAGATTATGCAAAACTGGATGGTACAGACAACCAGTGGCTGAAAAATGATGATTCCTACATGGCTTGCCAGCTGAGAAAAGTGGCCAAAGCTGATAAAATTTCGGAGACAGCAGGGGAAGGAAAGGAATATTATTCTTTGGAAGAACTTCAAAAAACAAAGGATATGGTATCTGAAATAAAAAGCTATAGCAGTAATGGAAAAAGAGAGATAAGCTGTTATCAAAGCGAAGAGGAAATTGGTCTTAAAATGGCTGAGCTGGACTTAAAAGGTGAAGTCTTTAATAAGTACAGTGATGTATCTGACAGTTTGAAAAAAGCAGTTTCACAGTCGATACAAAATTTTATCAGTACGCTTCCTGACAGATTAAACAAACAGCTGGCAGAAGAAAGAAAAAAGGTTGCTGAACCTGGAAGAATGGCAGATCTGGATGAAAAGCAGATCTTTTCTGTGTACCACAAGGTAATGAGTATTTATCAGGCAACAAAAGATATGCTGACAGCCTTAAAGGAAGGGGCGGCATATGGAAAAAATCAACATATGAACAGGACAAAAGATTCTCAGTATTCCTTCCTTAACCGTTATGGGAACAATGGGTCCATATTTTGGAATAATTTCTTTAAAAACACGTTGAAATATCGTGAAGATGCAATTACCCCTGATCTTTCAAACAACGGGTATATTGATAAAAAATCTGGAATAGAGACCCTGTCAGAGAATTGGAACAGTTTTGTTTCAAAGTATACTGATGATAAAAATATCCAGTTAAGTACAAGCGGTTTCCTGGGCTATGCCTGAAGAGTATCACCATCTTCTTTATGGATTTTATTACTCATAATTTCCTGGTAAAGTAAACTGCCAATAACCAGAATTCCTCCTAAGATACCAACACTACTCATTTTTTCATTGAGAAGTAATATGGATAAGAAAGCTCCTGAGGTAGGTTCTATAGCAAATATGATCCCCACCCGGTTAGAAGGTACATATTTCTGACAGATGGTTTGAAGCAGAAAAGCTATGCAGGTACAAAACAGACCGATAAATATTAAAATATACAGATTAATTCTTGAAGGCATAACCGTAAAATCATGATGGAACCACGCCACTGAAGTGCTCCAAAGACAGGTAAAGAACATCATAAAGGTGGAAAGAAGTATTGGATTACTGTTCTCACCCTTTTGGCTGATTCTGTCAAGATAAATAATATAAAGAGAGCCCAGAACAGAACCTCCTATGCAGATAATATCACCAAGTGCCAGTTTAAATCCCATGTCAGGAGAGTAAGATAAAAAAATAATACCTGTCAGGCAGATAGAAACACTGATAGTGGTTATTTTGGTGAATTTTTGTTTATATATGATTAAATTTAAGATAGGTATTATAAGAAAACCCAGGCAGCTAAAGAACGATGCTTTTGCAGAGGAGGTATACTTTATTCCAATTGTATCAAAGATGTATAAAGAAAAATTTAACAGAGAAAGAATCAGTGCGTTTTTTATCAGAATTTTACTGGTAAATTTTAATTGTTTAAAAAACAGGATGCCAAGTACCATTGCTGCAACAGCAAACCGCACAGCTATCATGTAGAATGTGGGTAATGTTGCGACAGCTTTCATTGCAGGAAACCCAATACCCCATAACGAAGCACAAACAATAAGTCCAAAGACTGACATTATTTCTTTGTTATATTTCATAGATGTTTTCATCCCCTTGCTGTAACAATAATTAAGACATGAAACCTCAGGAGGTCTCATGTCTTATTTTTAAATATAAATGAAAAGAAGATATATAAGCAAAAAAATAAATCCACCAATAAATATAAGCGGGAAGGTTATAGAACGGCCTTCTTTTTTATTCAGGGAAATTTGTACTAATGCGGCAATAATAAAAAGCAGCACTGTTGAAACAGTGGTTACAAGACTAAAATATATTCCATAATAAGTGTGTTGTGTATAAAACAGAAAAAGAGGTAAAAGAGCTACCATTACACCTAAAACTATAAATAAATTTCTTATTCTTTTCATATAAAATCCTTTCTTTTTCAATAACTTCCGTAAAATAATGCTGAAAATAAAAATGTTAACGGTACTGACTGGGGCTTTGCTATCCCATATCAAGTAATAATAAATATATATTATTACTATTTGTCTGTCAATTCAATAACAAGTTAATTAATTTTTTGAACAATCAAATTATTGAATAAAGGGGCAATTACTAATATTATAGTAACAAATCGGTGTAGAAAATATGAATTGGAGGAGAAAAAATGTTAAATGAAAGACTTCAGAGGATGAGAGAAAAGTATTTTGACACCATTCCTGTCATTACATCCGAAAGGCTGGTTCTTGCTACTTTGGCACATCAGAAATTTGCAGGAGAGGCTATTCCAATTTTCAGAGCTAAAATAGTCAGGTACGTGCTGGAGAATATGACCACTCTTATTATGGATGATGAGCTTATTGTGGGTACACCAACAAATGAATACCGGGGGGCGAATTTATTCCCTGAGTATACTTCAAGTAAATGGCTTACTGAGGATATTGACGAGTTTCCAATAAGAAAGACAGATCCATATAGAATTAAGAAGGAAGACAGAGAAATTATATTAGAAGCCCTTAAATATTGGGAAGGTAAGTCTATGGAAGATTTATCTCTTGAAATTCTTCCAGCATACATTGAGAATGCCAGACAACAAGATCTTATTTCAGTGGGATGCAGAAATGGAGTTTCAGGTGAGACCACGCCCAATCATAAAAAATTTTTAGAAATAGGGTTAAAAGGTTATATGAAAGAATGCGCTGCAAATATTGAAAGAGTAAAAGGCGGAACCAAGGAAAAACAGGAAAAAGTGGATTTTTGGAAAGCCTGTATCATAATATGTGAAGGCCTGATTTCTTACGCACACAGAATGGCTGAAGAGGCAGAAAGGCAGGCCGGAGAGTGCAAGGATGAAAAAAGAAAGAGAGAATTGATGCAGATTGCAGAAAACTGCAGGATAGTTCCTGAGAATCCCCCTGAAACCTTTCATCAGGCATTACAAATGATTTGGTTCATCCAGGTGGTATTTCATATTGAAGCTCCAACCACTGCGTGTGGGTTTGGAAGGTTTGACCAGTATATGTATCCAGCTTTTAAGACGGACTATGAGAAAGGGAGGATGAAGCAGGAGGAAGCTTTGGAGTTACTGGAATGCTTTTACCTAAAATGCTGTGAAGTATATGAGGTAAGAGACCGATGGTATGCCAAGTCTTTTGCGGGATATCCCATGTGGGAAATTCTCATGGTGGGAGGTCAGACCCCGGAAGGTCATGACGCCACAAATGAATTATCCTATTTATGCCTGGATGCAGCGGCAGATTTACAGACAACACAGCCGGTACTTGCGGTACGTGTTTTCAAAGATACACCAGGAGAACTTATACGAAAAGGTGCCAGGATGATACAGGCAGGAATGGCGAACCCCGGTTTTTTTAATGATAATGCTGCTATCCCAATGACCATGGGGAAAGGCTGCACCATTGAAGAGGCAAGAGACTGGACCATTGTAGGATGTATTCAGCCGGCACCAGGGGGAGGAACTACCGATGGCTCACCAGACGCAGGCTATGTAAATGCTCCCAAAGTTTTAGAATTAGTATTACATAATGGCAAAGATCCTAAAACAGGAGAACAGCTGGGACTTGAGACTGGTAATCCGGAAGAATTTAAATCCATGGAGGAATTAAAAAATGCAGTAAAAGAACAACTTAAGTACTTTTATCAAATGATTAAGGAAGGATATGACCTGATGGTACCCCAGCATATGCTAAGGCTTCCTGTAATATTTGCTTCCATGGCAATGGAAGGCTGCGTTCAGTCTGGGAAATCTGTTCAGGAAGGGGGAGCCAAGTATACTACAGCAGGTATGTTTATAACAGGAGCTGCAAATCTGGCAGATTCATTAGTTGCTATTGAAGAGGTTGTATTTAAAGATAGAGATATTGGTATAGGAGAATTAATTACGGCACTGGATGAAAACTTTGAGGGAAATGAAAGGCTGAGACAGCTGTTAATTAACAAACCTGCTAAATACGGAAATGACAATGAGTATGTTGATGGAATTGCAAGAGAAATTTTAGGTTTCTGTGCTGACACGGTTCAATCCTGGGAAGATTCCAGACACGGACACTATTCTTTCTGTAATCTGTCCCAGACAGTAAATATTTCACATGGGGAAGCATGCGGTGCAACACCTGACGGCAGAAGAGCAGGAGAACCATATTGTGACAATGCATCTCCAACCATGGGAAGGGATTTGTCCGGACCTACTGCTACAGTAAAATCAGTGGCGGCTATAGATCAGAAAAAGTTCCATGATGGTGCGTTGTTTAACCTAAGATTTGATCCAAAAGGCATTGAAGGAGAAAAGGGCCTGCAAATTCTTGAAGGTGTCATAAAAACATATTTTGATAATGGGGGAGAACATATACAGATAAATGTGGTAGACGATAAAACTTTAAAAGCAGCTCAGAATGAGCCTGAAAAGTACAAAGGTCTTATGGTCAGAGTAGCAGGATATATGGCGTATTTTACAGAACTGGATAAGGCTGCACAGGATACGATTATTTACAGAACAGCTCATTTAAAATAGTTGGGTGATATTTATGAAAAAACAGTGTCAAAAGGCATTAGTAGGTGCAATTCAGAAATTTTCAACAGAAGATGGTCCAGGAATAAGAACCACAGTATTTTTAAAAGGCTGCCCCTTAGCGTGTAAATGGTGTCATAATCCGGAACTAATTGAATTTGAACAACAGGTCATAGAGATGCCCAATAATTGCATCCAGTGTGGCTATTGTATTAAAGAATGTACCCAGCATGCCATTTATGCAGATGCAGACAAAAAAATTAAAATTAATCGGGAGTTATGTATCCGATGCATGAAGTGTACGGAAATCTGCTATGCCAAAGGGCTTTTGCCAGTTGCCAAATTTATGACAGCAGAAGAAGTTATATATCAGGTTGTCCAGGATAAACAGTTTTATTCCTATACAAACGGTGGAATGACCATAAGTGGGGGAGAAATGCTGTCACAGCCTGCTTTTACAGAAGAATTAATTGATATGGCAGAAAAAGAGAAAATCAATGTCTGCCTTGATACTTCAGGTTTTGGTGATGGAGATGTACTGGAAAAACTGGTCAGAAAGAAAAATGTAGGCCACCTGTTATATGATATGAAATGTATCGACAGTGAAGTTCATAAAAAATATACGGGAAAAGGGAATGGGGTTATTCTGGAAAACCTGTCCAGGATAGCATCCTTTCCTGAATTAAACGAAAAGCTGGTTATGAGAATGCCTTTAATAAAAGACATAAATGATACAGAAGAAATCATCGGGTTAACGGCAGAATTCTACGAAAAAAATAACATAAAAAAAATAACTTTATTACCCTATCACAATTTAGGCATCAGCAAGAAAAAAAATATTGGGGGCATGCAGGAAATTTTCCAGCCTCCAGATGATGAAAAAGTGGAAAAAATCAAAGAATATTTTATTAAGGAATTAGGAGCTGAAGTAGAAGTTTTGGGAAAGCTTTAACTTCACCCTAATCAAAGGGTTCAATAACTACTACCTGAATGCCGGCTCCGGTAAAGGAAAAGCTGATATTTAATGTATCAGTAACCGATTCAACCTGAATATCTATATCAGGTGTGGTGTACTCTTTATGGTCCAGGTTAAGAGCAGATTTAAACCCATTGGTAAAACCAAGTTTGGAAACCAGATTAAAAATATTATTCTGTGTGGTAAAGGTATATTTTGTGATAATATGCTTTCCGGTTATGCCCAATAAGTTAATGTTAATGTTCAGTTCATCTAAGAATGCATTAATGGTAGACTGCGTTTCCAGAAAGGAAGTTCTCCGGGTACATAAACGGTTCATACTATCATTATAATTATAAATAAATATTCCATAGCATGTCTTCTCACGGTCCAGCCTTACTATGGAGCAGTTATCACACAGATAAATTAAATCACCGAAAAGTCTTGTCATGAAAAAACAGGCATAGTAGGAGGGTTTGGGCATTCCACCAGAAGTGAGTAATGCAGGATAGCCAGTGAGACTTGTTTTTGAATCCGGATCCATCAAACGTAATCTTATGGGTTTGTTAGACATCATATTATTATTCAACAAATATATCATAAAGGCGATAGAGTCAAAACCATAAGAGGTTAAGGAGGATAAGGCAGAAGTACTTTTAATTGAAGCATTGCAATGATGTTTAATCAGGTCTGTTTGAAATAGTTCTGATAATTCAGCATCTGCAGGATTAGTCGTTTCAATAATGACATCAAAGCAGTTCAGCTTTTTAAGTATGTGAAAAATTTCAGAACCTAAAGTATTATAGTCCTGCAGAGAAATAATCAGTTGTACCTTTGGAGCATAATAAGAAATCCTTTGAGCATGAGAAGCAATAGTAATATCCTGTTTTATATACTGAACATGCAAATCACTGGTTTCCTGAGAAGTAACAGCAGATAAGCCCTCAGTAACAGCAGATATAATTTCGCTTATGGATACTGGAGCAGCCGTTTCTGTCTTAGAAGAACTCAGAATAAGAGGAGCACAGAGCTCTCTATGCTCTAAAGGAGAACGGCCAAACCATTTTTTAAAATACTTTTCATAATAGGAAGTGGTTGAAAAACCCACTTCTTTAGCAATAGAACTGATTTTTTTATTTGTAGCCAGAAGTGGTATTTCTGATGATTCAACTCTTGCAAAGCATAGAAATTCCCTGAAATTCATGCCTAAAGATGCTTTTATCATGTGAGAAATATAGTAAGTACTTAAGTGCTCCATTTTAGAGAGGTCGTCTAGAGTGATATTGTTGGAATGTTCGGCGTAGATATAATTAATTATCTTGCTCATTCTTTCAATTAATAATCTGTTATCAATATTGCTGCTGAAGTCAACTACCGTTTTTTATCAAAGGAAAACAAATTAAAGTTAAGATTAAGGTAATGAATCAGCTGGATCGTGTAATCAATGCATTTACTTTTGTAGTTACTGCCTCTTTTTAAATATTCCCAGATAATAAGTAGTAACTTTTGTCTGAGTACATCAAAACGGGAATCTGTTTCCTCTGAGGTATAAGTACGGTAGCAGCTTTTAGGAAGATTAGGGAAATATTGTGTAAAAAAAAGATTACTGATCTGAATGATGGCAACTATGTTATCGCTATTTTCACAGTGAAATCCATGCACTTCATGTCCATTGCTTGTGAAAACACTACCCTCAGGCAGTTCGTAGGTGCAACAGCCGTTTTTTAATGATATATTCCCTTTTAATACAAAAATAAATTCAATATCCTTATGAAAATGAAAAGGATATTCTGTAATATTTGCCAATTTTATATTAATTGGCAAGTCATTGGCATATATGATTTTTTCTAAAAGCATAGAAACCTCCAGGGAAATTTTGTTGAACGGCAGTATTCCTTTATATTTATTATATATAAAAATATAAATTTTTCATTAAAAAGTATTTGTTTCTTTGTAATTTTTGAAATATAAGTCATTATGATTTTTGCTGTCAGATATGCAGCAGAGTGGAGGAAATGATGAAAAAAGTTTTATTACCAGATGGTTCTTCAATGCCACAGCTGGGTCAGGGGACATGGCTCATGGGAGAAGAGGATAACAACTTTGAAAAAGAAGTAAAAAGTCTTAAATATGGTATTGAATTAGGATTAAATCTCATTGATACTGCAGAAATGTATGGTGATGGGAAAGCGGAAAACATTACTGGGAACGCAATAAAAACATTCAGGAGACAAGATGTTTATCTGGTAAGTAAGGTCATGCCTGAAAATGCAAATAGAAAACAGATATATAAAAGCATCGAAAAAAGTCTTAAAATGCTGGGCACAGACTACATTGATATGTATCTGCTCCATTGGAGGGAAAATGCAGATCTTGCTGAAGTGGTTTATTGTATGGAAGATTTAATAGAAAAGAGAAAAATAAAAAGATGGGGGGTTTCTAATTTTGATGTGGAAGACATGGAAGATTTATGGAAAGTCTCAGATGGAAAGAGGTGCAGTATTAATCAAATATTATATAACCTGGGGACAAGAGGAATAGAATATGATTTAATGGAGTGGCAGCGTGAAAGAAAAATTCCTTTTATGGCTTATAGTCCGGTGGGACAGGCGGGAGCATTAATCACCCAGGATGGTATGTCAAAAGCAATGCTGATGAAAGATAAAAATGTGAAAGAAGTAGCAGCAAAGTATGGGATATCTGTTGTACAGCTGTTATTGGCATTTGTCCTGAGATTCGATGATATGGTTGCAATCCCCAAAGCTGTTAAGTCAGAACATATTGAAGAAAATGAAATAGCAGGAAGAATCGTTTTATCTGAACAGGATGTGGAACAACTTTCAAGATCTTTTCCTGCTCCACAGAAAAAAGTAACCATGGAAAAATATTAGGATTTTTTCATGGTTACTTGAAATTATTTTTGGATTTCCAGTTCTGGATTTACCATGGAATTTGTGCTTCGATATTGTTTTGGAGTAACTCCTTTGGCCTTTTTAAAAACTTTGGTAAAATAGCTTTGATCATCGAATCCTGCGGATAATGATATATCAATAATGCTTAAATTGGTGGTTGATAAAAGTTCACTGGCCCGTTCAATCTTTAATGCATTTAAGTAGTCCGTGAATGTAACCCCCATTTCATGTTTAAATAAAGTTGAAAAGTAAGAGGCATTTACATGCAGATTCTGCTCAATATCTTTTAAAGTAATTTTTTCACTGTAATGTTTATTGATGAATTGCAGTGCTTTTGCAATTATCTGAGAGTGTCCGTTATAAATAGATGTCAGCATATTTTTAGTAATAAGCTCTATGATGGTTTCTGAAATGGTCAAAAGCTCAGGAAAGGTTGCAGCTTCACTTAGTTTATTAATAACATCCAGATCGGTGTCTAATATTTTATTGATATTTTTTTCATTCTCATTTGCAATTCGGATGATAATAGCAAACAGCCACAGAGATTTAGCCTTAATACCTTCCAGATCGCCCACTTCAAGGATTGAAAATTTATTTAACAGCTCTTTGACATTTTCCTTAGCTGCATTAATCTGACCTCCGGTTACGTTATTTATCAGTACGTTTTCCAAATCATAGGGATATTCCATAGGATTCAGTGTTTTCTTATATTTTTGGATATCCGCACTAATCTGATTCTGCTGGCTGTACTGGTTCCTGAGGGCACTATAATCATTACTGTCAGAAACAGCTGTAATAATACAATTATAAAGCAGAAGTGCAATTTGAGAAACCTGATTGGGATGATATACTTTCATTTTATTGGCAAACATTTTTGCCATAGAAAGAGAGGTGTCATTAAGGCTGTTGAGAGTGGAAAAATTATTGGCTGTGCTGCTTCTTAGCTCTCCCATGACAATAGGACCAGCGATAAAATATCCCACAAAGACTTCATCGATAATCAGGGAAGTGGCAATGTTTGTAAGACCTGATTTACAAAGGAATATATAGGGCTCGCCCAGTCTTGATGCAAACTGACCTGAGGATGCCAGGTTTCGCCTGCAAGGTCCAGAGCATTCTTTATAAACTTCAAAAAAATTGCAGATTTTATCATCAGCTTTGAATTCTTTTACGATTTCGTTGTTATTATTAAAATAAGTGACGGCAATCCCGGTAATATCTGAGAAAGCCTCAATAGAGCTGCTCAGGTACTCTGAAAGAGTTTCTCCGTTGGGTTTATCTAAATTAGGAATAACAAAATTCTTCATTCTTATCTCCAATAAAAAGTTCTAAATATATAAAAATAATTCTAAATTTTATAAAAATTTTCACTTGAATTGTAGCATAAACAATAGGAAAATACAATATATAAAGATTTAAGTAAAAATCAGAGGCAGAAAAGTTATCCTCACAGGGACAGTGCATAGCACAAACTCCTGTTTTTTGAGGGTTTACAAAAATATCACTAAAATTACTAAAATGCTTTATATATCCTACCTGTTGATAACTAGTAAAATAAAATTACAGGTATAGTTTATTTGAATTTGCTTTTAATTTTAATTGGAGGTAACAAAAATGAGTAAAGAAGCAATTATGGAAGCTGCGAAACAGTCGATTGTTGAAGCAGACGAAGATATGGCCATGGAAGCATTAGCAAATGCTGAAGCAGAAGGGGTTGATCTTGTTGAATTGTTAAGCCACGGATACAGTGCAGGAATGAAAGAGCTGGGAGATCTTTTCGGAATGGGAGAGATATTTCTACCAGAGTTAATTTTTGCAACAGAAGTTATGAAGACCGTAAGTGCTGAAATAGAAAGCAAGATGGATATGTCAGAAATAAAGTCCAATGGAACATTAGTTATTGGAACTGTAGAAGGTGATGTCCATGATATCGGTAAAGGAATCGTTGCTTCTCTGGTTAAAACTAATGGCGTTGAAGTATATGATCTGGGAAGAGAAGTTCCGGCTCAGAAGTTTGTAGATGCTGCAATTGAACACAATGCACAATTTGTAGGAAGCAGCGCCCTGCTTACTACTACCATGACTGTTCAGAAAGACATTGAAGATGCACTGAAAGCTGCCGGAATCAGAGACAAGGTTAAGACCATGGTAGGAGGAGCTCCGGTAACAAACAGATGGGCAGAAAAGATTGGTGCGGATGCTTACTGTGAAGATGCTTCTGATACTGTTAACTTTATCTTAAAATGGATTGAAGAACTGCAATAATAACTCAACTGTTATAGAGGAGGTTACATAATGGCTAAATTTACCCACGAGACTGACATATATGGGTATTGCGTTCTGAGAAATGAAGACTTGGATGCAATTCATGAAGCCACTCTGGATCTGATGGAAACTTACGGACTTCAGATTCATGGAAAAGAAGCCTTGAACATTTACGCTGGTGCAGGATGTGAAGTAGACTATGAGAACGACAGAGTTAAATTTCCAAGAAACTTAGTTATTGATTCAATCGAAGCATGCCCCGCAGAGTTTACCCTTTGCGGCAGAGATCCTAAAAATGACACTCTCGTTGGTGGCAAGAGAGTTGCTTATAAGAACTTTGGTACGGGCGTATTTATTATTGATCCATATACCCACAAAATTAGAGAAACGACCAAGCAGGATTTGTGTGATGTAGCCAGATTCTGTGATGCAATGGAGGCCTGTGATGTTTTTTCCATTGCAGTAACAGCAGGAGATGTGAATCAGAAAGTAAGATCCCTTCATGAAGCAGAGGCAGTTCTTAACAACCTGACGAAGAATTTTGCTCATGATCTGGAAGGCATAAAGAACACAAAGAGATTTATAGACATGGCAGCTGCCATTCAGGGCGGATACGACAAACTAAGAGAAAGACCAATCATCACTATGGGAGCATGTCCAAACAGCCCGCTGGAAATTAATGAAAACGAAACAAGCATTATCAAATTGTCAGCAGAATACGGTCTGCCTATTGATATTTTATCAATGGGGCTTTGCGGAGGAACTACTCCTGCAACTCTGGCCGGAACACTGGTATGTACAAATGCTGAAATTCTGGGAGGAATTGTTCTGGCTCAGATTATTAATAAAGGAAATCCTATTCTATACGGAACTTCCACTACTATTATGGATATGAAGACTGCTCAGTCTCCTGTGGGTGCTCCCGAGCACGCCATGTGCGGAGCCGCAGTGGGTCAGATTGGCCATTACTATGGCATTCCTACTAATGTAGGGGGCACTTAGGGGGACAGTAAGTGCCTGGATGAACAGTTAGGTCATGAAAAAACGCTGACCAATCTGTTGCCGGCAGTTACTGGCAGTAATGTAATCTATGGAATGGGAATGCTGGAAATGGGTATGACTATGAGCTATGAGCAACTGCTTATTGACCAGGAAATCGTGAAGATGACCAGAAGAATTCTTCAGGGTATCCCGGTAAATAAGGACACACTTGCTCTGGATGTAATTAAAGCAGTAGGACCTGCTGGAAATTATCTGGCCCAGAAGCATACAAGAAAATATATGAGGCAGGAACTTTCCACTACCAACCTGATTAATCGCAGAATGCGGGAAAATTGGGAAGCCAACGGTTCCAAATCAATGGATCAGGTGGCAAATGAACAGGCTAGGAATATCCTGGAGAATTACAAAGTTACTCCGCTTCCAGATGATGTTAAGAAGAGGATTCATGATATCGTATTGGAAGGTGAAGAGGAAGCTGAAGAATTAGCTAAGTTCAAAGCAAAGAAGCAAATATAATATTAATCTATATGAAAGGATGAAAGATATGAGTGAACAAAAAAAATTCTTCACACGTATGGGCGATGGTTCCATTGTTTATATGACTGAAGAAGAAATCAGGGCTGACATCAAAGAAGGTATCGAAGATGCAGTTCGCAGAGGAAAAATTGATCCACTTACAGATGCTGAAACAGAACACCTTTACGAAATCGTGACTATGCCAGGAAATATTGTAGGCGTTACTCCAGGAATGGAAGTTGTTTCTTCAAATGATTCAGGATCAGATAAAATCAACACGAAATGCGGTATCCCTACATCAAGAGATACAAACTCTATGATTCATGAGAGAGTTTTAGGTGCTGATTCTGTAGACATTGGATATAGTGACTATAACTATAAAACAGTTAAAGGCGTTGCAAAGAGAGAGGCAACAATCCTGAAGCAGGCATTAGGAAGATGTACCATGCCGCTTTTCTACGGAGCTATGCCTAATCTGGGATTCTATACTAAGCCAGATGGTCCTGTTGACAACTGGGCAGTATTACTTCCTGAAGGAAAAATACAGGAAGCCATGGCTGCACAGGAAGAGGCCGTGGATCACGCAGTAAGAGACATTGTTTATGTTGCAGAGCAGATGAATGATGTGGGAGCTGATGGCTTCATGCTGGATACATCCGGAGCTGCAGGAGATGCTGACTTCTTAGTATCATTAAAAGCAACTGAAATAATCAGAGAAAAATTCCCTGAAATGCCAGTAGAAATTGGTATGGCAGGTGAGTTCGTTCTGGGAATGCATGGTAAGTTAAAATATAACGGGCAGAGACTGGCAGGATTATATCCTCATAAGCAGGTTAAGCTTGTTGAAGAAGCTGGAGCAAGTATCTTCGGTGTAGTAGTAAATACCAACTGTAACAAATCATTCCCTTGGAACATTGCAAGAGTATGTACTTTCGTTAAAGCTTGTACAGATGTTGCAAATATCCCGGTTCATGCAAATGCAGGAATGGGTGTATGTGGTATCCCAATGTGTGAAAATCTTCCGGCAGATGTCGTATCAAGAGCAGATAAGGCATTAATTGAGATCGGCAAGATTGACGGATTGTAGATAGGCGTAGGCGATCCTTTAGGTGCTGAAGCTGCACACGCTCTAGCCGCTTGTATGGGTGGTACACGCACTGCCGGAGATCTGGTAATGCGTTTACAACTAGCTAAGAAGATGAAAATCAACGAGGCGAAAGCATACGTGGCAGAGAAGCTTGGAGTATCTTTAGAAGAATTATGCGACGTTGTTACAATGTCAGAAAAGAGAGAGGAACTGGGACTGGGATTAGCTCACGTGGAACCATGTGCAAAAGCAAATGCAGGAATGGAAGCAAAATTCAGAATCCAGGAACTTCTTGGAATCCAGGTAAACTCTGTAGAGAGATTTAAGGAAAGAGCTGGATTGAAATAATCTGCAAGGAGTAGATTTATTTCACGGCTTACACTTAATGAATTTACAGAAAAGATATAAGTATTGAATGACATGCAGGATAGGTTTGCAAGGAGTAAAACTATCCTGCATATTAAAAGTTAATAATAGTCAGAATGCTCAAAAAATATGCGCAATTCAAATATCCTGTCTCTGAAATAGATAATACTTATAGCAAACTTCTGAAAACTATGGTAAAATATTTAGGCATGAAATAGATAGTTATTTTACCATTAACGGCTAACAATGATTTTAGGAGGCGCAAATTTGGAAAAGCAGGAATTGTTAAATAAAGCAAAAGAGGCAATTGTGGATGCAGATGAAGAAAAGGCATTTAGTATCATTTCTGAAGCAAAAAAACAGAATGTTAATCTTTTGGATTTACTGCTGGCTGGATTTGGTGCAGGAAATCAGGAAATTGGAGAGCGATTCGACAGAGGGAGTCTGTCACTTCCAGAATTAATTTATGCAGCTGAAGTTATGAAAAACGTTACGAATACCATTTTGGAGTTGCTGGATTCTGATGAAGGTTCCAATTCTCCTTTCGTAACAAAAGGTACTGTATTACTTGCCACTGTAGCGGGAGATGTCCATGATATCGGAAAGGGCATCGTTGCTTCAACTTTGAGGACTGCAGGATTTGATGTAATAGACTTAGGCTGTGAGGTTCCAGTGGAAACCATACTGGAAGAAGCCAAAAAGAGAAATGTAGACATAATTGGAACAAGCGCTTTACTTACATCTACTATGGTTGAACAGAAGAAGCTGGAAAAACTTTTAGCAGAAACTGGAGAAAAGAAGAATTTTATGACCATGGTAGGAGGGGCACCTTGTACACCGAGATGGGCAAAGAAAATTGGTGCTGACGGTTATAGTGAAGATGCAGTGGATGCTGTCAAGGTGGCTGTTAAGCTGATGGAAGAAAAAAGAATGAAATTTGATTTATAGCGGAGGAATAAAATGGGAAAACAACTTATATTTCAGACACTTAAACATGAACAGACAAATGAGATTCCATGGGTGCCATTTGCTGGCGTACACGTTGGAAAACTCAAAGGCTATTCGGCAGAAGAAATACTAAAAGATGAAGATAAATTAGTTGAATGCTTATTAGAAGCAAAAAAATTATATACTCCTGACGGACTTCCGATTATATTTGACCTTCAGGTTGAAGCGGAAATCCTGGGATGTGATTTGATGTGGGCAAAAAATAACCCCCCTTCAGTAAAATCTCACCCATTGGCAGGAGAAAAAACCATTCCATGCAGCTGCAAGATTCCTACTCCTGAATCAGGAAGGCTTCCAATGATACTCTCATCAATGAGAAGAGTTAAAGAAGCCATAGGAGATGAAGTTGCACTATATGGACTTATCTGCGGACCATTTACTTTAGCTTCTCATCTGAGAGGAACAGATATTTTTATGGATATGGTGGCAGATTCAGCTTATGTAAAAGATTTGGTAAATTACTGTGCACAGGTATCAATCGCCATGGCACAGATGTATATAGATGCGGGCATGGATGTAATTGCAGTAGTAGATCCGCTGGTATCACAGGTATCTCCAAAGCATATTGAAAAGATGCTGTCTGAAGGCTTTACTGCAGTCTTTGATTTTATACGGTCAAAGGGAGCATTTTCTTCATTCTTTGTATGCGGTAATGCTACAAAACAGATTGAAGTAATGTGCAAAATGAATCCAGATGGAATATCTGTAGATGAAAATGTTAATCTGGCCAATGCCAAGAAAGTTACGGACCAGTACAATGTGACAATTGGAGGAAACATTCCTCTTACAACTACAATGTTATATGGCACTCAGGAAGATAATATGAAAGGTGTTATTGATTTGATTGATTCTTTAGATCATTTTAATCTTATTGTAAGCCCTGGATGTGATATGCCATATGATACTCCTATTGAAAACACTATTGCATGTGCTCAGGCTGTTAAGCATCCTGACAGCACCAGAAAGCTCATAGAAAACTATGAAGTAGTAGTGGACGATTCAGATGTTGAAATCCCTGATTATAAAAATCTTGATAAAGTATTAATTGAATTATTCCTGCTGGACCCTGAACAGTGTGCAGCCTGCACATATATGCTTGCTGCGGTAGAAGATATCTATCATGAGATAAACGACATTGCAGATTATAAAGTCTATAAATATTTTATTAAAGAAGACATTGCAAGAACCAGAAAGATGGGAATCCAGAATCTACCAACCATGTGCATCAATGGAGAACAAAAATTCATTTCCATCATACCTTCCCGGGAAGAACTGATAGAAGAAATTAAAAAACATATGAAATAAAGTTTAGTGGTAAGGTGGTAGGCCGGAAGGTTTATCACCTTATTTTTCAAAAGGAGCGCTATGAAAAATCAAGTAATACTAATTGATGAGAAAACAGCATACCCCTTAGCAGAAAAACGCTTCATTAAAACATGCGGGTTTGACCTTAGTACTTCTAAACATCAAAGAATGATGAAAATGGGACAAAAGGTAAGGGAAGATGGAATTGAAGGAATCCAGATTCGGGCCTTAGTTTCCTATTATGAGCCAGAAGTTTTTCTAGATGGGAAAATCATAGTTGGAGATACGGAAATCAGCTGTAACTTTTTCAAGCAGATTCCGGACTGTGCTGTATCAGGCATTTACTTTTATATGCTGACTGTAGGCGAATGCTATTTTTCCAGTGAAGAGAATATTATGGATTTCCTTTACGCAGATATCTGGGGAACCAATTATGTAGACGCCGGCATTGAGATATTAAAAGAAAAGCTGGAAGCAGATATAAAGAATAAAGCTGGAAATGAAAATCGTGCCTTTCTTTCTGAAGAATTTGGTCCAGGATATTTTGGGATGCCAGTAATTGAATCAAGAAAGTTCTTCCAGGTTTTGAATGGAGAAGAAATCGGAGTAAGGGTTAAGGAAAATGGACTTATGATACCCCAGAAAACATGTACAGGACTTTACTTTATATTAAATAATCCGGATATTAAAGCAGAACCGGAATGCTTGAGATGCAATGGTAATTCGTCAGGCTGCAATTTTTGTAAGGTGAAGGCGAGGATAGAAGAGGTGCAAAAATGAAAATAACTTTTTTACCACAGAATATAACATGGGAAGCAACAGCCGGTGAGACCATACTGCAGGCGGCAGTAAAAGCCGGAGTTAATATAGATGGAAACTGTGCAGGACTGGGAACCTGCGGAAAATGTAAAGTTAAAATAATATCTGGAAACAAAGAAATATGCAATAATCATCATAATAAATTATCAGTTAATGAAATAGAAGCAGGTTACAGACTAGCCTGCTGTCATCCTGTATCAGAAGGTATGATAATAGAAATGCCTGAATCAGAGACCACTGCCTCAAGGAAGAAGAAGTTAATCCAACTGCCAGGAAATTTTACAAGTAAGGAATCGGTCATAAAAAAGCTTGTTACTGTACCTAAAGCATCGTTGGCAAATCAGCAAAGCGATGAAGAGCTTATTTGGCGGGAACTAGATGTGGAAGGATTGAAAATTGACTATCAAGTGCTTCTTGATATTCCCAAAATTTTAAAAGACAGCAGGGACGTAACTTTTACCATAAGTGACAATGTAGTAATCCACGTGGAAGCTGGAGACACAACCAAGGAGAATTATGGTGTAGCAGTAGATATTGGAACAACAACGGTGGTAATCATGCTCTGGAATCTGGCAACTGCTGAAATGGTTCAGGTTGATGCGAAGACTAATCCCCAGGGGCTTATGGTGCCGATGTAATTTCAAGAATTACCTATGTCATGGAACAGGAAGAAAACCTGGCAGAAATTCATGACGTAATTATTCAATGTATCAATAAGGCAGTAGATGAATTTGTGCAAGTGGAGGGAATTAATCCAGAACATATATATCAGTATACTGTGGTGGGTAATACCACGATGAGCCATATCTTCTTAGGAGTTAATCCTTCCCAGCTGGCTGTTTCCCCTTTTTCACCGGTCTTTACAAAAGGAATTAATCTGAGTGCAAAGGAACTGGGACTTAAAGGAAACAGCAATGCAAACCTGTACTTGGCGTCAAATATTGCAGGCCATGTTGGATCTGATATTACCGCGGGCATTATTACTACAGATTTAATGAAATGTGATAATGGTCGTCTTTTCATAGATATAGGAACAAATGGAGAAATTGTACTTACAGGGAATGGCAGGGCTGTTGCCTGTTCCACTGCTGCGGGACCTGCATTTGAAGGAAGTTCCATAAAGCAGGGAATGAGAGCAGCCAGAGGGGCCATAGAAAGAGTGGATATTCTGGAAGAGGAAGTCCGCATTTCTGTAATAGGAGATGATATTCCCATAGGAATATGTGGTTCAGGAATCATTGATGCTGTGGGAGAGATGATTCGTGTAGGCATTGTAGATAAATCCGGCAGATTGCTTGGACGGGAAAAACTGATTAAAAAGGGAATTAGTGAAAATATATTAAAACATGTACGACAGAATGAAAAAACTAATGATTTTGTACTGTTTTTCAGCCAGGATGGAAAGAAAGATGTGGTTATATCCCAAAAGGATGTAAGGGAAGTTCAGCTGGCAAAGGCTGCTATTTCAGCTGGTGTGAGCATACTAATGAAAGAAATTGGAATTACTTCTGACAATCTCAAGAGTATAAGCATTGCAGGAGCATTTGGCAGTTATATACGAAATAGCAGTGCAATTAACGTGGGGCTTTTACCTGAAATCCAGAAAGATAAGATTTTATCTCTGGGCAATTCTGCAGGTATTGGGGCATCTATGTTACTATTATCTAAAGACTGCAGAGAAGAGTCCGAAAAGGTTGCCAAAAGAATAGAACACATAGAACTTGCTGCAAGAAGTGATTTTCAGGACCAGTATATGATGGCCATGATGTTTTAGTAGGAGGAAAATATGTTGGATTTAAGTAAGGGGAAATTTACAAAAGAAGAACTGATAAATATACTAGACATAAATGAACCTGAAGAACTACAGATTTTGTTTGATACTGCCCAAAGTATTCGAAGGAATATGCAGGGCAATAAAATATTTGCTTATGGATTTGTATACTTTACTACTTTTTGCAGAAACAATTGTAATTTCTGTTATTACAGAAAATCGAATGATATAAAAAGATATAGAAAGACTGTTGAGGAAATTCTTGAGACTTCCAAAACATTGATAGATTCAGGTGTAAACCTGATAGATCTGACCATGGGAGAAGACCCTGAATATCACAGGGAAGAGTTTGATACAGTGGTAGCCATTATCAAAACCATTAAGAATCAGTATGAAACGCCAGTAATGATTTCTCCTGGAGTTGTTGACAACAAGATAGTAGATAAACTGGCTGAAGCTGGGGCGGACTGGTATGCTTTATATCAGGAAACTCATAACCGGGAGCTCTTTAAGAAATTAAGGCACGGACAGGATTATGACCAACGAATGAATGCAAAGTTATATGCAAAGCAAAGGGGCATGCTTATCGAGGAAGGTTTACTGGCAGGTGTTGGTGAAAGCAATGAGGATATTGCGGACTCTCTTATGACCATGGGTGAAATTGGCGCCAGTCAGGTCAGAGTAATGAGTTTTGTACCTCAGGAGGGAAGTCCCATGGAAAAATGCAAAACCCCTGACAGACTTGAAGAAATGAAAATAATAGCGTTGATGAGAATTATGTATCCCCATGCATTGATTCCTGCCTCCCTTGATGTGGATGGTATCAGTGGATTAAAAGACAGAATAAATGCGGGAGCCAATCTGATTACTTCCATCATCCCACCAAAATCAGGATTTATGGGAGTGGCCCAGAACACTATGGACGTAGATGAGGGAGGAAGAACGGTGGAGGAGGCAAAAATCATTCTGGCAGAGATGGGCCTCCGGATAGCTTCCAGAGATGAGTATAAAGCATATATCAGTGAGGATTTAAAATGAAAGTAGCCATAATAGGAGGAAAACTTCAGGGAACAGAAGCAGCATACCTTGCAAGACTTGCGGGAATGCAAAGCATTTTAATAGACAATAATGAGAAAGTTCCGGCTTCTGGAATATGTGACAGGTTCGTTTGTGGGGATATAGTGGCGAAAGAACGAAATGTCATTGAAGCAATGAAAGAAGCGGATTTTATATTGCCTGCCAACGAAAATGATAGGGTGTTAACAGCTATAAAAGAAATTTGTGAGAAAGAGGGATTAAAGCTTGCTTTTGACTTTGATGCCTATAATATAACTTCTTCTAAGATTAAATCGGATCAGTTGTTTCACCAGAATCATATCCCAGCGCCTCTTTACTACCCGGAAGGACAGGGTCCGTACATCTTAAAACCTTCTGGGGAAAGCGGCTCTGCAGGTGTAACTTTACTCAAGACACAGGAGCAAGTGGAAGAATTTCTAAAAAAGCAGACAGACAGGGAAAACTGGATTGCAG
This sequence comes from Aminipila terrae, assembly GCF_010120715.1. Lineage (NCBI taxonomy): Bacteria > Bacillati > Bacillota > Clostridia > Peptostreptococcales > Anaerovoracaceae > Aminipila > Aminipila terrae. The sequence continues at coordinate 2,440,337 of NZ_CP047591.1, forward strand.
AAGAATTTCTGGAAGGGTCTTCTTATTCCATAGAAGTAATTGGAAACCAGAATGGGTACAGGACGTACACTGTAACTCAGATCCACATGGATGATGTTTATGATTGCTGTAAAGTAACAGCACCATGCCCAGAACTTACGGAGAGACAAAAAGAACAATTTTCGCAGTTAGGCGTTACCCTTGCCAGGCTGGTTAACCTGAAAGGTATAATGGATGTGGAAGTAATTCACCATCAGGGACAGCTGAAGGTTTTGGAGATAGATGCCAGAATCCCCAGTCAGACACCAATTGCAGTTTATTATTCATCAGGAGTAAATTTGCTTTCAGAGCTGGCTGATATCGTATTGTCTGATCAGTTCTGCCATGAGAAAACTGATTATAGAAGGTATTGCGCATATGAGCATTATAAATTGGAAAATTCCCAGATAATTCAGGAGGGAGAACATATGATGAGCCATGCGAGACCTTTAAATATTATGAATGATGCCTTTAAATCAGATGTGGTCATCTCAGATTATTTTCATGGATGCAGTGATTTTAAAGGAATCTTTGTCAATAGTGCATCTGATTCAGGACAGTTAGAAGAAAAGAGGGAACAGGTAAAATCTAATCTAAAATTGTTACCATAAAAGCAAATAATATTATTAAAAAAATACTATTGGATGTGATACAATACTTTCAAAGAGATACTGATTGCAGAAAGAAGGCCTTTATCAATGGAAAAATTCACTATTACACAAAAAGAAAGAATAGGTGAACTTAACGGGACTACAGAAATGATGGAAATGGAATTTGAAACCATCGAGAATAGAGACAGTAGTTTCAGAGAAATGGAAAAATCTATGGTAAAGGAAAGCAGAACTAAAATCAAAGAACTGCTTCATGAAAAATACATGACAAAAACGGTAGAAGTAGGCAGGAATCTGGAACAATGGCTGATGGGCGAGGGATTTACCAAAGTAGTAACTCCTACCATCATAACGAAACAGATGCTTGCCCAGATGACCATTGATGAATATCATAAATTATCCGAACAGGTTTTCTGGCTGGATAATAAAAAATGCCTCAGACCCATGCTGGCACCTAATCTTTATGTGGTGATGAGAGAATTAAAGAGAATTACAAATGAACCAGTGAAGATATTTGAACTCGGCTCCTGTTTCAGGAAGGAATCCCAGGGTGCTCAGCATATGAATGAATTTACCATGCTTAACTGTGTAGAACTAGCGTATGTAAAAGATGGCCAGCAGCTGGATGAATTGAAAAGACTTGCTCATGCAGCAATGAAAAGACTCGGAGTCCCTGAAGAGGAATATGAACTGGTGGTTGAAGAGTCTACTGTGTATGGTAGTACCGTTGATATTGAGATTAACGGAATGGAAGTTGCTTCAGGTTCATATGGCCCCATTTTCTTGATAGTCAGTGGGGAGTGTTTGATACCTGGGTAGGTATTGGATTTGGCATAGAGAGACTTACCATGGCACTGTCTAAAAGCAAAACTATTAAGCGTTATGGACGAAGTATTTCTTTTATAGACGGACAACCATTGAATATTTAATGAGCAAATTTTGGTGAGGTAGGAAAATGACCAGATTGAGGACAGAATGGATTGAATATATGCTGGATGGCATGGAAGAATACAATAAACAGCTGAAAATCAAAACAGGTATGGATTTAGCTGATTTCATCAAAGACACATTTAATATGCAGGAAGCAGTTTTCCAACAGGCAAGAGATACTAAAAAGATTGCAGTGGTTCCCATTACCCAGGGTGAAGGCATTATAAGCTCTTTCAGTGAATCCGTAGCCGCTATCATTAAATCCATAGGATTTAATGCTTTAGTAACAGAACATACAGATATAGATGGCATCTATGAAGGTACTGAAAAAGGTTGTGACATATTCTTTTTTGCGGATGATGCAAGATATCTGGCTTTAAATATAAAAAGTGGAAATGTTTGTGATAATAACTATGCTACAGCATTAGGATTTATCAAGGTACTTAAGGCTTTAATGAATAAAAATGGGAAAAACATCCGTGAAGAAAAAATTCTTCAGATTGGTTATGGAATTGTAGGCAGAGAATCAGAGAAAATCTTGTTACAAGACAAAATAAACTTTGATATTTTCGATAAAAACTTGGATGTAATTAAAGAATTACCATATGAAAAATTAACAGAGAAAGATCAGATCAGGAATTACAATTATATAGTAGACTTTACCAATGAAGGGGGCTGGCTGAAAAAAGAGTGTCTCAGCCCAGATCTTTTGTATGTAAGTCCAGGGGTACCATATTCCATGGATAGTGAAGCTGAAGCGTATTTTGAGAACAGAGCGGTTCACGACAATCTTGAAATAGGAACTGCCATTATGTTGGGAAGGGTTATTGCTGATTAAATTCAGCTTTTTACATGGGGTGCGGATCGTATGGATCACATGGACTCTAAATCCATGAAGCCGGGTGAGACTCCCGGGCACCTCGCCATTATTAAACCAATCTCAGATTATGGGCAGGAGGTTGCAATATGATTCAAATGGTACTTTTGACTGGGTTTCTGGGTGCAGGCAAAACAACTTTGATGCAAAGATTACTTGATACTTACAGGGAACACAAAATCGGTGTGATTGTCAATGAGTTTGGACAGATAAATATTGATGCCAAACTGGTAAGTCGTGACGGTATCCTTATGAAAGAATTGTCAAATGGTTCGATTTTCTGCGCCTGTATAAAAGATAAATTTGTGGATGGTCTCATAGATATGTCTAAGAGGGATATAGAGTATCTGTTTATTGAAGCATCTGGACTGGCAGACCCGTCAAATATGGGCAATATCATTGAGGGAATCCGTAAGGCTACAAATAACAATTATATTTTGAAAGGCACTATCTGTATTGCAGATGGCCTGAACTTTGCGGATATGGTTGAAGTCCTCCCAGCCTTAGAACGACAGGTGAGGCATGCCAATGCAGTGCTTGTAAATAAAATGGATCTCATTGATGAAAATAAATTTAAAGAAATATCGGATAAAATAGGGGAGATAAATCCAAGTGTAAAAATTTACGCTGCCACTCATTGCGATGTAGATATTAAAATGATTGTGGAAAATTTTGCAGTAAATACTGCAGTAAGCGAGGATACTACCAATACTTATGAATCAAGGCCAAATACATTTATAGTAAAAGCAGATGAGCCTATTGAAGAAAGCAAGCTTATCCAGTTTATTGATCAAATTGCTGAAAGCAGTTACAGGATTAAAGGATTTGCTAATACTGAACAGGGAACGGTAGAAATCAGTGCAGTAATAAATCATATTATTGTTACCCCCTGGCACAAGGTGGAAAGAACAGAGATAGTTGTAATTTCTTCGGTGGGGATTAAGATGCTAAGTATGATTACTAAAGCATCAAATGATATTTTAGAAGGAAGGCTTTATATTTAAAATGGCTGATAATAAGAAAAGATATTATAGAAAAAACATTGAATTGTTTGTTCTGCTAAATAAAATGAAGTTATGGCCGTCCAGAAATGGTGTGCTTCACGGAATCAAAGAAATTGAACTTCAGGGGAAATATGCAACCATCACAACACATTGTGGCAAAACGTTTCAGACTAATAACTCCAGGAATTCAAGAGCAGCAAGGTGGCTTAGAAATAAGTGGGCAGTAAAACCTTGTAAGGACTGCTGTGTACCGGAATGGAAGTTAGAGAAATATTCTAAGACATTTTTTGATTCCCATTATGGTAGTGACTTGATTCACAAATAATTGCTGGGGGTATATAGATGTTCATTGATATGAATTGCCCTTGTCAGGGAAAAAATTTGGATAAAATGCTTCAGCCGCTGATTTTGTGCATTCTTGCTGAAGGCGGTGATATGCATGGTTTTGCCCTATTAAGAGAAATAGGCAAAATGGAAAGATTTGCGGACAGTAAGCCGGATGCAACAGGAGTCTACAGGTATTTAAAAAAGATGGAAAGCTCCGGACTTCTTACGTCAAAGTGGGATATGGAGGATGATGGCAGCGGTAATCCCAAAAGGATTTTCAGTATTACAACTCAGGGAAAGGCCTGCCTGGCCAACTGGTCTGTAGCACTATATGATTACAATCAGTATATCGATAGCCTGATTGATATGATTAACAAGGCTGTCAGTAAATAATCCCAAAGTTTATTTAGGCAGTCACAGATAATATCAGGACGCTATTAACATTTATTTTTTAAAGAACAGAGTATGTGTAAACATACTCTTTTGTTTTTTGTGATTAATATTTCCTTGATTGTTGCATATTAATATGGTAGACTGGTACAAGTGACAAGACACATATATATATTAGTGGTAATATATATGTATACTTATAAAAGGAGAAGATTTTATGGAACATATTGCAAAAAGAATTGACAGGTTACCTACAACACCTATGTTGAAAAAAATTTTATTCCTGACAGGGATTGGGTGGATGTTTGATGCGATGGATCAGGGAATGGTATCTGGTGTTATGGCAGCTATTGGTACGGACTGGGGATTAAGCACTGGACAGATTGGATTATTGGGGAGCTCAGGCATGCTGGGGATGATAATAGGAGCCGCTTTATCGGGTATGGCCGCTGATAGATGGGGCAGACGGAATATTGTCATGTGTACGCTGATTATTTATGGTATCGCCAGTGGTTTATCAGGATTTGCAGTAAATTATCCCATGCTTCTTGTACTGCGATTTTGTACAGGTTTTGGATTAGGTGGGGAATTACCTGCTGCTTCCACATTGATTAGTGAATATTCCCCTAAGAAAGTTCGTGGGCGCAATGTTATTATTTTAGAAAGCTTTTGGGCCTGGGGATGGATTTTAGCAGCGTTGGTTGCGTATCTGCTTATTCCCGTTTATGGCTGGAGGATAGCATTCTTTGTGGGAGCCGTACCTGCATTATTTGCAGCTTATTTGAGAAGAGCTGTGCCGGAATCTCCACGATACCTGGAAACCATGGGAAAACATGCAGAGGCAGATCAGCTGGTGCGAATGATGGAAATGCAGGCCAATGTTGAAAATCTGCCATATCAGGCAGAAGAACAGCACCAGAGAAGGAATGAAAAATCTCGCTTAACATTGGGAGAGTTATGGTCTAAAAAGTATGCCAGAACTACACTGGTGCTCTGGATTATATGGATTGGAATAAATTTCGGGTATTACGGTTTTGTTTTGTGGACCCCTTCTTTATTAATGGCACAGGGGTTTGCATTAGTAAAAAGCTTTGAATTCACATTAATTATGTGTCTCGCACAGCTACCTGGCTATTTTAGTGCAGCACATCTGGTGGAAAGAATTGGACGAAAAAAGGTACTGACTGTTTATTTTGCCGGAACAGCTTTAGCTGCATGGCTGTTTGGGCACGCAGGTTCTACAATGCAGGTTCTGCTGTATGGCTGTCTGCTTTACTTTTTCAGCCTGGGGCATGGGGATGTGTTTATACTTATACACCAGAAGTATATCCTACTGTTGCCAGAGCCAGCGGTGCAGGCTGGGCCGCTGCTTTTGGCAGGATTGGTGCATTTATCGCCCCACTTATTGTACCCGTAATATATAGTACTTATGGCAACAGAACAGGGTATGGATATATCTTCGCCTTACTTACGGGAGTATTTGCCATTGTTGCTATTGTAGTTGCTATTTTTGGCAAAGAAACTATGGGAAAATCACTGGAAGAAATTAGTCAGTAGTAGTAATAAATATGGGATAAATATAAACAGGAGATTAACTCCTGTTTTATTTTTGCTATTTATTAAAATATTTTTAACAAATTATTACAATTAATGTAGAAATTTGACGAAAAAAGAGGATTTTTGTTGTAATTTTTACTGCTTATGGTACAATTATGACGTCAGCAGTCAGTTGGATTGCTAAAAATATTTGAGGAGAAGGAATAAAGTATATGCTGAAAAACATGAAAATTGGGAAAAAATTAATTATTACTTTTGTTTTGGTTGCAATTATATCCAGTATAGGTGGGGTAGTTGGTCTTTATGTGATGACTCACATGAATACAGACTATGGAAAAGCACTTGTTAATTATGGATTTGCACAGGGTAACATTGGACGTTTTAATGCAGAATTAAATAACACTCGTGTTCTTTTAAGAAATATAATTATTGATACTGATGTTCAGCAGATGAAGAATGATCGGGAGGCAATAACAAAATCCTTTGACAAAATGAATACATATTTAGCAATGGTTGAAAAAAGCATAGATTCTGACAAAGAGAAAAAGGAATATCAGAATATTAAGGATAATATAGAAAAGATTAATTCCATTGCTGACCAGGAGATTAATCTGGCTATGCAGAATAAAAATGCTGAGGCATTTTCCTTTTTAATGGAAAAGGGTACCCCTGTTGTGAGTAACATTTCAGCCTCTGTGGAAACTTTAATGAATGAAAAAACTACAACAGGGAATCAATTGGCCGATGAATTGTCTGCACAGGGGAAAATGGCAACGATATTTATTCTGGTAGTAATTTTCATTTCTTTAGCAGTTTCCTTCATCATAGCTCTGATTATTTCAAGGGGCATCAGCAAACCTGTAACCGAAATGGCTTATGCAGCTGAACGAATGGCAGAAGGTGACCTGAGCATGCAGATTAACATTGACTCTGAAGATGAAATTGGTCAGTTAGGTGCTGCATTCATTAAATCGAACCAGATGATTAGTGCCTATATAAATGACATAAAAGCAAACCTTGGAAAAATGGCTCAGGGAGATTTAAATATTAAAATGCAGCAGGATTTTAAAGGCGATTTTATTGAACTTAAAAATTCAATGCATAGCATTGCTATCTCCCTTAATGATGCACTGACTAAAATCAATCAGGCAGCAGAGCAGGTTGCAACAGGTTCTGATCAGGTGTCTGATGGCTCTCAGGCTTTGGCACAGGGAGCAACAGAACAGGCCAGCACAGTGGAAGAGTTATCTGCATCTATTGAGGAAATATCAGATCATATAAAGAAAAATGCAGAGCATGCTGCAGGAGCCAGTGAAAATGTGAACCTGGTCAGTGAAGAAATAGAAGTAAGCAATAACCATATGACTGAAATGGTTTCTGCTATGGCTCAGATTAATGACTCTTCCAGCCAGATAGGAAAAATTATTAAAACAATTGAAGACATTGCTTTTCAGACTAATATCCTTGCCCTTAATGCTGCTGTTGAAGCTGCAAGAGCAGGCACCGCAGGGAAAGGATTTGCTGTTGTGGCAGATGAAGTAAGAAATCTGGCTACTAAGAGTGCAGAGGCAGCAAAAGATACCACCACTTTAATTGAAAATTCAATGAAACAGGTAGAGAATGGAACAAAAATTGCTGATGAAACGGCAGAGTCCCTTCGTAAGGTTGTGGAGAGAGCAAAAGCCGTTGCCAATATTGTTGAAAATATTTCTCAGGTTTCAAACCGACAGTCAAATGCCATAAATGAAGTTACACTGGGAGTTGAACAAATTTCAAGTGTTGTACAGACTAATGCTGCTACAGCTGAAGAAAGTGCTGCAGCCAGTGAAGAACTTTCCGGACAGGCCCAGACTATGAAGGAGCTTGTAGAAAGATTTAAATTAAGAAATGAGACTGTTTAAGAATTTAAAACTAATAATGAAAAGTAATTTATAAGTTTATATAATAATGATAAACACCGGGGAATATTCCCCGGTGTTTTATTGATTATGAAAGAATTCTTATATTATTATGTATCAAATTTAATATGCGTAAATCAGGTGACCAATTTGCAAAGAAACTGGTTTAGATAAAATCCAGGTATTGGTGGTGGTATCATCATAGTAGAATTGTGCCCCACTGGTAGGGTCCTCACCCTTCATAGCCGCTTTTGCAGCTTCAATGGATTCAGGTTCAGCTGGCTTATTGATCCATCCATTTATAACGGGGGTAAATTGATAGTATCCGTTAATGCTCTGGTATATAACGCCTTTTATGGAATTAGCCCAAACACCGCTCTGAACTCTGTTTATAACAACGGCACCAACAGCCACTTTTGCTTCGTAAGGTTCACCCTGTGCTTCTGCTGTAATGAGCCTTGCAAGCAAGTCCAGGTCATCCTCATATTGTGAATCAGCTTTTGGCGGCGCGCTTGAAGTGACTTTAGTTTCAGCATTAGATAAACTTTTTGTTGATACAGTTGGTTCAGGAACTACAGTCTTAGATGGTTGTGAATCAGCAGTTTTTCTTTTTTGTGAATTTGGCAGGCTACCATCTGGTGTTTTATTTTGCGTTTGGTTTACTTTATGATAGGCATCTCTTTTAATGATACCTCTTGATATGACAGAGCTATCTTCATTATCAGGTTTGCTAAAAGAGTTCCTTTGTAAGTCTGGACTAATATCTGAAGGGATAGCGGATGGCTTTGCAGTGCTTTGGGGTTGATTTTCCGGAATGCTTTTCAATTCATTAGTTTTGACCGGTTTGGTTAATGAATTAAAATTGGAATAACCATCCGTCAGAGTAATTGTGGTTAAAGTAGAAATTAAAAATAAAGTGATAGCGAATAATAGGGATGTAATAAAATGTTTTAATCTGATTTTCTTTAGTTTTTTCATGCTTTCCTCCTTATGCCTTCCAGATTAGTTGACAGATCATGGTTTCAGTTCCCAATTGTGCCTGCTAAGATATTTCACTATACTATTATTTTAATATGATATGAGCTAACAATCTAATGGAAAACTTATGAAATTGGTGGAAACGTTTTCCTTATATGATTTTGATAGGGCGGAAAAATGTACAGGAATTGTAAAAAACTATAATTTGTTATATTATAGTTTTAATACGCAATAATAAATGATAATTCAAGGAAGAAATGGGGTGGCTCTTTGAACAGATTATATTTACCAGTATTTACCCAAGAAGAAGGGGTGACTGCTTTTTTTTCTACCAAAGAAGGAGCAAGTACTGAAAGTCCGTACTATAATAAAGAGGTATTAGAAGAATTAAATCTGGAAAAATGCAGGCTGGTATGGCCTGAGCAAGTACATAAGTCACATGTGGAAGTAATAAAAGCTTCTGCAGACAATAGTGAACCCATACGAATCTTGCAAACTGATGGAGTTGTTACTAATAATCCGGGTGTTTTACTGACTACCGTTCATGCAGACTGCCTGGCAGTATTTTTTTATGATAAGAAAAACAAAGCTATAGGATTAGTACATGCAGGGTGGAGAGGCACTGTCAGGGGGATTGCAGTAAATGCAGTAAACATAATGGAAAAGGAATATGGAAGCAAACAGGAAGACTTAATGGCTTTTATCAGTCCGGGAATCAGTAAGTGCTGTTTTGAAACGGGTTTTGAAGTATATGAAGACTTTCAGAAACAATGGGAGTGGATCGATGAATATGCAGAAAAAAAAGGAGAAAAGTACTATATTGATTTAAAAGAGATTAATAAAAGGCAGCTTTTGGAGGCAGGAGTAAAAAATATTGAAATAAGTCATTACTGTACCTGCTGCAATCCAAAGGTATTCTGCTCTTATAGGGGAGAGCCGGGAATAAAACAACGAATGGGCGCAGGAATTTGTCTTTCAAATTACTGATGAGTCAGGACTGAATCTTGTATTGTAACAGGATTCAGTCCTTTTAGTTAACTAGGTAAAACAAAACTTTACTAAAGTAATGTGAAAATCTGGGTATTTATGATATAATAAACAAAAAATATAAGAAAGTTTAGTTGATGAATGTAAGCAATTGCGGTATCATAATTTTTAGTGAAAATTAAACGCAAGGTTTATGATATATTATAAAATGCCAATACATCAAGACGGGTAAACCATGACTGGAGGGGATTATGAGAAATGACAATTTTGTAGATTTTGGAGAAGAGGTAAGCAAGACCATTAGAAAGGTATTAAACAATCAGGATTTTTATGACTTGAAAAGCACTATTAACCGCACGATGAACAATGTGCCTGGAATGGGAAGACAACCATATTATCAGCAGCCTTTTAATCCGCATCTGTCGAAGACTTATGACCAGCAGACTCCTGGAAATTTTGGGAACCCAGGAGTAAGGGAAGTTAAAATTCAGAAAGGCAGCGACTCTGTTGCCAGTATCCTGTTATTAGTTTTTGGATTTATAGGAGCTGTTTGTATGGGTGTTATTACCCTGCTTGGCCTTGCAGTATCTATTTACCAAAAAGATGTTCTGGAGGCAATCATCGTAGCTTTGGTATTTGGAGTACCTTTTGCCATTTCCGTATTTATGATTCTAACAGGATCAAAATTAAAGAAAAGAAGTCAACGATTCAGACTTTACCAGAATGTACTGAATGGACGTACGTTTTGTGCAATACAAGAACTGTCAACGGCTGCAAGGCAGGATAACAAGTACACTACAGATGATCTTCGCAAGATGATTAAGGCGGGGCTTTTTAAAGAAGGATACCTGGATGAGCAGGAAACATGCCTGATCACAGATTACAAAACATATGTGCAATATCTGGAAACCATGAAAAATGCAAGAGAAAAGCAACAACCAGAAAAAGCAGAACCACAGGTGAAAAAGGAAGAGACTCCTTTAGAACAAACAATAGCTGAGGGAAAAAGCTATATTCAGACCATTAAAGCAGCAAATGATGCATTACCGGAAGAAGAAATATCCGAAAAACTGGATCAGCTGGAAAACGTCACAACGAAGATTTTTGATTATGTTGAGCAGCATCCAGAGAAACTACCGGAGATACGAAAATTCATGTGCTATTATATGCCCATTACCCTAAAGCTGGTTAAGGCTTATCAGCAATTTGACGAGCATGGATTTAATGAAGGTGAGATTGCAGATACAAAAAGAGAAATCAAAGGAACTCTGGATACCATTAATATGGCTTATCAGAATTTATTAAAGAAATTAATGCAGACAGATATACTGGATGTTTCATCTGATATCTCTGCATTAGAAACGATACTGGCGCAAGAAGGACTTACTGATGACGATTTTATAACAAACAAAGGACTAAATTAGTAGCTATTAATGAATATGCCTGATGACAGCTTGATGAGAAAGCTGAGAAGGGGATTTGAGGAGGAAGAAATGAGTGAAGTGATAAAAGAAGCAGAAACACCAACTTTAACATTTGAGCCTTTTGGGGCAGAACCGGTTCAACCGGTTGCACCTGAACCAGTTGTGGTTTCAAAAGAGCAGCAGCCAGCTGTACAGGAAGTACCTCTGACTGAAGAAGAAAAGAAAATGATAGACGATTTTGCGTCTAAGATAGAATTGGGTAATTCAAATCTGATTTTGCAGTACGGATCTGGTGCACAGAAAAAGATTGCAGATTTTTCAGAATCAGCATTGAACAACGTTAGAACAAAAGATCTGGGAGAAATCGGCGGTGTCCTTTCTGACGTAGTAACAGAATTAAGAAATTTTGAAGCGGATGATGATGAAAAGGGATTTCTGGGAATTTTTAAACGTACTTCAAATAAAATTGCAAATATGAAAACAAAATATAATAAGGCAGAAGTCAATGTTACCAAGATATGTTCCATATTGGAAAATCATCAGATACAGTTATTAAAAGATGTAGCCATGCTGGATAAAATGTATGATATGAATAAGGTATATTTTAAAGAATTATCCATGTACATTTTAGCAGGAAAGAAAAAATTAAATCAAGTACAGACCGTTGACTTACCTGCATTACAGGAACAGGCTAAGAATAGTGGACTGCCAGAAGATGCTCAGGCAGTTAATGATTTGTCTTCTTTATGCAGCCGCTTTGAGAAAAAACTCCACGATCTGGAGCTTACCAGAATGATTTCAATTCAGATGGCTCCACAGATTCGTCTTGTGCAAAACAATGACACTTTAATGTCGGATAAAATTCAGTCTACATTAGTAAATACCATTCCTCTTTGGAAAAGCCAGATGGTTTTGGCCTTGGGAATTGCAAATTCCCAGCAGGCAGCTCAGGCCCAGCGAAAGGTAACAGATATGACAAATGAACTTTTACGAAAGAATGCTGATACTCTGAAAATGGCTTCCATTGATACAGCAAAAGAATCTGAACGGGGTATTGTAGATATAGAGACTTTAATGAACACCAATCAAAGCCTGATTTCCACATTGGAAGAGGTAACGAAGATTCAGGAAGAAGGCAGACAGAAACGTGCCCTGGCGGAGACAGAGTTAAGCCGTATGGAAGGCGAACTGAAGCAGAAACTGCTTGAAATCCGCAATTAAAGCAAAGTGACTTACAAAGTAGTAAGTTATAGTTCTACATACTTAAATTACATGATTGCCGTCTTTATTTATGGATAAAGATATGAAAGCGGTTGAATTTTACTTTGTTAGAGCCAATTTCTTGGAGGAGTAAAATTTAGCCGCTTTATTTTTTTAATATTATGATGTTTCAGATAAAAAAGATATTTCATGTAAATATTGAAATAATAAACAAGTTTGGGTTATTATGATAAATAGGCGTATTTATATACATAAAATCCATCCAAAAGGAGATAGAAAATGATTAGATACTACTTTCCAGTAATGCTCATAGTAGGCGCCAATTTAATTTATCAGAATTCAGCAAAAGCTATGCCCGGTCAGGTGAATACCTTCTTTGGACTGACATTTACGTACATAATTGCAGCGGTTCTATCTGCGACGATTTTTTTTGTTGGCGGACATTCGGATCCCATTCAGGTTCAGATGAGGTATCTGAACTGGGCACCTTTTGCATTGGGGGTTTCCATTGTACTTCTGGAATTTGGCTTTGTCATGTTATACCGGGTTGGCTGGAATATCAGTGTAGGCCCATTAGTCTGTAACATTATTCTCGCTATCATCCTCCTAATCATAGGTTATTTGTTTTATAAGGATATAATCACCCTTACTAAAATCGCAGGAATGGGATTATGTATGATAGGATTAATATTATTAACCAGGAAATGATAATTTATGAGAATGCCAATCATTGTGCCTGAAGACAAAGAAGCTTATGCATAGTGACTATTTGTATGTCATAAGACATTCATGTATAATATACATTATATTCCAAACATTTAATGAAAGGGGGTGAATGATTTGACCGAAAAGGCTGTGGAACTTAGCAGGGACTCTCTGGAGATAATAAACAAATTTTCTCTATTTCCAATGATCCTATATAATGACTGGGAGATTTTATTCTCTAATGAGAAATTTAATAAAATATTGTCATTTGAACAATTTTATAAGTTAAAAGAAAAAATTAAGTTTGATATAGATAAAATCGAAAAACACAATCAGGAATTTTGCATTACGGATAATGAGAAAAATAATAGATGGTATGAACTAATCTATCAATTTGTAGTGTATAATGGAAAATTTTGTATTTTAGCATATCTTGTAGATATAACAGTAAAAAAGGAAACGGAAAACAGAATTAAAAAATTATCTGATTTAAGGGCCTTAATGCTTGAAGTAACACAGAAGGTCTCACAACAAAACGATTTAGATAAAATTTATCAATTTATTTTGAATAATTCATTAAAGGCTATAGATAATGCCTGTTTTGGCAGTATTTTAATAAAAGAAGATGAATTTTTAAAAGTAGTATCCTATGTAGGCTTTGAGAAATGCATTCTTGATTTACGTATACCATTAAAAGAAGCGTTTTTATATAAGCAAACCAATGGACAGATGGACGAAATTATAAATATAAATGATTTAGAAAAATTTGGAGGAAGCGTTTTAATAAACAACTTTCTTGAGAAGGAAGCCTACATTAAATCAACGCTATCCGCTCCAATTTATATCAACAATGTTTTTTTTGGCATGATTAATATTGACTCCATTAAAGTCAATGCTTTCAGCGAGGAAGATGTCAGCTCTATGGAATTTTTAAAACCAAATATAGAAATGGCACTGACCAATCACTTTTTATATAAGGAAAAAGTTCATTTGGCATGGTATGATACGCTGACTCAGATTTATAACCGGGGATATTTTGAAGAGCATTTTCCTTTGATTTTAGAAAGAGCAAGACGGTATCATGAAATGTTTTGCTTTGTAGTTTTTGATATAAATAAATTAAAAGAAATTAATGATATATATGGGCACTTAGCCGGTGATCAGGTTATAAAGCAAGTAGCCGGAGTTTTGGAACAAAATACAAGGAAAAGCGATTTGTTTGCAAGATTCGGAGGAGATGAATTTGTTGGAATATATCTGCATTCCAATAAAAGTTTATTATCGGAAAAATTAGAATCCATTATTAAAGAAATGAAAAAAAATCCCATTGAATTGGAATCCCAACAGATAACTTGCACATTCAGCTTCGGAATAGCTGTATTTCCTGAAGATGGAGAGACAATGGAACATTTATTTAAAGAGGCTGATTACAGGATGTATTTTTATAAAAGACAACAAATCAATTAGTATATTTTAAACCAATCATAGGGATAATCGCAAATATACAATAATAATTATCAAATAGAAGGGACAGGGAAAATGAGAGCAAAGATTTTGAGCTTACTGCTTTGTATCACAATGGTATTGACCATTTCACAGGGGAGTATGGTAACTGCATGGGCAGATACGACTAAAGTGGATACAGCAAAAACAGAGGAAAAAGAGCCAATCCTGGCATATGTACCACTGGATAACAGACCAGTCAATGTTGACAGAGTAATATATGAAGCTGAGTCAGCAGGATTTAAGGTTATGATGCCAGATGCGGATTTATATGCTACCCGCCTGGACGGGCAGCCGCTTAACTCCAATGGAACAGCATATGGAGACAGCGAAAAACTGATGGAATGGATTACGGAGATGGATAAAAAAACGGATTACTTTGTAATCTCTCTTGATCAGCTTCTTTCAGGGGGATTAGTTAATTCCCGTACTCTTTATGGCAACAAATATTATGACGAATTTAAGCTGATTGATAAGCTTGTTGAGCTTTCACAGAATAACCATGTATACATAGTTGATACGGTTGCCCGTCTGGCAACCTGTACGGTGGGCTATCAGGGTGCCAGCCTGGAAACTTATAACTATCTGCGTCAATATAATCTTACACCCAGATATATACTGAATAATAGAGACCTGTCTGTGCGAAATATTGTTTCAGATTACACCAGAGATGATCAGGGAAGAAAGATTACAATTGATCCCAAATACTCAACAGAAGTAAATAATTCATTGAAAACCCGGGAAAGAAAATTAAGCATTATAGATTATATTCTGTCCATGGATTCATCGGGAAAAATGAAATATTTTATTGGTATTGATGATTCTAATCCCCAGAATACTATTCAGACAAACGAAGTAAAATTTATACAGAAGAAACTGGGTGACAAAGGACTTATTTATTCAGGTGCAGATGAGCTGGGTATGATGGCTGTGCTGAATCTGATGATTGATTATTATGGGTACAATGTAAATGCTTCAGCTGTATATTTTGGTAATACGGAAAGTTCAGGTTCAGGCTCCGTATATGATATGGAAACCGTAAAGGAAAATGTGGAAAAACACCTGAAAAGCATTGGCGTAAATCTGGTAGATAAAGATAAAGCTGACATGGAAATCGTTGTACTGACTTCACCATCTACTCCTATCCTCAATTCAAAATATATCAGCAAAATGATTGATTATATAAATAACAATATCTCTAAGGGGATTCCTACCATAGTTATTAATTCGGCTCCTGCCGCCTATGGTGGAAATCTTGAATACAGAATGACCAGAGAATGTGAAATGAGCATGCTGCTGGCTTACAGCAGCTGGGGCACCGTAGGCAATTCTATCGGTATATCTTTATGCAATGGGATTTCACGTTATCTGTATTTACATAGCAGAGACAATAGCAGTGATAAAGCCGATATCGCATTTTTAAAGGGACTGATTTTTTCTTATGAAAAGGATATAAGCTATATCAGAGGTGGTGGAAAAACCCTGTTTAATGATTATCTGACTTCTAAGGGATGGTCTGTCAATAACTTTTATCAGAGCAATGAACAGGTAAAAACCATCAATACAGATTTGGAGAATATGCTGAAAACCTCCGACTATAATGTTACTGTAAATGATATTATTGACAATCTCACTGACTGCAGATATTTTAAAGGGCTTGGAGGAGAATGCGGCATCATAGGAAAAATTAATCTGAGTAATTATTCGGCTCCATTTTTCAGGACCTATGAAATCCATTTTGACATTGGTGTAAAATTAAGTGATATCACCTTAAAAGGATTTAGAGATTCCATGACTGTCAATATGCCATATACTCCTGCAAAGGGACAGATGGCTTATTCGGTCAACCTGTATTATCTGGATCAGGCAGGTAAACTTCAGAAAATGCCTTGTACCTACGATAAAAATACAGGAACAGTAAAATTTGCAACAAATATAATGCCAAATTTCTTTACAGACACCCAGAGCATGGAGGCCGATAAGGCAAAGTCCCTGTTTGTTGACGTTCCTGTATCTGCTTGGTATTTTGATTATGTAATGTATGCCTATGAGAAAGGAATGATGAAGGGCACCAGTAGTAACACTTTCCAGCCTCAGGCACCTATGACACGAGCCATGATGGTCTATACACTTTATAAAATGGCAGGAGCTCCAGCAGTGGAAGAAAATTATGAACTACCTGGAGATGTAGGCAACGGCTGGTATAATACAGCTGTAAAATGGGCATTTGTCAATGGAATTGTTTCGGAAAACTGGGATAAGAAGTTTGGAACCAATAATCCTGTAACCAGGGAACAGCTTGCGGATATGCTGTGGAAATATGCGAAATACAAAAAAATGGATACTACAACAGGAAAAAATCCTGGGGTATATAGCTATGCGGATGTTTTTGCTGTTTCACCAGAATTACGGGGAGGGTTTGACTGGGCCTGCAGCAACGGTATCATAACAGGCACCGGTGATGGGACCAGGCTTGCCCCTGGAAAGGCGGCTTCCCGTGCAGAAGTAGCGGCAGTTTTAAAGCGGTTTGAAGAGACAGAATAACATCATTTATTACAATTGAAAACTTAAAAACCACAAAGGTAAATTTTAATTTACTTTTGTGGTTTTTTTATGCTTATCTTAAGAAAATTTTGTAAAAAAGAATAAATAATATTTGACTTTTTCCATAAATTGTTTTAGTATTGATAAGAACAGTTCGCATACGAACTAAAAACAGCTAAAAGGAAAGGTGCAGGTATGAAAATAGTAAATAAAAAAACTTTAATCATTATATTTTCGTTTATCATTATTATTCTGATATTTATTGGAGTTAATGCAGGAAAGACAAATTCCTCTCTGAATAATCAGGAAGTTTATGCAAATCAGAAACCAGATGAACTTTCATTTATTATGGCAGGGAAGGTTGACGCTATTGAAAGTGCGGATATCTCTTCCAAAACTTCCGGAAAAATAGCAGAGCTGAATGTAGATGTAGGATCTGTAGTAAGGAAAGGAGATGTACTGGCCCGAATCGATATGAAGGAGGTTCCGGCACAGGTAAATCAGGCACAGTCTACTATTGATATAGCCAATGTAAATTTAAACAATGCTCAGAACAGTTATAACAGGGCCCTGGAATTATACCAGGCAGGGCAGTGGCAAAAGAAGCCCTGGAAAGTGCAGAGAAACAGCTGAATACTGCTCAGGCGCAGGTAAATCAGGCACAATCAGGGTTAGATATAATCAATGCCAATTCATCTAATGGAGTGATTGTAGCACCTGTTTCAGGAACAGTTACATCAAAGAACATAAATGTGGGAGAAATGGCTGTTGCAGGTGCTAACTTAATGAGTATTGTTAATTCTGATAAGACTTATATTAACGCTTATTTGCCTGCAAGACTTTCAAATGAAATTAAACAGGGGCAAAAAGTAGCTATACGGATTTCTGAGATTCCAGACAAACTTTTTGATGGTAAGGTTTCACTGGTTGATACAGTCGTAGACGCTCAAAATAAAAATATTCTTGTTAAAGTAAGCATGTTAGAAAATGATCCGGCTGTTAAGGTTGGCATGTTTGCAGAAATTGCACTAAAGAAATAAGGCTGGTGATTAATATATGGAATCAAAAAGAAAAGTATTAATGTTATCTGTTGTTGCTGTAATGCTGCTGGTTCTGGGAACTATCGGGGCCTATTACTGGTACGAGGGAAATTATTTTGTAAAAACTGAAGATGCAAAAGTTGCAGGAGATATTGTTAAGGTTTCTCCTCAGATGACCGGAAAGCTGTTGGAATTAAATGTAGAAGAAGGTCAAAGTCTGGAAAAAGATCAGATCATAGGCAGGCAGGAAATGGGCACTTTATCCGATACCAATTTAGAGCAGTCGGTTATCCGGTCTCCCATTTCTGGATTTGTTCTGAAAAAACAGGCTACCCCAGGGGAACTTGTGTCAACGGGACAGACTATAATTATGATGGTAGACCCCACCAATTTATACATAAATGCTAATATAGAAGAGACGGATATGGCAAAACTAAAAATTGGGCAAAGGGTTGAGATTACAGTAGATGAATATAAAGGGCAGAAAATCTCTGGAAGAGTTGAGTCTATTGGGAAAGCCGCAAACTCTGCCTTTTCTCTTTTATCTGGCTCAACAAGCGGAACTTTTACAAAAGTAGTACAGAGGGTACCCGTTAAAATCGTATTTGACGATAAAAAGAATGATAATGGCCTTTTACTTGGAACAAATGCTGTAGTAAAAATCCGCATTCGATAAGAGGTGGTTTCAAGTGAAAAATCATGATGACGTTTATAAATGGCTTGCGCTGTTTGTAGTTTTAATCGGAACTTTTATGAGCGTTTTAAGCAGTAGCCTGATTAATCTCGCCCTGCCTAAAATGATGTCTGTTTTTGGTGTGACTTTATCGGATATCACATGGGTAGTAACGGCTTATTCCCTTGCTATGGGAGCTGTAGTACCTCTGACCGGATTTTTAAGCGATACAATAGGAATAAAGAAGCTGTATGTCATAGCCCTCTCTATGTTTACTCTGGGTTCTGCCCTGTCCGGGATGGCATGGAACAATAGTGCCATGATTGTTTTCCGTGTAATACAGGCAATCGGAGGGGGACTTATGAGCCCTGTAGGAATGTCCATTGTATATGCTATTTTCCCTGTAGAAGAAAGAGGAAAAGCTTTGGGAATCTGGGGTGTTGCAGCCATGGCTGCTCCCGCACTGGGACCTACATTAGGAGGGTATATCCTTTCTAATCTGGATTGGAGGCTTTTGTTTTACATCAACGTGCCTATAGGTATATTCGGAATTATTTTTGCTATCTTTTTACTCAGGGAGACGGAGAAAAAACCTTACGAGGGTAATTTTGATATAATTGGTTTTATTACTTCTGTTGTGGGTATTGTATGTACTTTGTATGTAGTTGGAAAGTGGTCTTCTATAAGCTGGAAAGAAATCCATTATCCTGTTTTACTTACTATTGGTATCTTCAGTTTAGTTTTATTTGTTATAAATGAACTTACACACACAAATCCACTGTTGGATTTAAGGATTTTAAAGCTCTATGATTACGGCTTAAGCCAGATTATCAGTTGTGTACTGGTAATGGCACTAATGGGGGGAGCTATATACTTCCATTATATCTTCAAAATGTGAAAGGCTTATCTGCTATGCAGAGCGGTATTGTCATGCTGCCATCTGCCATTGCAGCAGCTATAACAATGCCTATAAGTGGAGCCATATTTGACCGGTTTGGGGCAAAAATAGTAGCTATACCAGGCCTTTTCATATTACTATGGGGTCTTATCATCTTACTTATCTGAGCGCAGATACCTCCAATCTGACAATTATGACCATTTCCTTTATAAGAGGAATTGGACTGGGGCTTGCCATGATGCCAATCAGCACTGTAGGTATGAATGCTGTACCACTGAAATTAACTGGCAGGGCTTCCGCACTTACCAATACACTTAGAAATATATTTAGTTCTATTAGCGTGACCATTGTAGCTACACTGATGACTACCAAGACTACCAATAACTATGCACGATTAGCAGAGAATGTGACCTTGTCAAATCAGGCAGTTACTGATACAATAAAACAAATACAAGGGCTTTACATGACATCCGGAGTATCATCCACAGAAGCTCAGGCCTCTGCTATAACTGCCATTGCAGGAGTGGTACAGAAGCAGGCATATCTGGATGCCATTAATTATACGATTGCATTTACAACGATAACTGTCTTTGCTGCTATTATACTGGTATTTTTGATGAAAGCTCAAAAACAAAAAGAAATTTATAAATGTTAGGTGCTAGGAGAATATGGTGGAAACAAATAAGAACTCAGAACAATCAATGATTGACTATGCGGAAAAAATTGTCAGACTTTTAAAGACTACTAGAAAAGAGCTGAATGACTATTCCTTTGAAAAATCAAAACAATATGGGTTTACTGGGCCACAGCTGTTTTTAGTTTTTGTATTATATAAATATCCGGGACTCAGTCTTCAGGAGGTAAGCGAAAAAATAGGCTTATCTAAGAGTACGGTTTCAGGTATAGTGGATCGCTTAGTCTGTCAGGGTGATGTTGTTCGGGAAATCCCTTCAGAAGACCGCAGGAGTGTGAAGCTGTTTTTATCTTCCGACTTTTCTAAAAAACATAATCTTATGGAAATAAAGAGGCAGTTCCTTACCGATTTAATTAGTGATGCATCAACTGAAGATTTAAATACTGTTATTAACGGGCTTGAAAAAATATATGAAATAATTCAAAATAAGAAATTAAAGAATACTGAAAAATAAACAATTCCCCTTAGATAAAATCCTGCTGTCCATTGGAAAGTTGATTGCATCTAAGGGGATTTTGTTATTCATTGGTCCGATTTAGTATTTCTATGACTTTTTCCTCCTGGTCAAATAAAGCACATCCTCCAGCATGTTCACTGCCCACTAAGTTGTTATCCTGAAGACGCCTGAAAAACGGAGAATCAAGTGCTTCTAACAGGGTGTGGTTTCGCAGCCTGTAATCTGAATAAGGGGAGAAGGGACAAGCTTCTGCCTCACCCTGATAGTTAATATGAAAAAAGCCACGTCCGGCAGCAAGGCAACCTCCCATTTTATTTTCATCACCAGGAAAGGATAAAAATAAGATGGAAGGGTATTTATTCCGTAGTTCTTCCTGTGATTGCTGCAGTTGCTCACGCTCTTTCTGTGAGAATGCAAGATTTCGTGTATCTGAATCTACAGGCACGTACTCGATAAATAAAACTGTCCTGCAACCAAGCTGCCGCAGGCCATCTATAAATTCAACATTTACTATTTCACTTAGATTCTTTGTTGTCGCCGTAATAGAAACCCCAAACAGGATTTTTTCACCATTCAGTTGGACCATTTTTTCCTGTATTGTTTTATATATACCTTTTCCCCGGCGGAGGTCAGTGGATTCCTGTGAACCCTCCAAGCTGATTATGGGGATAAGATTTCTGCTTTGCTTAAATAACTTTATGTATTTCGTATCAATCAGGGTTCCGTTTGTGAAAATAGGAAAAATTATTTCAGGAGTCTGTGATGCAGCCTGGATTACATCATACCGCATAAGAGGTTCACCTCCGGCCAGAAGATTAAACAAAATACCTAAATCTTTTGCCTGTTTAAATATAGCTGCCCATTCCTGGGAGGACAGCATGGGGGAATTATTATCCTCATGACAACTCTTATTTTTTCTCGCATAACAGCCCGTACAAAACAGGTTACAGGTGTGGGTTATGCTGGATATTAAGAACGCAGGAATATGCTTGCCCCGGCTTTCATAATTGTTTCGATACTTTGTTGCTGTTTTACTGTAAGCTAGCGTTTTCAGCAGAAAGGCCGTTTCTTTTGGGTTAGAAAAGGTACCGGCCACTACATCAGAGATGATTTTATGTATAGAATGACTAAAATAGTCATTTAACTGATTGTTATTCATTTTGTATTTCCTCCTTATGAGTGACAACCCATACTCTATGAGACATGTTTTTAATTTATCTTAAATCCCTGTTCATGTCAATAAGAGCATTGTTATCAGCATTGTCTGTGATTATGCGTTATGTTATAATATTAAGTTAGAGCATAGAACACTATGGAAAAAACAACATTATGGGAGATTAAGAAATATGAGTAACTCAATTATAGATATAGTAAAGCAGGCCGAAACCTTATTAGGTACATCTGAAATATGCAAAGAAGAACAGTCCAGGGTTAAGGAACTTCACCACAGGCTGGAGTCACAGGACATAACGGTTTCTGTAATAGGCCAGTTTAAGAGAGGAAAAAGCACTCTGGTAAATGCAATTTTAGAAGAAAAAATCCTGCCCGTGGGAATTGTTCCTGTAACTTCAGTGGTAACCAGGATTCAATATGGAGAAAAGTCAGCAGCTGTACATTTTGACAATGGTATAATCAAACCCATTAAGATTGAAGAACTATCTGAATATATAAATGAACAGGAAAATCCGGGAAATAAGCTTTGTGTTTCATCTGTGACACTGCACACCACCTCCCCCTTTCTAAAAGAAGGATTGACTTTTGTGGACACTCCGGGGGTAGGCTCTGCTCATAAACATAATTCGGATGCTGCATACGCATTTGTAAAAGAAAGTGATGCGGTGATCTTTATGCTTTCAGTAGATAGCCCTATTAATGAAATAGAAATTGATTTTCTCAGAAACGCAAAAGAGTATGCCGCTAAATTTTATTTTGCTGTAAATAAAATTGATAATGTGGAAGAAGATGAGTTGCCAGCCTATATGGAATATTGCAGAAAACTTCTCTGCAGTCTGATGGAAGTGGACAGCATCATGCTATTCCCTGTAAGTGCCAAATATGGCAACGGACTGGAAGCATTAAAAAGCAAAATCCAGGAGGATTGCAAAACATCTGTAAAAGAAATTCTTGAAGAATCAGTGGAACGAAAGCTCAAAGATATACTCAGTTCCGCCAGGGTAAGACTGGATTTGTACTGGAATGCATTAAAAATGCCTGCGGGCAGACTGGATAGCAGTTTTAATCAAATGAAAACATGCCTGGCTGAGTTAGAAAGTAAAAGCCAGGAAATTGCTTCTGAACTTAATATGGAAACAAGCAATGATAAATATGTTGAGATATCCAATAGGTTAGAAATAGAATTAAATCAGATGAGAAAAGTATTATCCTCTTCGGTATCGCAACTTTTTGGAATAGAATATCATTACGAGCTTACAGAACTGAATATCACTGAAAACTATAAATTTGATCATTCAGAGGATAATATAGAAAGCCTTAAAAATAGATTTTTAAGCCAGACAAAACAGCTTTGTGATGAACTGGATAGTACGTTGAATTTAATTCTCATGTACAGAGAGAAAAATACCATTACAGTAGCACGAAGAATCGAGGATTTAAATATCCTGAACAGGCAGTTAAGAAAGCTAAAATCGTTATTGCATTAAAAATATGTTAATAAGGATGATAGGAAAATGAGAAATTCCTTTGTAAAAAAAACTATAATAACCGTTTTAATCATAAGCATTATACCTTTTGCTATTTTTACAGCCATTCTAATCAATACAGTACAGTCTTTTGAAGAAGAAAGAATTGAAGACAGTCTGAATATGATTATTTCAGAAAAAGTGCAGACAATGAAAAAAGATTTGCAGAAGGTGGAAAGTGAAGTGAATAATCTTGCCCAGTGGGCTCAAGCTGCAGAAGATTATAAAGTAGACACAACCAGACTTTCCCAAGATTATAAAAGAAACGAAAATCAGGTTCTTGAGGCACCAGGAAAAGAAACAAGCACGTATCTGCCAAGTAACATCAGTCTGGACCGTGATATTGCAGCAGAGATTATGCAGACAGAATCCATCGTTCCAGCCATGAAAAATATGGTGCAAAACAATAAAGAGCTGGCTTATGTATATATTGTTACTGGCAGAGGCTTTATGAGAGTGTACCCTTATCTGGATAACTCTATTTTTGCTCCTGACCATGATCAGAGGGTAGACCCATTTTATACTATTGCCAATGAAAAGAATCATTTAAATAGCACAAACTGGACAAAAACCTATTATGACTACGGGGGAATGGTTGGATTATTACCTGTTCCAAATCCTATTATAAAAAAGACGGAACACCAGGAGGAGTTGTTTGCGCAGATGTGATTCTTAATAAACTGGTACAGTCAATTGTTGATTTTCGCATAGGTAATAGTGGATTTGCATTTGTTATAGATGAAAACGGTGGCGTGATTTATCACCCGGACATGCTGGATATAAAAGGGAAAATGGGAGACACCTTCCAGACAAAATATACAGAGAATTACAAGGGAAGTTCCATAAGAAAACAGATTTTAAAAGAAATGCAGCAAAAGGATTCAGGACTGGTAAGCTTTAATGAAGATGGAAAGAAAAAAGCTATTGTATTTGAAAAACTGGATACAATCGACTGGATTATCGGTATAGAAATAGACAAGGAGGAATACTCCGTAGGGAAAGAGTATCTAACTATTGGTGTATGGGCCTCCATAATTATCCTGTTACTTCTGATGATATTTCTTGGATCAGTGCTATCAAAGAGAATCAGTGCACCCATACTGCAGCTGACAGAAGATGTAAAGAAAATGGATGAAGGTAATCTGATTCCACTGTCTGTAAAATCCCAGGATGAAATAGGTATGCTGGCAAAAGCTTTCAATAATATGAGTGAAAAAATCAGTGAGTATACAGGAGAACTGATTTACAGCAAAAATCAATTAGAATCTGTCTTTAACAGTATTGATGATACCATGATGATTCTGGATATGGATTATCAGATTAAAAAAAGTAATAAAATCATAATAGGACAATCTGAAAAAGAGCCATGTTATAAAGCTGTCAGGAGGCAGGATACCCCTTGTAAAAACTGTCCTGTACGAGAAACAATAAAACACCTGTATCAGCATAAATCGGAAGTGGCATGCAATGAGGATATCTTTCAGGTGGCCAGCTATCCTGTGTTTGATGAATCCAATCAACTAAAAGAAATTGTAGTATTTGAAAAAAGTGTTACAAATCAGAAAATAATGGAGAAAGAGTTGTTTCAGACAGAGAAAATGGCTGTAATCGGGCAAATGGTTGCGGGAGTAACTCACGAACTGAAAAGTCCTCTGTCTGTGATAAAAGGGGCTTCTTTTTTACTGAAAAATGGGGTAGAAGGAGAGGAACAGGAAGAAGTAATTGATGAAATAGACGCAAACATTACAAGAGCAGAAAAGATTGTATATAATATGCTGGACTTTTCAAAATCCTCCTGGGGTGAAGATAAAGTTCACGACAGCAGAAAATTAATTGATCAGATTTATATGCTGGTAAGGCAGGAGTGTGTGAGAAAAGGAATAAATGTATATATAAAGACAGAAGATGAACCTGTTACAATTTTTGGTAACAGTGATTCTTTTAAAAATATGTTCCTGAATATTATTACAAACGCCATGGAGGCTATGGACAAAGGTGGCAGTCTGAATATAACTGCCAGTTATATAGACGAGAACCGAACTTGTTTGAATTTTAAAAACACCGGAGAGAGAATACTGGAAGAGAACCTTGGAAAGATATTTGAACCTTTTTTTACAACAAAAGAAAGAGGAACAGGACTGGGGCTCTGGTTGGTCTATAAAGAAGTCATAAGAAATAAAGGAAGTATAAAGGTGAAAAATATGGCAGATGGAGTTGATGTGGAACTCATTTTGCCTTCTAAGCCTTTGGAAGATTAAGGGGATAAAGAGGTTAATATGTATAGAATATTAATGATAGACGATGATAAAAGTTTTTTGAAAATATATTCAAAGATTATTGCCAGCAACGGATATTATGTTCAGGCTAAGTCAGATATATGGGAAGCCATGGCTTTATTGGAAAAAGAAAGTTTTAATATTGTCATTCTGGATGTGGTCATGCCTCAAATGAATGGGGTAGATCTGCTGAAAAAAATAAAGGAGAAAAACTCTGAACAGCTGGTCATGATGCTCACTGGAGAAGGGTCTATTGCCGGAGCGGTAGAATCTATGGAGAATGGTGCCTATACTTATATGATAAAACCATTTGAAATAGACCAGCTGATTTTAAATATAAAAAAGGCAGAAGAGTTTTTAAAACTGAATGATGAGAACGTAAAGTTAAGAACACAGCTGAATGATATGACACGGAATATTGCAGTAGTAGGAAACTATGAAGCCATGGATTCTTTAAAAAAACAAATAAAGCAGATTGCACCTACAAATTCTAGTGTACTTATCACTGGAGAGAGTGGTACGGGAAAAGAAATTATTGCAAATCTGCTGCATTATAACAGTGATCGGCGAGAGGGTCCGCTAATTAAAGTAAATTGCTCAGCATTAGCAGAAAACATATTGGAGAGTGAATTATTCGGCCATGAGAAAGGTGCTTTTACAGGGGCCATAGCCACCAAAAAGGGACGCTTTGAAATGGCTACAGGAGGAACCTTATTTCTGGATGAAATCGGGGATATGCCCTATGCCCTTCAAAGTAAACTTTTGCGTGTATTGCAGGAAAAAGAAATCGAACGAGTGGGAGGAACCAAAACAATAAAGGTGGATTTCAGATTAATTTGTGCCACCAATAAAAATTTAGAGGAAGAGATAACAAAGAATCGTTTTAGGGAAGACCTTTATTTCAGAATCAATGTGGTTCCTCTGACCACGACTCCACTAAGGGAAAGAAAGGATGACATTCTTCCCATCATGGAATATTATCTGGATTACTATGCGGATGAAATGAGCAAGAGCAAGGTGAAAATCAGTGACCAGGCAAAACGGGTCCTTACGGGCTATTCCTGGCGGGGAAACGTAAGAGAACTGAAAAATATGGCAGAAAGATTAATTGTATTTTCCAGTGGGGAGGATATTCAGGAATATATGCTTCCCAAAGAGGTAAGGCAACCAGTAAAAGTGCTGCAGGAAGAAGAAAATAGTTCTGAAAGTATAAATTTAAGAACTGCACGAAATCAATTTGAAAAACAGTTTATTACAGAAATGCTTATTAAGAATAATGGAAATATAACGGCTACTGCTGAACAGATTGGTATAGCCAGAAAAAATCTTCAGGCCAAAATAAAACTGCTGAAGGTAGACAAAGCAGAATTGAAAAATGAAGTGTAACAACAATCATGCATGGCTGCTACAAAAAAGTAGCCGTCGGGTATGAAAAGGTAGCACTTTTCTCTGGTTTATTTTTGTGTAGTTGAACAGGTCCAGTGGACTCATTAAATTTGAACATGGAGATTCCTTTAAATAAGTGCACATGAAAATTTTTTTGTATAAATAATTAAAACGAATGAAAGATGGCATCGATATTGCTTTTTATAAATTATATAAAAAGCTTTTTTATTATTTTTATTTCGTTTTTATGAAGAAAGGAGAATTTTCATGAGTGAGCAGACAAAGAATACAAATTCTGATCAACATTTGAAACGTGTGCTTAAACTTAAAGACTTAGCCATTTATGGAATCGCTTTTATGACTCCTATTGCACCGGCATATATTTATGGCAGTGCTTCAGTGACTACAGGGGGACTCTGGCAATGGCTTATCTGGTTGCCATGGTTGCCATGCTTTTTACGGCTACAAGTTATGGCAGAATGGCAGGAGCTTTTCCTGTGGCTGGCTCCACCTATTCTTATACTCAGAAGGGCATTAATCACCACTTAGGGTTCTTTGCAGGATGGGCAATCTATCTGGATTATGTACTGGTACCCCTCATTGTATTTATTACAGGGGCTCTTTATGCCAATGCTGCTGTACCGGAGGTACCGTATTTTGTATGGGTATTAATCATAGCCGGTGTAGTAACTGTAGTTAACTGTATTGGTGTTCAGATGGCTGCCAAGACAAACCTGGTTCTTGTGGCAGTTATGGGGCTATTGTGCTGATGTTTATCATAGTGTGCGCCAAGGCTGTTCTTGGAGGTGCTGGTGAAGGAACACTGATTTCATCAAGACCGTTTTTTAATCCAGGAGTAACAAATGTTAATGTACTTGTGGCCGGGGGCGCTTTAGCTTGTTTTTCTTTCCTTGGTTTTGATTCCATTACTACTATGGCAGAAGAAGCAATAGAACCTAAAAAGGATATTGGCAGGGCAGCAATTATTGCCTGCGTTGCAGGAGGACTTATATTCATAGTACAGGCTTATGTAGCCCAGCTGGCATGGCCAGATTATACAACTTTTAAAAGTGCAGATACCGCTTTGTTTGAGGTTGCACAAATGGCAGGTGGAACTATTATGTCAGGACTTTATACTTTTGCAGTAATTCTGTCAACCTTTACAGCAGGTATTGCAGGTCAGTCCAGTGCAGCCAGACTGATGTATGGGATGGGACGTGATGAAGTACTTCCTAAAAAATTCTTTACCTATCTTCATCCTAAATTTCAGACCCCTGTATTAAATATAATGATTATGTGTATTATCGGGGTTGTTGGTTCTTTACTTTTGAACCTGACCTTGGTTTGTGAATTAATGAACTTCGGAGGGTTATTTGGGTTTATGTGTGTAAACCTGTCCGTAATCGTTTATTTCTTCTTCCGTAAAAGAGAGAGAAATGTTATAAAATACTTTATTTTGCCTGCGTTGGGCTTTATTATCTGCTGTTATTTATGGCTACACCTTTCAAAATTATCATTTATTGTAGGCTTTAGCTGGCTTCTGATAGGTCTGATCTTTGCCGCAATTTCAACTAAAGGATTTAAGATTAAACCTAAAATTTATGAAGAGTAAATAAATCAAAAAATAAAAATTATTGTATATAAAGTCGTAGGACTAAAGGAGGATAAAATGAAACCTAATCCAAAATACATATCATACTATTATGAAACCATGACGGAATGGCCCGATATTATTGTGGATCCGAAAAAAACAGCGCTTTTAATTGTTGATATGCAGAAAGAATTTGTATCAAGAGAAATAGGGGAGTCTGTTACTTTCAGGGAAATGGGGGAATGGGAAAGATGGTTGCCTTTCCATGACAGACTGGATGAAACAGTGATTCCCAATAATGTAAAACTACTGGAATATTTCAGAGAGAAGGATATGACAGTTACCTTCGGCCGTATTGCCTGCTTAAGACCTGATGGGGAAGACCGTACCCCTGTGCAGAAAACAGAAGGCTGGAATGGTATTTTTCTTTATGTAAACACGGAAGAGGCAGAAATGATAGATGAATTAAAACCTCTTCCAAGTGAAATAGTAGTAAACAAAACTACTGACAGTGTGGTATCAGGAACAAACTATTCCAGATTAATAAGAAATATAGGTATTGATACTGTAGTAGTGACAGGTATTGTTACAGACCAGTGTGTAGCAGGCACAGTAAGAGGCCTTGCCGACGATGGATTCAAGGTAATATGCGTGGAGGACGCCTGCGCAGCATCCTGTATGGAACTTCATGATGCAGAGCTGAAAATCATGAATAACTTATATTGCAATGTATTAAGCACAGAAGAAACCATAGGTGTTTTAGAAGGAAAATTAAAATAAAGAAACCACATAAGAATGCAAAGGTTCTTATGAAAAATCTGTCTGATCATTCATCGGACAGATTTTTTTTGTAGAATTTTAAATTATATGATAAAATTAAGGAAATCTTAAGGTTTGGTAAATATTAGCGTAAGATTTGACCTCTATATTAATAATTAAAATTACAAAAATAATGGTGAATAGAGATTTTAAGGGGGAAAACAACGAAAATGAATATACTTGAGAAAGTAAGACATTATGCATGTATACAGCCTCTTGCAAAAGCAATGGTATCCGATGAAGAGGAGATAACTTACCAGCAGCTGGATCTGCTGTCTGATTATCTTGCCACCTATCTGGAGCAGATTTGCGGTGAAAATAGAGAGCCCATAGCAGTCTATGGACATAAATCGGTATATATGCTTATTTGTATGTTAGCCTGTGTAAAGTCAGGCCGGGCTTATTGCCCAATAGATGTTTCTGTCCCTGATATGCGTACACAGCTGATTTTAAATAAAATGGAGTCTCCAGTAGTGCTGGCTACAGAGGATTTGAACTGCGAATCTCACAGAATCATTGATAAAGAAGAGATAAAGCGGATTATTGAGCTACAGACAAAGGGGATTTCTTCTGATAAATGGGTAAAAGCTGATGAAACATTTTATATTATATTTACCTCAGGAAGCACAGGAGAGCCAAAGGGAGTACAGATTACCTCCAATTGTTTAAATAACTATCTGGACTGGTCTGTTATGCTTGGAAGTACCTGGAAGGATAAGATTGGAAATGTCTTTTTAAATCAGGCACCTTTTTCCTTTGATTTATCTGTTATGGATTTATATACCTGTTTAGCCAGCGGAGGTACTTTATGGGCACTGACTAAATCTGTACAAAGCGATTTTAAGTTGTTGATGGAATCCTTAGGCAATTCCCATGCGGGGATTTGGGTTTCTACTCCTTCTTTTGCAGAGATTTGCCTTGCTGACAAGCAGTTCAATGAGGCTTTGATGCCGGACCTTCAGATTTTTTTGTTCTGCGGGGAAACCTTAACAAAGGATACAGCAGCAAAGCTGCTGGAACGATTTCCTCGTGCCAGTGTTATCAATACCTATGGCCCGACAGAATCAACGGTAGCAGTTACAGATGTTACCATTACCAGGGAAATCTGTGCAGCCCACAGTTCACTTCCTGTTGGAAAATCAAAGCCGGGGACGATTATAGAAATTAGAAATGATACAGGACAAGTAGTTAAAGACGGAGAAAAAGGCGAAATCGTTATTATTGGAAATACGGTAAGCAGTGGGTATTATAAGTCGCCAGAGTTAAGCCAGAAAGCTTTTTTTGAAGAAGAAAAAGGAAGTCATATATTAAGGGGATATCATACTGGAGATGAAGGGTATCAAAAGGATGGAATGCTTTACTATTGTGGGAGAATGGATTTACAAGTAAAACTGCATGGCTATCGTATTGAAATTGAAGATATTGAGAATAATCTTTTAAAGCTGGGAGAAATACAAAGAGCAGTGGTTATACCTAATATCAGCAGGGAAGGTAAAACAAAGAGTTTATCAGCTTATGTAATATATAAGGGTATGATTAGTGAACCTTTCAATACAGCACTAGAATTAAAAGAGAAATTGAAAGAGTTTCTTCCGGATTATATGATACCTAAAAAGTTTGTCTTTTTAGATGAGTTCCCAATTACCAATAATGGTAAAATCGATAGAAAGCTTTTAGGGGGGCTGTCAAAGTGACACTGTACGGAGGATATTTATTTTATACATGTTTGATATTGGCTCTTATTCCGGCAATATTACTTGGAGTTATGCAAAAACCTCTCAGACTTTATACCTTAGGAATATCTATAGTATTTATCTGTCTGGTTTTGGCAGGGGATATAAAGCAGTTATTGTGTTTCAGCGGTTTCTTTTTAGCAGAGCTTGCCATAGTGAAAGGATATCTGCTTTTAAGAATTAAATATGGGCGTAATGAAAAATTATATTATATTACAGTATTTCTCAGCATTTTACCGCTTATTTTAAATAAATGCTCACCGATTTTTAACTTGAATGTTTTTGGAATAATAGGCATTTCCTATTTAACTTTCAGGACTGTGCAAATGGTCATTGAGATTTATGATGGTATCATCACGGAAGTACCTGCCTTCGAATATGCTGGCTTTATATTATTTTTCCCGGCGTTGAGCTGCGGGCCTATAGACCGAAGCAGGAGATTTCATGAAGACTGGGTAAAAGTCTATAAACGTGAAGAATATTTAGAATTAGTGGGCACAGGCTTATTTAAGATACTGCTTGGTCTAATTTATAAACTGATACTGGCAGTACAATTCTATAAATGGATGGGATTTTTTGACGGAAATCAATGGTACTGTGGTATAGGGTATGCATACCTGTATGGGTTTTATCTGTTCTTTGATTTTGCAGGATATAGCATGATGGCTGTGGGAACCAGCTATATATTAGGAATCCAGACACCTGATAACTTCAGAAGACCTTTTATTGCGAAAGATATGAGGGATTTCTGGGATCGTTGGCACATAAGTTTATCTTACTGGTTCAGAGATTTTATCTTTTCACGTTTTATAATGAAGTGTGTAAAGAAAAAATGGTTTGATACCAGGTTGCAAAGAGCTTCAGCAGGGTTTATAGTAAATATGTTTATAATGGGTATGTGGCATGGATTGACGATCTCCTACCTGTTATATGGATTGTATCATGGGGTGTTGTTAGCACTGACTGAGATATATCAAAAAAAATCACAGTTTTATAAGAAGAATAAGGACCAGAAAGCTTACAGGTTTATGTCATGGTTTGTTACATTACAGCTTGTAATGTTTGGATTCTTAATCTTCTCAGGGAAATTTGTGGAAATATTAAATTTAGGGGGAAACTAAAATGAAAGAAAAAATTTTGGATATGTTAGCAGAAATATGTGAGGATGATATTGTAAAAGAAAATCTGGATATTGATTTACTGAAAACAGATTTGTTAGATTCTCTTGGATTTGCAGAAATGCTTGCTCTGATAGAAGAAGATTTTGGCATAGTGCTGTCTCCATCCGAGTTTCAACGGGAGGATTTAAGCACACCTGCAAAAATTATAGAGATTATAGAATCAAGAGGGTAAGACGGTGAAGAAGGTAAAGGCATTTATTATTGCATTGATGTTATTTTGCTTTACAGTATATGGGTTACATATATATAGTATTCAAGCTATAGCATTAGATAACAATGCTTTTAGTACGTGGCCCAATAAGGCTAAATTTAACTCTCCAGATGCAATCAGAGCCAATTTAAATTCAAATTCCATCGTAGTATTTGGCTCTTCTGAATTTGAACATGGACAGAGAACTATATATCATCCAAAAGCAATGTTTAAGGATTTTCAATTTAACCCCATGCTGATTGGAGCAGGGTATTATCAATGTCTCGAACATGCGATTACCCTTGGGGCCGTAGGCAATGATATTCCCACGAAAAAAGTTGTATTATTATTATCCCCTTCCTGGTTTAGAAAGGGAGGTGTTGTTAATACTGCTTTTGCTTCTCGGTTCTCAGAGGGAAGTTACATTGAGATGCTAAAAAATGATAAGATATCTCCTGAAACCAAGGAGTACATTAAAAACAGGACAGAAAAGCTGCTTCAGGTGGATCAGTCTACATTAAAACGTATTAATGTCTATAACCGTGTACTGATGGGTGATAACGCATCTGTTATGGACGATCTGAGTTATCATGTGTACGAAAATTACTTACTGGAGAAAGACCGCCAGGGGGTTATTATCCAGGCAAAACTTTTTAATCTGAAGTCTGATCAGAATAAAGATAATCATGACCGACAGATTGACTGGGGGGCCTATATGGATAAAGCACAGGCACAGGGGGAAAAATATAATAACAATCCTTTTTATATGACCCCAAGAGGATTTATGAGAGCACAATACAAATTAAGCGGAAGAATAAGTCCTAACAAGAAACGTGTGGAAAATTGCTACGTAAAATCTGCTGAATACGATGATTTTAAGTGCTTTTTGGATTTATGCAAACAACTGAATGTGGAACCTTTAATTGTAGCACTTCCTGTGAATGGATACTACTATGATTATTCAGGATTCCCTGCAAAGACAAGAACGCAATACTATGAAAAAATTAAAGCGATTACTAAAGAGTATGGAGTTCAGATGGTAGATTTGTCAAATGAAGAATTTACTAAATACTTTTTTGAGGACGGCATACATCTTGGAGGAAAAGGATGGGTTACAGTCAATGAAGTACTTTACAACTTTTATAACAAAAATGAAGAGCAGCCAGAAGTTTAAAATGCTTGGCTGGGTAGTTGTTTTCTATGGTTTAATGATGATTATATACCTGTATCTGATGAATGCCAATTTATCAACGGCACCAGTATATGTGTATTCTCAATTTTAAAGAAATAAAAAAGCCGGATATTATAAACGGCTTTTTTTTATGCCTTTTTATTGTTCTGTAACAGCTGAAGGTTTATTAAAGAAACATGCACACAATATAGCGGTGATGGGGATGATTAAAATACAGCCTATGCCGCTTAGTGTAATAGATATAAACTCCTGACAGAATTGCTTGGAATTTATCATCTGTGCAAAAGAGAAATCATTGATAAACTGGATAAACAGAGTGAGATATTCTGCGATGTAAATAAAAAATAAAGTATTGATTGTGGAACTTAATATATCCCTGCCAATGTTTATGCCAGATTGGAACAATCTTTCTTTTGATAAATCCGGATTATTCAGGTGAACTTCATAGAGAGCTGAGGTGACTGCAAGGGCTGTATCAATGATAGCCCCTATAAAAACCATTAGAATAACAGATATCTGGATATACATCATATTTCTGCTGATATTTCTTGAATAACCATTTGAATCCTGGATAGAAAGCTGATCCACAGGAAATCCCTGAATGTTTGATGTAGATACAATCCTGAAGATGAACAGAAAAAGGATTGCAATCACAATCAATACGGATATAAAAGACAGCTTTGTTTTTATATTGATTTCATTCTGATAAAAAAGAGTAACCAGGCTTATGGCGATACAGGATATTATTGTTGATACCAGAGGATTTAATCCGATGTTAATAACAAAAATAGTGCATAAAAGAATAGCACCATTAAAGGCTAAGGTAATCAGTGATTTTGCAGTTCGGTCGCCTCCAACTAAAAGAATTAAACCGATAAGGATGATAGTTAATACAATCAGCATTTTCCAATTCTCCTTCCATGTAATAAATAAACAGCTAAAATTGAAAAAGGTATAGCCGCCACTATTCCGATACTACCCGTTAAAAATCTGGCTACTTCGAAGAATACATTGTACCGGATAACGGTCATAAATTTTATCTGATTCTGCATAGATAAAATAAACAGTGGTATACAAGCAGATACATTGGTAAAAAAGATCATGTTGATCATGGTACCAGTAATATCTTCACTCAGTTCCCTGCAGGATGAGAGTAACGCTTTTCTTGATATGCAGCTGTTCTTCCTTAAAAGTTCTGAAGCACAGGAAGTGATGGTTACAGCGATATCTATAATTGCACCCACGCAGCCCATTAGAATTTCTGAAAGAAAAAGTAAATCTGCGTCGGAACGTTCATAAGGATGAATCAGATATTCTAGAAATTCATAGTCAATATCCGGGGTAAACCGCATAACAAAATAAGCCAGTACTGTAACAAAAGCAATAGAGGCCAGTGTAGCACAGAGGGCAATAAAAGTGTTTGTGCTTCTTCCATGTATAAGAAATAAGATTATAGATGAAAAAAGCACGGACATTACCATGGAGAGCAGCAGAATATTCATCCCCTTATAATTTAAAAGAAGCATCCCATAGAACAAGATAATATTTATAACAAGGCACAAAAGAGTAAAAAAGCCCTGAGTACCGCCCACAATAATAAGAAGGTCTATTAGTGTAAGGACTACGGCTGCAACGTGATAATCCCGTTTGACCCCTGAAATATTAGCCGTAAAACCATGATCGCCTTTCGTAAGGTTTTCAACAAAAAGGGAGGTTCCAGCAGAATATTTATCATCATATACGAGAGATTCCGCATAGGTATTTTGCAGAGTTACCAGTTGTCCTTTATAAGGACCATTTTTTATGACCGCCTTGATATGCTGCTTGTAATAATTCTCTGTGTTACCTGAAACTGAGCTTTTATTTTCTAAATATGTGTCATGTACAACAGTGGCTTTTACAATAGTGGAATCGTATAAGCTATAATCATTACATACCAAGAAAAAAAGCAATAAACTGGTCAGGATTATTGCAGAAACTTTAATTATAGTAAATTTTTTAATTTGAAATCTATTATGCATTTTGTTAAACATCCTTAATATCTAAAAATATATACAGATTATATATCCAGAAGGGCAGGATGTCAAAAATCCTTTAGTAGTTTTGGTGTTTTTATTGAAATTAAATCTTATTTGAGGTAAAATGCATTGGTGAGTTTTATAAAAGTGTTTTAGAAAAGTAGGGAGGAACTATGGAAAACAGAATGTTATTAAAAGGTAAAAACCGTAATGATATATACAAATTGATTTATGAATCTAAAGGCATATCAAAGCAGGATATTGCCAGAGTTTTAAATCTCAGTCTGCCAACTGTGAGCCAGAATTTAGCGGAGTTAAAAGACCGGGGGCTTATTGTAGAAGATGGGACCTTTGAATCTACAGGAGGAAGAAAAGCCAGGGTCATATGCAGCGTGGATGATTTTAAAGTTGCTTTGGGGCTGGATATTACACGAAATCATGTGAGTCTGGTGCTGGTAGACTTAAAAGGTTCTGTACTGCACAGCCGCCGTATTCGATATGAATTCAGAGATGAAGAAGAGTTTTACAAAGGATTAGCAGATCTTATTGACGATTTTGTGGCACAAGGAAATATAAATCCGGAAAAGATACTGGGATTAGGGGTATCTTTACCTGCCATAATAGGTGAAGATGGCAGGAGTATAACTTATTTAACGGTATTGCCAGCTCCTGATGATTTATACGACAGAATGTCAAAATATATCAGATATAAGCTGGAATTCTTCAATGATGCCAATTCCGGTGGATTTGCAGAGTTCTGGCGTAGGGCTTCACAGGACCCCATTGTGTATATTTCTTTAAGTAACAGTGTAGGTGGTGCTATCATGTACTCCCAAAGTTCCTATACCGGAATCAATCAGCGAAGTGGGGAATTTGGTCACATAACTCTGGTTCCAGAAGGGAAGAAATGCTATTGCGGACAAAAAGGATGCGCCGATGCATATTGCAATGCTAAACTTCTTTCGGATTTGACCGAGGGTAACCTGTCGGAATTCTTTAAACGACTTGATGAAAAGAATCCGGAATGTTTAAAAGCTTTTGATGAATACTTGTATTATCTATCACAACTGGTATGCAATCTGAGGATGACCTTTGACTGTGATGTGGTGCTGGGAGGATATGTAGGCAGCCACATGGAAAATCATATAGGAAGACTTACTGAACTGGTTAATAAACGAAATCCTTTTGAAAAAGGTGGCAATTATGTAAAGGTATGCAACTATAAGTTTGAGGCTTCTGCAGTAGGAGCGGCATTGCATTATCTGGACAATTACATTATGAATGTGTAGAAAAGTTTTATAATATTTTAAAATTTAAATGAAAAGATTGACATGAAAATCAGTAAAGTGTATACTTTTTATAAACTTATGTAAAGTAGATATACAAAAGTATTTGACATATCGGTCGAAATTTGGTCAAATTTTGGAAGGAAAGGGGACTTTACCATGAGCGAGGAAATAAAATTAAGAGTTTCTCAAATAGAAAAATCTTTTCCAGGAGTTAAAGCTCTTGATAAAATTGACTTTTCAGTTCGCAAAGGTACGGTTCATGCTCTTTGCGGAGAGAATGGAGCCGGAAAATCAACCCTGATGAAGATTATAAATGGTATTTACAAGCCGGAGGCAGGGCAGATTTATATTGATGAACAGCCGGTGCAGGTTAAAGACCCAATACAGGCACGGAATCTGGGCATTGCCATGATTGCTCAGGAGCTTAATTATGTTCCGGAAATGTCGGTAGAAGAAAACTTATTTCTGGGAAGGCTTCCAGTAAATAATTTTGGAAAAGTTAAATGGAGAGAGGTTCGACAGAATACTTTAAAATTCCTGAAGGATGAAGGACTGCATTATAAACCGGATCAGAAACTGAAAACTTTAACTGTTTCAGATATACAAATGCTGGAAATCATTAAAGCTATTTCTAATGATGCACAGGTAATTGTAATGGATGAACCAACGTCAGCCATTACCCAGAAAGAAGTAGATTTACTGTTTAAAAAGATAGCCCTTTTAAAGGAAAAAGGGGTAAGTATTATTTACATATCCCATAAATTAGATGAGGTTTTCCAAATTGCAGATGACATCACGGTATTCAGAGACGGAACCGTTGTAAAGAGTATGAGAGCAGATGAAACGGATATCAATGAAGTCATCGCCATGATGGTAGGACGCAAGATGGAAAATATATATCCTAAAGAAAAACTGCAAACTGGTGAAACTCTTTTAGAGGTTAAAGATTTATGCAGTGATAACCTATATGAAAATGTTTCATTCCATTTAGACAGAGGTGAAATCATAGGATTTGCCGGATTAGTGGGAGCCGGGAGGACAGAGGTAATGAGATCTTTGTTCGGATTGGATAGTATATCTTCCGGAGAAGTTTATATTTCAGGAAAAAAGACTTCCATCAGAAATGTAGCAGGAAGTATCAGAAACGGCATGATTATGCTTTCAGAAGACAGAAGAAGATATGGAATCGTTCCAGTGAGAAGTGTTATGGAGAATGCCAGTCTGTCCTCTTTAGAGCAATTTGTATATGGAGGATACGCTCATAGGAAAAAGGAGAAAGATACTGTGAAATCATATTTTCACAAGATGAATGTGAAGACTCCTACTCTTGAAACAAGTATTCAGTCTTTATCCGGCGGCAATCAACAGAAAGTACTGTTAGCAAAATGGATGCTAAGAAATCCGGATATTATGATTTTGGATGAACCTACAAGAGGTATCGATGTAGGGGCCAAGTTCGAAATATACAAACTGATGACGGAAATGGCCAGAGAGGGCAAAGGCGTTATAATGGTCTCATCAGAGCTGCCTGAACTTATTGGCATGTGTGACCGTATATACGTTATGTGTCAGGGCAGAATTGAAGGGGAACTCCAGAAAGAAGAGTTTTCCCAGGAAGCAATCATGAAGTTTGCTACAGGAACATGTTAAGGGAGGATGTAAAACAATGAGACTAAGGGATAGTGCAAGCACAGCAATGCAGAAATACTCCATATTTTTTGTTTTGCTGGTAATGATATTTATATCGGCCGCTATGAATGATAATTTTTCAGTGCAGGAAATCTTACAAATATAGGAAGACAGCTGGCTGTTGCAACTATACTGGCTTATGGTGAAATGCTACTTATTATCAGCGGTATGCTGGATTTATCGGCTGGTGCAGTTTTAGCACTTTCCGGTGTGCTTTCAGTAAATTTTTATAAGACTACTGGCTCACTGCTGGGAGCCTTTTTAGTAGCTATTGCAGTAGCAGTTGCCTGTAACCTTGTAAATGCCTTTTTTGTGGCAAACTGCAAAATGCCAGCATTTATTGTTACTTTAGCCATGACCATGGCAGCAAGGGGTTTGGCTCTGTTATATACCCAGGGTCAGAATATTCTTCAGATTGGAGATTACAGAATATTTGGACAGGGAAAACTGACAGACATACCAATTCTGGAGAAAATAACATTTTTGGATTCGGTGCCTATTCCCATAGTTTTCTTGATACTAATGACTATAATCATCTGGTATATATTAAATCATACTAAGTTTGGGCGCTCTCTTTATGCTATAGGAGGGAACGAAGAAGCCGCTATTGCGTCTGGAATCAATGTAATTTCATCAAAATATAAAGCGTTCATTATAAATGGTATTCTTGTGGGAATATCCGGAGTACTTTTCATGTCACGTGTAAATGCAGGACTTCCAAATGGTGCTGTGGGATATGAAATGGAAGGTCTGACAGCTGCCATTGTAGGTGGCACAAGTTTCTCCGGCGGAGTGGGTACTACTCTGGGAACCATGGTTGGCTCTTTCATCATCGGATGTTTAAACAACATTATGAATCTCCAGGGCGTAGACTCCTACGTACAGCAGGTTGTTAAAGGCGGTATCATTGTAGCTGCTGTTCTTTATGATCTGAAATTTAAAAACAAAAAAAGCGTTAAAGTAATTTTAGGAAATAAAGATAAGAAGAACAATGAAAATGTTAATTAATTTTTTAAGGCTCCAATTTTATTTATTATATAAATGTAAAGAAAGAAAGGAAAAGAGCATTATGAAAAAGAAAATTTTATCCCTTCTATTAGTTTTAACTCTTGTATTTGCCACATTTGCAGCTTGTGGAAAAGCTGAAAGCAAATCCGATGATAAAGAAGGCAAGACTTATAAGGTAGCTTATATCG
The DNA here is from genome assembly GCF_010120715.1 of Aminipila terrae. NCBI lineage: Bacteria > Bacillati > Bacillota > Clostridia > Peptostreptococcales > Anaerovoracaceae > Aminipila > Aminipila terrae. The sequence continues at coordinate 2,480,332 of NZ_CP047591.1, forward strand.
CCAGAGCTCAGTCTGACTCTTTTGCTGCATGGCTTGCAAATGAAATGAAGGCAGCCGCAAAGGAATATAAAGACATTGATCTTGAAGTCTTTGATGGACAGGCTGATGACGAAAAAGAAAATGCTGCAATCGAAAATGCCATTTCTAATGGATTTGATGCAATCATTGTTCAGCCAAACAATGGTGAGGCTCAGAGACCTTATGTAGAACAGGTTGTTGACGCTGGTATCATTGCTATCACCACTAATGCTCGTATTGATGGCATTAAAGGTGCTTCTTCCGTTGACGCAGACCCATATCTTCAGGCTAAAGTTAATGCAGAACAGGCAATCAAACAGGTACCACAGAATGGAAGAGTTGTTGTTCTAAAGGGACCTTCAGGAAACTTCCACGCAGATGAAAGACTAAAAGCATGGAAAGAAGTATTCTTTAAAGCAAGACCAGACGTAAAAATTGTTGGTGAAGATTTTGCAAACTGGAATAAAGATGAAGCTATGCAGCTGATGGAAGACTGGGTTACATCACAGGGTAAAATTGATGCTATTATTTCTATGAATGATAATATGGCAGCAGGCGCTTTGGAAGTAGTTAAGGATAATCCAGATTATAAGAATATTTTATCTTACGGTGTAGATGGCACTGCAGAAGCTTGTCTTCTTATTGAACAGGGTAAGATGACTTCAACTTGCTTACAGTCTGCAATCGATCTTGCAAAATTAAATATGGAAACGGTTCACAAACTACTAACAGGTGAAGAAAAACAAATCGATACAAATATTGAAGAAGTACTTATCACAAAGGATAATGCAAGCCAGTATGTAAAAATGTACCGAGAAAGAGGACTAATCACTGAGTAATTAATGACTGATATAAAGGTGCCTTGAGACTAAATTAAGGCACCTTTCTTATATAACAGAAAAGAAAGGATATAAAGGCATATGAAAAACAGAGCAGCTTATATGACAGAGCTAAATAAAATGGAAATCCGTGAAATACCTGTACCTGAAGTGAAAGAACAGGAGGTATTGGTCAAGCTTGAATACGTGGGCATATGTGGCTCCGATGTTCATTACTTTCACGATGGCAGATGCGGAGACTTTGTAGTAGATGGAGAATTTATGCTGGGGCATGAATGTGCAGGCACAATAGTTAAATTGGGAAGTGGTGTAACTAATCTTACAATCGGTGACAAGGTAGCCTTGGAACCTGGTATTACCTGCGGCCAGTGTGAATTCTGCAAAACAGGAAGATATAATCTTTGCCCGGATGTACAGTTCTTAGCTACTCCTCCAGTTCAGGGATGCTATGAAAACTATATTGCATTTCCTGCCAATATGTGCTTTAAGCTACCAGAGAAGATATCCACCAAAGAAGGGGCATTAGTAGAACCTTTATCTGTAGGCATGCACGCAGCATCTCAGGGACAGATTGGACTTGGAGACCAGGTAGTCATTCTTGGTGCAGGATGTATAGGACTTGTTACATTACTTGCATGCAAGGCTTACGGTGCTACAGACATTACAGTAGTAGATGTTATTCCTAAGCGCCTTGAATATGCAAAGAAACTAGGAGCAACAAGAACAATAAATGGTAAGAATACAGATGTTATCGCTGAAATAGAAAAACTGACAAATGGCATGGGCGTAGAAAAAGTAATTGAAACAGCAGGTTCACCAGTTACTATAGCTCAGACTCCATATCTGGTAAAGAATGGTGGGACTATTGTTTTAGTTGGGTTGTCAGCAGATCCTGAAATTAAATTTAACTTTGGCAAGATTATGGCTAAGGAAGCTAAGATTGAGTCAGTATTCAGATATCGAAACGTATATCCTAAGGCCATAGCAGCTATAGCAGATGGCATCATTGATGTATCAGGAATCGTAACTCATGAATTTGAGTTTGACCATATTCAGGAAGCTTTTGAATGTGCTATAAATGATAAGGATAATGTTGTTAAAGCAGTAATTAAAATCACGGAGTAACAAACTATGGAATATTTATTGGGAATAGATATAGGAACTTCTGGAACAAAGACAGTTTTGTTTGATACTGATGCAAACACAGTAAGTTCCAAAACATGTGAGTATCCTCTTTATCAGGAACAGAACGGCTGGGCAGAGCAGGATCCACTGGACTGGTGGAAGGCAACAGCTGAAGGTATTCAGTATGTAATAACACAATCAAGGGTGAATCCCAAGGATATAAAAGGAATTGGCCTTTCAGGCCAGATGCACGGACTTGTTATGCTTGATTCCGATGGACTTCCTTTGCGAAGATCAATCATCTGGTGTGATCAGAGGACTGGTAAAGAGGTAGAAGATATGAACCGACTTCTGACACCAGAGAAGTTGATTGACATTACGGCCAACCCAGCCTTGACCGGTTTTACCGCAGCAAAGATTCTCTGGGTCAGAAAAAATGAGCCGGAAGTTTATAAACAGTGTGCTCATATTTTATTGCCTAAAGACTATATACGATATAAGCTTACAGGAGATTTTGCAACAGAAGTCTCTGATGCATCAGGAATGCAGCTTATGGATGTATCAAAGAGAGACTGGTCTGATGAGGTTCTGGATACACTTGAAATAAACAGGGGGCTGCTTGGAAAAATGTATGAATCACCGGATATAACCGGACAGGTTCATCAGGGGGCAGCAGCAGAAACAGGTCTTATGGCTGGTACGATTGTTGTAGGAGGAGCTGGAGACAATCCGGCTGCAGCTATAGGAACCGGAATTGTAAGTGAAGGAAGTGCCTTTACAACCATCGGTACTTCAGGAGTTGTTTATGCAATTTCAGATAAAGTTGCTATTGACAAAAAGGGCCGAGTGCATACATTATGCGCTTCAGTTCCAGGAAAATGGACGGTTATGAGTTGTACACAAGGAGCCGGACTTTCCCTTCAATGGCTTAGAAACAATGTATGCAGCAATGAAGTGGCAGAAGCAAAAGAAAAAGGCGTTGACCCTTATGAAATCATGACCGCTATGGCAGCAAAAGTCCCCGTTGGTGCGGACAGGCTGGTATATCTGCCATATTTAATGGGTGAACGTTCCCCTCATCCGGATCCGGACTGCCGTGGAACTTTCTTTGGCCTTTCAGCCATTCATGAAACAAAACACCTGATCAGAGCAGTACTGGAAGGGGTTGCCTATTCTCAGCTGGAATGTGTAGATGTTTTCCGGGAAATGGGCGTAAATATAAACGACATGATGATCTGCGGAGGTGGAGCGAGAAGTGATATGTGGAGGCAGATGTTTGCTGACATGTATCAATGTCCTGTAAGTACCATTCAGGCTGAACAGGGTGGTGCGTTGGGAGCTGCCATACTGGCGGGAATCGGTGCAGGTGTATATAAGGATTTGGAATCCACCTGTAAAAAGCTTATTTTGAAAAAGTCCATACAGGAACCTATTAAATCAAACAGTATGGAATATCAGAAGTACTATAAATTATATAAAGAATTGTATATAACGTTATTTGACAGTTACAAAAAATTAGCTGCCCTGTAAACGTTAATCATCATATGATGGAGCTATCCCGTGAGAATAAGTAATGTGCATACAAGAAGAAAACAGATACCTGTTTGCACGTATTTATTTACGAGAGAGCTCCTTTTTTTAAAATGTATACGTATTTAATACATTGACACTATGATTCATTTAAAGTAGAATGTAGGGGAAGGAAGGTTAAACGTTTAACCGAAGTAAGATGAAGGAAATTACCATGAAAAAAAGCATAACGATAAAAGAAATTGCAGAAAAGGCACAAGTTTCAATAGCTACAGTTTCTATGGTTTTAAATAAAAAAGATAAAAAAATCAGCCAGGCAACAAGAGAAAAGATTTTAATTATTGCAGAAAAATATAATTATACACCCAATACCATGGCAAGAAGTCTCATTACAAAGCAGACTCGTACAATCGGTCTGATTATACCCGATATTGTAAATCCATTTTTCCCTGAAATAGCAAGAGGCGTAGAGGATAAAGCCAGTGAGTTGGGATATAGTGTCATCTATTGCAATACAGATGACAAAATAAAAAGAGAAGATAAATATATTAACGTATTAACGGAAAAAATGGTGGACGGTATTATTTTTGCACACTCTTCTGACAGGCAGATGGGCTTTGACAGTTTAGACAGATGTAAAGTCCCCATTCTGTTAATAGACAGAGATTATGAAAATAAAAATGTCATAGGACGGGTTGTAGTAGACAACAAAAAAGGTGCTTATATGGCAACTTCGTATCTGCTGGACAGAGGCTATAAAAAGATTGCATATATTGCAGGTTCTATAACAACTACCACTGCAATTGGAAGACTAGAGGGATATAACCAGGCTCTTACGGAAAGAAAACTTGTTATAGATAATCGTTACATAAAGGTGGGAGAGTATAAGATGCAGTGGGGAATGCAGGCTGCAGAGCAACTGCTCTGTGAAAAAGAACCTGCTGACGCAATTTTCTGCGGTAACGATTTAATTGCCATCGGGGCAATAAAAAAATTAAAGGAATATGGTTTAAGAGTGCCAGAAGACATTGGAATTGTAGGATTTGACGACATTTATCTGGCAAGTCTGGTGGAGCCGCCACTGACCACCATAAAACAGCCCAATTATGAAATGGGTTTTAAAGCCGCAGAGCTTCTTATAAAAAATCTGGAAAAAGGCAGAGTGAACAGCGTAAAAAATGAGAATAATAAAATTTTAGCGAAAGAAAATAATATATTACTTCCAACTGAACTAATTATTCGAATGTCTACTAAATAATTTTCAAAGAGGTGTAGTTAAAATGAAGAAAAATTTGCTAATTAACTCCGAAATATCCTATTGCATTTCAAAATTGGGACATAAAGACAGTATCGTTATAGGTGATGCAGGACTGCCAGTTCCGGATGGTGTGAAACGCATAGATCTGGCATTATCTGAGGGTATTCCCTCATTTACATCAGTGTTAAGGGCTGTTTTGTCTGAACAGGAAGTGGAAAAGATTATTCTTGCAGAAGAAATACGGACGGTCAGCAGTGAATTACACGATGAAATTCTGGCGCTATGCAGACAATCAGAGAAAATGTTTGAGATTGAATATATGCCCCATGAAATGTTTAAGGAAAGTACAAAAAAATGTAAATGTGCCATAAGGACAGGTGAATTTACTCCTTTTGCAAATATCATATTAATATCGGGCGTAGTTTTCTAAGGAGGATATAAATGCATAAAAAGATTGTGACCATGAGCGGGATAACCAAGGAGTTTTCCGGAGTTACAGTGCTGGATAAGGTTGACTTTACTATATATGAAGGCAGAATTATGGCACTCCTTGGAGAAAATGGAGCGGGAAAGTCAACGTTGATGAAAATTCTTACGGGCGTATACGAGAAGTCATCCGGGCAAATACATTTAAATGATGAACCTGTTGATTTTAAAAGTACAAAGGAGTCCCAGGAAAACGGAATAGCCATTATACATCAGGAACTGAACCTCATAGGACACTTATCTATAGGTGAAAACATATTTTTAGGCAGAGAACCAGTAAACAGGTTTGGAAAAATTGATTGGCGAAAATTATACAGCGAATCTGAAAAATGGATTTCTATGTTGGGGCTAAATGAGAACCCCAGACAAATTGTAAATAATATCAGTGTTGGTAAACAACAGTTGGTGGAAATAGCTAAGGCCTTATCTTTAAATGCAAAAATAATTATTATGGATGAGCCTACGGGAGCATTAACCATTTCTGAAACAGAAAAACTGTTTAGTGTAATAGGAAAGTTGAAGGCGCAGAACCATAGCATTGTTTATATTTCACACAGGCTAGAAGAAATATTTAAAATTTGTGATGATATAACGGTTTTACGTGATGGAAAGTTAATCCGGGAAGTACCTGCATCGGAAGTTGATGAAGATAAGCTCATAGAAATGATGGTAGGAAGAAAACTGGAAGAACAGTATCCAAAATCCAATTCAGAAATAGGTGAAGTGATTTTTGAAGTTAAAAATCTTACAAATAAGTTTGTCAGCAATGGGTCTTTTCAGTTGAAAAAGGGCGAGACATTAGGCATTGCAGGACTTATGGGCTCAAGCAGAACAGAACTTGCCAGAACAATTTATGGAATATATAAAATGGATAAAGGCGAAATTTTTATAAATGGTAAAAAAATCCATATTAACAGTCCAAGAGATGCCATAAAAGCAGGGATTGCCTACGTTTCAGAAGACAGAAAGACCAATGGCATTGTTTTAGGCATGAGCATAAAAGAAAATATAACTCTTACTTCCTTAAAAAGTATCAGCGGAAGACTGGGATATGTTTTCAAGAAAAGGGAAGAAGAAGTCAGTCAGGAATACGTTAAAAATTTATCTATTAAATCCAGTGGGACCAAACAGCTGGTCAAATATTTAAGCGGAGGAAACCAGCAAAAAGTTTCTATTGCAAAGAATCTGTTTGCAGATCCCAGCATCCTTATTCTTGATGAACCAACAAGAGGTGTTGATGTAGGGGCTAAAAAGGAAATTTATAATTTAATTAATAAATTCAAGCAGGCTGGTGTAAGTATTATTATGATTTCTTCGGAAATTCCTGAAATTCTCGGCATGAGTGACCGGGTTCTGGTGATGCATGAAGGGCATATCAGTGGAATATTGGATATGGATAGTGCGAATCAGGAGAGTATTATGAGTTTAGCTGTAGGGAAGGGTGTGTAGTCAAATTGAAATGGACATCTAATGATAGTGTTAAGGATATAATCAAAAAAAATAAACCGTTAATTGTTTTACTCCTATTAAGTATTGCTATGGCTTGCTTAAGTGATAGTTTCTTTACATGGAGGAATCTGCTTACCGTTCTTAGGCAAACCTCGATAAATGCAGTGATTGCTACCGGCATGACCTTTGCTATCTTAATTGGGGGCATTGATCTTTCTGTGGGTTCTGTTCTGGCCATATGCGGTGCCATTGCAGCAAATCTCATTGCCTCAGGTATGGACATAATTTTAGCAATACTCATTACTTTATTTTTAGGCCTGGCCATTGGAATTGTAAATGGTCTGCTTATTAGTAAAGGGCGGTTACAGCCTTTCATTGCAACATTGGGAACCATGACATTACTTAGAGGTTTTACGCTGGTATATACCCAGGGAAAACCCATTGGAACCGGTGACGGTGCGGGAAGCCTCATTTTTGGGAAAATTGGGTCAGGCTATATATTAGGGCTGCCTATTCCAGTATACATTATGATTATTGTATTCGTCATTGCTTACTACATTTTAAGACATCTGCGCATGGGAAGATATATTTATGCTCTGGGCTCTAATGAGGAAGCAACCGTTTATTCAGGCATTAAAACCGATAAGGTTAAACTCTTTGTATATGGAGCCTCTGGAATCCTGGCCGCCTTGGCAGGAATCATTGTTACAGCCAGACTAGGTTCTGCACAACCTACTGCCGGAGCAGGATATGAACTGGATGCCATAGCCGCAGTAGTACTCGGAGGAACCAGTATGTCGGGCGGTGTAGGAACCATCGGAGGAACTGCTATTGGTGCATTGATTATAGGTATATTGAACAATGCTTTAAACTTATTGCAGGTGCCTTCTTATTATCAGGATGTGGCTAAGGGTGCAGTAATACTGTTTGCTGTTCTGCTTGACAGAAAACAGAAGGCCGCCAGATAAAACGTTATGTTATTTAATCGATGGGCGATTAAATATATATTGTATGTATTGTTAATTTAGGAGGATGAAAAATGAAGAAGATTTTAGTGGTTTTGCTGGTACTTATTTTAGCACTGGGAATGTTCGGATGTGGAAATAAGGCTGCTGCTCCAGATGACAAAGCTGACAAAAAGGCAACAATAGGCTTGATTGTATCAACTTTGAATAACCCTTTCTTTGTGGATCTCAAAGATGGTGCTCAGGCCAAGGCGGATGAGTTGGGAGCTAAACTGGTGGTTCTTGATTCACAGGATGATTCAGCTACAGAGCTTTCAAACATGGAAGATTTAATCAACAAGGGTGTTGACCTGATTCTAATCAATCCTACCGATTCAGAAGCAGTGGGGAGCGCTGTGGCTGCTGCTAATGAAGCAGGCATTCCGGTAATCACTCTTGACAGATCAGCTAATAAGGGCGATGTTGTTTGTCATATCGCTTCTGACAACGTGGCTGGAGGAAAACTTGCAGGTGACTTTATTGTTGAAAAGCTTGGAGGAAAAGGTAACGTTGTAGAACTTGAAGGTGTTCCAGGAGCTTCTGCTGCTATTGACAGAGGTAAAGGCTTTAATGAAGCAATCGCTAAGAGTAATATTAAAGTTGTAGCTAAACAGACGGCTAATTTTAACAGAGCAGAGGGATTATCTGTAATGGAAAATATTTTACAGGCTCAGCCAGAAATTAATGCAGTATTCGCTCATAATGATGAAATGGCATTAGGTGCTTTAGAAGCAATTAAAGCTTCCGGCAGAGATATCATGGTTGTTGGTTTCGATGCTACTGATGATGCAGTTAAAGCAGTTAAGGCTGGTGAAATGGCGGCTACTGTTCAGCAGCTTCCAAAAGAAATTGGAGCAGAAGGTGTTGATGCTGCCATGAAAGTGATTGGTGGAGAAAAAGTAGACAAATCCATTCCAGTTAAACTTTCACTTGTTACGGAATAAAAGAGTAAGATTCGGTTATATATTAAGGGATAAAGCCATTACAGCATACCATATTTGGTATGCTGTAATGGCTTTTTGAGTAAAATACTGGACTCAGGTAAAGACACTGTAGTATAATATAATTCAGCGTATGCATTTTTTATAGAGGGGATGTTAAAAATTGAAAGATAAATTTAAACAAAATGTTCAAGATATAGTTGAAGATATTACTGCTAATTATCTTACAGAGGAACTGTTCTTAGCAAAAGAGACTGTAATGCTGCCTGACAGGAGCGAGATTATCAGTTTAATAAAAGAACTCAGGACAATTATGTTTCCAGGGTATTTTGGAACAGACAGGCTGGATTGTACCCTGGCACCATATTTTATAGGACAAAAGCTTACAAATGTTTTTGATAAGCTTTCAACACAGATAGAGCTGGCCCTATCCTATACCTGCAACTGTAAAAGTAAGGAGATAGCAGATCAGGCTGAAACCATTACCGTTGAATTCCTGAGACAGCTGTCAAAAATTCAAAGAATACTGGTGACAGACATTCAGGCTGCTTATGATGGAGATCCAGCAGCAGGCAGTAAAGAACAGATTATATTCTCCTATCCAGGACTTTATGCTGTTTTCGTTTATCGTATGGCTCATGAACTGTATATAAGAAATGTACCTTTTATTCCAAGAATTATGACAGAATATGCTCATAGCCGTACAGGTATTGATATTAATGCAGGAGCAACCATCGGAAAGTATTTCTTTATTGACCACGGTACTGGGGTTGTAATCGGAGAGACTACCATAATCGGAGATAATGTAAAACTGTTCCAGGGAGTCACCATTGGGGCTTTATCTACACGGGGAGGCCAGTCTCTGGCAGGAGTTAAGAGACATCCGACTATAGAAGATAATGTTACTATTTATTCCGGAGCTTCTATTCTGGGCGGTAAAACAGTAATCGGTCATGACTGTGTTATTGGGGGTAATGCTTTTATTACAAAATCCATAGCACCTCATACCAAAGTAAGTATCAAAAATCCGGAACTGTCTATAAGTGGCGATGGATTTGATGAGTAGGAACAACAGTCCTTCATTTTTTATGTAATAAAAAAACCTGATTCAGCAGTTATTTAAAACTGTATAAGAATCAGGTTTTAATTTTATTTAATCAAATATTTCCAATGGAATTTCACTGTCCGCATCAATGGATTTTATAATATGTAAATTTTCAACTTTAGCAAGATCGAACTCTGTTCCGGATGCAATTTTTTTTGAGGAAAGAATCCTTACCATAGGATCCAGCATGCATCCCGGGGTATTTTTTATAACCAAGGCTATGGAATCATCCGTTAGTTTCACCATAGTTCCAACCGGATAAACAGAAATTGTTTTAAAGAAAGCATTTAAAATATCAGGATCAAAATGAGTACCTGAATTACTGGCCATAAAATCCAGAGTATCTTTAGTCTGCCATGCCGGACGATATGACCGGGCAGTTGTTAAGGCATCATAAACATCTGCAATGGCTAATATTCGGCCACATAAAGGTATATTTGCCCCTGAAAGTCCATTTGGATAACCAGTTCCATCATATTTCTCATGGTGGCTGGCAATACCATCTAAAACGGTTAATGAAATTTTCATTGAATTTTTTAGCTTGTTAACCGCATAGGTCGGGTGTTTTTTAACAATAGCAAATTCTTCTGTTGTTAAAGAGGAAGGTTTATTTATAATACCGATAGGTACTTCTAATTTACCAAAGTCATGCATTAAGCCAGCTGACGTAAGTTCCTGAAGGGAAACACGGCTATATCCAAGCTGTATCCCGATGAGTGTGGCTAAACTGGCAACATTAATGCAATGGGAATAAGTATAGTTGTCAAATGTTTTTATTTCAACCATATTTAAGACATATTCATCCTTAGAAAGAATATGGTCCATCAAAGAGCTGGAAACATCAATTAAGGTATTTGCCATGCTTGAAGTTATAGCCGACTTTGATACAAAATTTCTACATACGCTTTTTAAATCTGCCGTGATTTTCTGTTTTAAAGCAGGGTCAACAAAACCTTGAGCAATGATATCCTCGCTGTATTTTGTTTTTATATATACTCCGGGAATATTCAGTGTTCTTAACTTTCTGATATAACGTATAGTTAGTTTTTGATCGGCAAGTAGAAGTGGAACAACCGATACGTCATTCATAACAGCTTGACCAACTATCATACCGGGCTTAAGCTGATTTGTTTGTACGAAAATCATCTGGAACCTTCCTTGGTAAAAGTCTTGAAGTTAATTAGATTTTACGAAACATTCTAAAAACTTCCTAAAATAATAAAGCTAAGCTATATATTACCACATCTTATCAAAATTTGCAAATAAAGATAAATTAAAGTATAATAATTATGTAATATAAAGCAAATAAGTGTAAAAATGGGTTTTATTTATGGGGGCAAAATGTGTAATATAAACTATAAAAAGTATGGAAAACAAGATTATAAAATAGGGAAATGGTCAGGTGGAATCACCACTGAGTTAGCAATTTATCCCGAAAATTTTTTATATAACCAGCGAAAATTTATATGGAGGCTTAGTTCCGCATCTGTAGATGTTGAGAAATCAGATTTTACGCCTTTGCCGGATTATGACCGGGTTCTGATTGTACTTCATGGTGAAGTGGTACTTTCACATAAGAAAAAACGTGTAATAAGGCTGGCGCAATATGAGCAGGACCGGTTCAGTGGCACATATAAGACAAGAAGTTTTGGCAAAATAACGGATTTTAATTTAATGGTCAGAAAAGGCAACCAGGGTTTTGCCCAAGTAATAACCCTGACAAAAGAATCTGTATCTGTACAAGTAGAAATAATGGAAGGGTATAAAAAAATGAGCCATGGTTTTTATTGTGCAGAGGGAAAGTGTAAAGTAAATTTCCATAAGGAAGAATGTCTGTTAGAAGCAGGCGAATTATTAATAATAAATTCTGATTATGGCAGCATCAGCCAAATGAACTTATCCGGTGAGGGAAAGACTATCTGGACCCATATGTACTATAATGAAAATGAAATCTAAAAGATAAGTATGAATCTGAACTTAAAAGGAACAGTCAATTAAGAATTATTAATAGGCTGCTCCTTTTATTTTATTTATTATAACATTGCAATTAATTCGTCTATGTCTTCTACTGGTGTGGCCCAGGAAGTAACGAAACGGATGCAATATTCTTTGTCTCCAACAGGGCATTCTTTTTCAAAAGAGACCTGCTTTTCAAGTTCAGAAACAAGTTCATTTGGAAATATAGGGAAAATCTGATTGCTAGGTGAATCTGTAATAAATTTATATCCTTTTGCAGCAATACCTTCTCTTAAAATTTTGGCCATATCGTTGGCATGCTGTCCCAGATCAAAATAAAGATTATCTTTAAAGAACTCTTCAAACTGAACGCCAAGAAGTCTGCCTTTTGCAAGCATGGAGCCGCTTTGTTTCAGTATCCATCGGAATTCATTTTTTAATTCTGGATTAGAAATAATCAAAGCCTCACCAAATAGTGCCCCATTCTTTGTACCGCCAATATAAAATGCATCAGTCAGCTGGGCAATATCTTCTATAGTCATATCATTTTCAGGGGATGTAAGGGCTGATGCTAGTCTTGCTCCATCCAGATATAAATATAAATTGTATTTCTCACATCTTTTCTTTATTTCCTGCAGCTCTGATTTTTTATAAATAGTTCCCAGTTCAGTTGTATTTGAAATATATACCATTTTAGGCTTTACAAAATGCTCATCTTCATGATATCTCACGGCTTCATCAATCTGATCTGGATTCAGCTTTGCGTCTTTAGTAGGCATAGCAATAATTTTATGTCCACGGGCTTCTACTGCACCTGTTTCATGAACACATATATGTCCTCTGGCAGGAGATATTACAGCTTCGTGAGGTCTGAGAAAGGCTGTGATTGAAGTAAAATTGGTCTGAGTGCCTCCTACAAAAAAGTGTACATCAGCATCCTGTCTTCCAATTCTGTCCTTAATCATGCGGGCGGCGTTTATACAGTGAGGATCTTCTCCATAGCCCACAGTCTGTTCCATATTGGTTTTTACCAGTGCTTCCAGAATCTGAGGGTGAGCACCTTCACTATAATCACATCTTAAAAATATCATTGAATAGTCCTCCTAAAAATTTTTTGGCAACTGTGTAATGTCAGAGCAGCCTAAATATATTATATATGAAATAAATTTAGTCCGGTAGATAAAATGGGAAATAAAATATATTTGTTATTAAAAAAAACAATGGATTTTTTATTCAAAATGTAGTAAAATAATTCAGTAAATATTTATTGTATATAAAAGTGCACAAGAACAAAATATTAATAAGGAAGACGGCGAAAAGGGGTCTTGTATCTCTTTCACTCTAATTAGCTGTTGAACCTTATTTTTTTAGTTTTTGTGCTTTTTTTATTTAAAGGAGGCGATGAAAGGATATGAATAAAAAATATATTTTTGTAACAGGTGGTGTAGTTTCAGGTCTGGGGAAAGGAATTACGGCTGCTTCACTGGGGCGGCTGCTTAAGGCCAGAGGACTGAAAGTAGCAGCCCAGAAACTGGATCCCTATATAAATGTAGATCCAGGAACAATGAGCCCATACCAGCACGGGGAAGTTTTTGTAACAGAAGATGGAGCAGAAACTGATTTGGATTTAGGCCATTATGAAAGATTTATAGACGAAGATTTAAACAAGTTTTCCAATTTAACCACAGGCAAGGTATACTGGAATGTTTTAACAAAGGAACGCAATGGAGAGTATCTGGGAAGTACTGTGCAGGTTATTCCTCATATTACAAATGAAATAAAAAGCTTTATTTATAATGTGGGAAAATCCAGTCAGGCAGAGGTTATCATCACAGAAATAGGAGGAACCACAGGAGATATTGAGAGTCAGCCGTTTCTGGAAGCAATACGCCAGGTATCTCTGGAGGTTGGGAAAGAAAACTGTTTATTCATACATGTAACGCTTGTTCCTTATATAAAAAGCTCTGGAGAGCACAAATCAAAGCCTACCCAGCATTCTGTCAAGGAATTACGGGCACTGGGCATCTCACCAGATATTATTGTTATGCGCGCTGACGAACCCATCGGGGAAGATATCCGTCAGAAAATTTCTTTATTCTGCAACGTAAAACCGGATTGTGTGATTGAAAACATCACCCTGCCGGTTTTATATCAGGCACCTGTAATGTTAGAGAAAAGCAATTTTTCCTGGATTGTATGCAGGGAACTAAGCATCAATGCGGGACCTTGTGATATGACTGAATGGAACCAGATGCTGGATAGAATTGAAAAGCGGGATAAGGAAGTAAAGATTGCTATTGTGGGAAAATATGTGAAGCTGCATGATGCATACTTATCTGTGGCAGAAGCTCTCCGTCATGCCGGATACGAAAATGGCAGCAGAGTTCATATAAAATGGATTGATTCAGAGGACGTAAATCAGGAAAATATAGAATCGTCATTAGGCGATGTGACTGGAATTCTAGTACCAGGAGGGTTTGGGGACAGAGGGATAGAAGGGAAAATCTGTGCCTGCGAATATGCAAGAAAAAATAATATCCCTTACTTTGGCATATGTCTTGGTATGCAGATTGCAGTAATAGAATTTGCCAGACATGTACTTGGATTAAAGGATGCTCACTCCAGTGAATTTTTGCCTTATGGAACAAATTCAGTAATAGATTTCATGCCAGATCAGTCGGGAGATATCCCCAAGGGAGGTACCATGCGACTGGGTGCATATCCTTGTAAAATTAAAGAAAATACTAAAATGTCACAGGCTTATGAAAAAGAAACTGTACAGGAAAGGCACCGACACAGGTATGAATTCAATAACACTTACAGGGAACGTTTCATAGAGTGTGGTATGGAAATCAGTGGAACATCTCCAGATGGAAGGCTTGTAGAAGCAGTTGAAATACCGAGAAATACTTTTCATGTGGGTGTACAGTATCATCCCGAATTTAAAAGCCGTCCAAATAAGGCACATCCTTTATTCAGGGAGTTTATTAAAGCAGCATTAAAATAAAACAGGGTTGACAAATGAGGACTACAAATGTAAACTAAAGTAAGAGTTACATTTGTAGTCCTTACTTTTGTTTTGGGCAAGTACATTTGTATGGTAGGAGAAAAATTAATTATGTAAAGGGGTTTTTATATGAATAACAGGAATATCAGTATTAGTGACTCAGAGTGGAAGATTATGAAAGTTCTTTGGGAGTATCCCAACATTACTTTAAAAGAGATTGCAGGAAGAACAAAGGAATGTGGCTGGGGATACTCCACAGTAAGAACTTTAGTAAACAGACTGGCAGACAAGGGGGCCATTAATGCAGATAAAGGTGTCCCTAATAATTTTAAGTATTATCCTGTAGTAGGTGAAGAGGAATGTAAGATTAAAGAGGTAAAAAGTTTCCTGGAAAAAGTGTTTGATGGCTCCGCTTCAATGTTGATATCTACTTTAGTAAAAGATTCAGAGCTGTCTGATGAAGAACAGAAGAAACTAAGAGATATTATAGATAAAATGGACCAGTAAATGTATATTGCAAATAAACTATTAATTAGTATTTATAGGCGTTTAGGGTGATATTTAATGATAATGGGAGATAGCAAATGGATTTTTTAATTAATATGACTGTTACATTTTCTGTAACGGCTATTTTGATTCTGATATTAAAAAGGGTGTTTAAAAACCAGTTTACACCCAAGTGGCATGTACTTATCTGGACCATATTGATAATAAGGTTTGTCATTCCTGTTTTGCCTGAAAGTGATATCAGTATTTATAATTTCCTTCCAGATATTTCTGGAACATATGCTGAATTTGCTGAGCAAAAATCTGCGGAACAGATATACAGCATTCCAGAGAAAACCCACAGCACTCTGCAAAAGAGTCCGGATAATTATCTTAATTCTAAAAATGGGATTAATAAAGAAGTAACCAATGAAAATATACAATTGGAAGATAACGAATATAACCATAAGCCTTTAGAAAAGATGATACTTCTTATATATGGGGCGGGAGTTAATGTGATGGCAGCCGTTTTGTTGATTTCATACAGACGGATTCTTAAAAAAGTAAAAACCCTGCCTGTGTGTCAGGACGAAGAAATCTGCCATATTCTTGATCTGTGTAGAGAGCAGTTGAAGGTAAAAGGTGACAGAATTGTTCTGAGGAAGGGGGTAGAATCCCCTATTCTGGCAGGGATACTGAACCCAGTTATTTGTATTTCTGAAAAATATGACTGTTATGAGTTAAAACATGTTTTTACTCATGAATTATGTCACTATAAAAACGGAGATAACATCTGGAACCTGATTTCTTTGATGATTCTCTGTTTCAACTGGTTTAACCCACTGGCTTGGTATAGCTTTAAAACTTTCAGGTGTGATTTGGAAATGTACTGTGACTATCGGGTTATAAATTTTACTGGAGCGAAAAAAGCCTATGCAGAAATGTTATTGAACACGGTCACAGGAAAAACTTCTTTTATTATTTCTTCAATTTGTCTGGAAAGTGGAGAAAAAGAAGTAAGCAGACGTATAAAAAGGATAGCCTGTTTTAAAAAGCCTAAGATATGGGCAAGTGTATTAGGACTGGTTCTACTTGGAGTGCTGTCCGTATTATGTTTAACAAATGCTCCAGGTTTTTCTCAAAAAACTCAGTTAATTGATGTATGTGGACCCGACAACGAGTGGAGTAAATATATGTTAGAAGTACCTCTCTCCTGGGGTAAAGAATATGAAGAAGTGATGCCTGAAAGTCCACCATACAGTGAAAATATCATATTTCATAATAAGAATGGAACTGAAACTGCAGCACTGACTTATAGAATGCTGGATCTATCTGAAAATGAAGTTGAGCCTGAGGGCTCTGGCAGTAAAGGGAACTTGTCAGGAAGAGTAAATTATGAAAAAAAGGTAAAAGAACTGGTAAAGCAGTCTGGAATTTTACCTGTTTTAAAAAATAATGTAAAAATTCAAAGAATAAAAGAGCATTCCCCATATATATGGGATGCATATAAAGTGACCTATCTGAAAGATGATAAACGGATAAGGACAGAAGTCTATATTGCTTCTGATCAGTATACAAGAATAATGCCTGTGCTTTATACGGAAAATGATAGTATTACAGATAAAGAACTAATCAGTACGGCCATGACCTTAGAGAGTGTGAAAGCCCCTGCCTCCTATAGGGCAAAATCAGACGCTGGAATCCTAACGGATGCAAAAAGGGGTGTAGCTGTTGCTGGGGGAGATTATGATGCAGAGGCAATGCTTTCCCAGTATCTGGAGAATTATGTAACTACGAAGCTCCCTCTGAGTAAATCCATAAAAGGATTTAAGATAAATAGTTTTAAAGAAATAAATCCGGTGGGGGATATGCCAGGCATACTTGATAATGATATGGTTCAAGGGGAAACTGTACCATGGAATATTATTTATCCATCTGCCAGAGTATATAAAGTGGATTATGAGCTTGAACCGACAGATAAACAGAAGTATAAAGATATTGCCGGGGGAGGTTCAGAGATAACTGAAAAAGGTAATAAACACTACACGGAACGTTACGCTGTTTTTTATGGTTATTCCATAGATGCTAAAAAATATCAAGCTGCTTTTTTAGGTTTTTTAGAGGATGGCAGCCTGGCAGAGTGGGGAGTGGATTATTCCGTTCTGAATCTGATTAATCTCTATTATGAAAAGGAACTCCTGCCTCATATATTAAAGAATGCCAGAGTTCGGTATGTTGGCGATGCCAGTGCGGATGGAAAGCTTGTAAGGATGCTTCCATTACATGAGTATGGTAATGGCATTGAACTGCAGACCCAGAAAGAACCTTATGGCATTACAGTAAATTATCTGATTGGAAGGTCAGAACCATATAACCCGGAAACGGGGGCACCTTAAGTGCGTGGACAGGAAAAGATGGTGACATTTCTGGAATTTACAGTAGACAGACACCTACAGAGTTAAATTCATACATAAAAAAGCAACTTCAGAAAAATGCTCAATATCTTAATTCTGGAATAGAAAACGTCAAATCCGCCACAGTACAATGCCAAAGTCCATATTTAAAGAAGAACTTTAATTTTACATTCAGTGATGCTTATGGGAATAAAGGCGCAAATTAATAAAGTAGAAAGCCTTACTAGGAACTTTGCTTAAGATTCAGTTTACAGACAAAGGCAAAAGAGTAAAGGTATTCAGCTCAATGGGAATTGCCTTTTTCCCTGAACACGGAAATGATTTTAATGAACTGTACCGCAAGGCAGATACTGCCCAGTATCAGTCAAAAAATAATGGGAAGAATAAAATTAAAATTTATGAAAAATAAATAACTAAGAGGCTGTTAAAAACATTTTTTTAGCAGCCTCTTAATTACTATCTGGATGATTTAGAATGATATTTCTCCTTTGTAGCAAGGCCGCCTCTGATATGTCTTTCTGCTTTATTTGTGTCCAGAACCGCTTTTACTTCAGCGGCAAGCCCTGGATTTATTTCCTGCAGTCTCTCTGTAATATCTTTATGTACCGTACTTTTGCTGACTCTGAATTTCTTAGCAGTCGCTCTGACCGTGGAATTTGTATCAAGAATGTACCTGGCCAGTTCCAGGACTCTTTCTTCTATGTAATCCTTCATATTAAATACTTCACCGCCCCTATCATTTATTGGATTCAATCTAATGAGTTCGATATCACAATATATGCGGGAGAATTTGGAAGTATGAGAATTGTTTTGGAACATTAGCAGTCAGATGGTAAAATAAATAATAATACTTGATTTTTGAGAAAGGAATCTTACAAAAGATGAACGATACGAAAGAATTATTTATGCAAAAGACTGCAGTGGTGTGGATTGGTGCCATGCTTTGCTGTGCATTATGGGGAAGTGCTTTTCCCTGTATAAAAATTGGATACAGACTGTTTTGCATTACAACAGGTGATGTGGGCAGCCAGATTCTATTTGCAGGAAGCAGATTCACTTTGGCAGGCATTCTGACCATTGCAATAGGCAGTATATTAAATAAAAAAATGCTGGTTCCCAAAAGAGGCTCCTGGCTGAAAATTTTAAAGCTAAGTATGCTTCAGACAGTACTCCAGTATATATTTTTTTATATAGGATTATCCAATACAACGGGAGTTAAGGCATCTATTATAGAAGGAGTAAATGTGTTCCTTGCTATTCTAATTGCCAGTCTCATTTTTAAACAGGAAAAACTTACAAAGGTAAAGAGCATGGGATGCATAATAGGTTTTATTGGTGTAATCTTAGTTAATTTAACAAAAGAAGGAATGGATATGTCTATGAAGTTTAGTGGAGAAGGATTTATCCTTTTGTCCACTGTAGCTTACGCTTTTTCATCTGTTACGTTGAAACATTTTTCCAAAGACGAGAACCCCGTTGTCTTAAGTGGATACCAGTTTGCCTTAGGGGGAATCATTATGATTGTGTTGGGATTAATGATGAACGGTCGGTTAGATGTGATAACAGCGCCTGGGATTGTAATGCTACTTTATCTTTCAGTGGTATCAGCCGTAGCATATTCCTTATGGGGTATTCTGTTAAAATATAATCAGGTATCCAGGGTTGCGGTATTTGGGTTTATGAATCCAGTATTCGGAGTGGTTTTATCTGCCCTGTTACTCACAACTGAAAATGAAGAGGCACTGGGATTAAAAAGCGTCATTTCACTGATTTTAGTTTGTGCAGGTATTTATATCGTCAACTGTCAGAAACCTTCGGATAAGATAGATAATAGTGCAGCTTTGTGATAAAATATCATACGAAAGTATCTTTAAGAAATCTTAAGGTTATATAAAGACAGAATTAAGGATAATAATCTAATATAGAACTCAAATCAGGAAAAAAGTGGAGTGGGATAAACGAGATAATTTAGTCAACAGGAAAAGGCAAAATGAAATATGAATAAAACAAATAGAAAAAGGTATGAAAAATCTGCATCAAATAAATTAATTGATAGATACAGAAAAAGACAAGGAGGTTTACAACTATGAGTTATAAGATTCTGGTAGCAGAGGATGATGAGTCTATTGTAGATCTTTTAAAATTATATTTAGAAAATGAAGGGTATGAGGTATACGCTGCAAGTGACGGACTTCAGGCACTGGATATACTGGCCCACAATGAGATTGATTTAGCTGTATTAGACATTATGATGCCAAAACTCAATGGGTATGAAGTTACTAAAAAAATCAGATTTATCAGCAATATACCAATCCTGATACTCTCTGCAAAAAACTTAGACAGTGATAAAATAATAGGACTTGATCTGGGTGCAGACGATTATATGACAAAACCTTTTAATCCTTTGGAAATCATTGCAAGGGTAAAGGCAGCATTAAGGCGGTATTATAAATTAAATGACAACACAGCACAGCAAACGGTTACAAGTACAAAATTAATTGTAGGGGAACTGGAGCTGGATACAGAAAAACTGGAACTGACGAAAAGCGGGAAAGAGATTTCTTTAACGCCTACAGAATATAAAATAATAGCCTTATTGATGAAAGCACCTGGCAGGGTTTACACAAAAGCACAGATTTATGAAACTATTAGCGGGGAGTATTTTGAAAGCGATGATAACACAATGATGGTACACATTTCAAAACTCCGTGAAAAAATAGAAAGGGATCCTAAAAGTCCTGAATATATAAAAACAATCAGGGGGCTTGGATATAAAATTGAAAAAAGATAAACGAAAAAAAGGAAGTTTCCTGTCTCTGCTAGTAAAGAATTATATAGCCTTTACAGTAATAAACGTTATTTTGGTCATATCCATTTTCTCTTTAGGTACTCTGGCTTTGGCCGCCCACCTGAAAATGCCTAAAGGAGATATTACTCCTCAGATTAAACTACTTGAAAAAGGACAGTATGAACGTATAAAACCATATACCCTGGTAGGGCCTAAAGGGTATTTTGAAATTCTGGACAGCCATAATAAAGTCATTTATACCAGTGACAACAGTAAGATTCGAAGCGGATACACTAAAGGGGAATTGCAGTGTATTCAGGATTATTCAGGGAATGTTTACAGATATTCATCCAGATTTAAGGGGAACAATGGTAAGCCCCTGACTATAGTTCAGGAGATAAAATACCAAGATGATGGAGATAAAGATTCAGGATATTTTCAGATATTTGACCGGAATCGAAATGTGATTATGTCCAGTGCAAACGCTCCTGCCAAAAGACATTATACAAAGAGGGAGTTTACGTATCTGACCAATTCTTTAGATGATGACCTGGAAATCAGCAAGTACTCATTTAAAGGTAATGATGGTAACAAGTATAAAATTATCATGAACATGACTTTCTCTGACAGGAGAAGTATGAGGGCCTATTCACACGGACTGGTAGTAATAGATATAAGCATCATATTATGCTATATATTATCTGTATCGGGGTTTGTACTATGGCTTTCAAGGAAGATAAAAAAACCTTTGAATACGTTGAACCAGGCTATGCAGGCATTTGCCGGGGGGATCGAAACCAGGCTGTGGAGTACATTGGATCAGCGGAATTTGTTCAGATCTGTGACAGTTTTAATAATATGTCTGAGCAGCTCAGGGAAAGTGAAAATGCTAAAACAAAGATGGAAGAGCAGCGCCAGAAAATGCTGGCAGATATATCCCACGATTTAAAGACACCGATTACTACCATACAGGGGTATGCTAAAGCTCTGGCAGATGGCATGATAGCTGAAGAGGAGCAGAAAAAGTACTTAAATAAGATTTACAATAAATCTATTGAACTAACGGATTTAATTAATACTTTTTATGAATATAGTAAACTGGAGCATCCGGATTTCTCTTTCTGCTTTGAAAGCATCGAAATATATGAATTTTTACGAGAATATCTGGCAGAAAGATACGAAGAAATCAGTGACAAGGGCTTTGAACTGGAACTGGATATACCTGAAGATCATGCTTTTTGCAATGTGGACAAGTTCCAGTTAAAACGTGCATTTGATAACATAGTAAATAATTCCATAAAGCATAACCCAAAAGGGACAAGGCTTTTTATCAATGTAACTATGGATGAGCAGCAAAGTCTCAATAAATTCGTGAGAATTGTAATTGCAGATAATGGTGTTGGTATTCCACAAGAACTTACAGCCTCCATATTTGATCCTTTTGTAGTGGGAGATGATTCCAGAACCAGCAAGCAGGGCTCTGGATTAGGGTTATCCATTAGTAGAAAAATCATTGAAGGGCATGGAGGAAATATTGCTCTTGAAACAGGAGAAGAAAAAGGATATAAAACGGCATTTAAAATATTTATTCCATTACTGGGACAGTAGATTTATCTTTACTGTCCTTTTGTATACAGAAAACCACGCGTTGGACGCGTGGTTTTTTTTTAGGGGTAAACACTAATTAATAAAAAGTTAATACACTTAAAAAACTTTAAGGCTACATAAAGTTTTTTTAAGGTTTTGTAAAGACTTGATAAAGAATTGAAAGATAAGATTTATTTAAATAAAGGAAAAGAAAGGAAAAAACAAATGAAAAAGGTAATTGCATTCTTTATTATGACAGCGATTGTTTTCAGCTTTCCCGACATAAGTCTGGCAGCAGAAAAAAAGGCTGCAAGTGCGGAAAATAAAGTAAAAGTTTATGACATTTCACTAGATTCTATAGATGAAATCATGTTTAAGAGCAGTAAATACTTTAATGATTCTCAGGAAAAGAAACAACGGCTTCTGCTTGATCAGAGTAAATATGAAAGAGAAATTAGAAAACTTAAGAAGGAAGATTCTGGAGATGGCTGGGGGAATGCAAGCTCAATTAGTTCTCTTTATGATCAATTAAGGACATCAAAATATAATGTACAGGTATCCGATATTACAGAAACAGCAAATTTAAAAAAGCAGGCCCTTACAGCTAAAATTGAATATTTAAAATATATAGGCATGAAATTAGACCAGGAGCTTTTAAAGAATAAGGCAGAACAGGAGAAACAGCAAAATTCAGTTGGGGAAGAAAAATATAAAAGAGGATTGATTTCTTTAACTCAATATAAGGAGATGGTTACTAAAACAAATTATAGTGATGAAATCTCTGAGGGTGAAAAAAAACTTCAAGACCAAATTGCAAATGTGAAAAGTGCTGTGGGACTTAAGGATGATGATAAAGTTCAGTTTAAAGAAATGAAGGATTTTGATCTTGGACAGTTAAATCAGATTAATTTGGATAAAGATCTGGAAGAGACTGTGAAAAATTCTAAAGATATTCTTTTGCAGGAATTGAAAGTGGAACATTTAAAAACAGATTTTGTAAAAGACAGAAGGGCAATAAGTGACAGCGAAAAAGATTTAACAGAGCTTAAAGATACAGTTAAAAAGAATTTTAAAAAGCAATATGAACAGATTGATACAACTACAAGAAAAGTTAATAAGTCAATCAGGGCAATGAATGATGCAAAAAGGAATCTGGATATTGCCAAGGCAAAGTATGACAGAGGATTAATGTCAAAGAAAGATTATGAGGATGTTACGGTAAAAAATATGGAAACTGTAAATCAGGGGAAGGCAGCAGAAATTGAACTACAGGAAGTATTTTTAACCTATCAGTCATTTAAGGAAGGTTATCAGGGATCAATTGGCGGAAGTGCAAGTTAATTAAAGGAGGATAGTAAATGCTTAATTTGAAGAAGGTAAAGAAGAAAAAAGTTATAAAGATTGGAATTGTGCTCATCATTATTGCTGTTGTAATAGTTGCATTGATGCCAAAAGACGGACAGAAAGATCAACAACTGCCAGTCGCATCTTTTTCATTAGAAAAAAAGGATGTGATAGAGAGTATAAGTACAAGTGGAAAAGTAGAGAGCGTAGAAAGCAAAAATGTATCAGCTGCAGCGGACGGAAAAATAAAAAATGTTTATGTGAAGTTAGGACAACAGATTAAAAAGGGGGATTTGCTTGCGCAGCTTGATACAACCAGCATCCAGAGAGAAATGGACAAGGCACAGAAAAGCAGTAAAACTGAAATGAATTCAGCCTTCCAGGACATGAACTCAAAATACAGAGAATATGATAACGCAAAATTTTTATATGATATGGGAGAAATCTCAAAGGATGATTTATTGAAGGCCCAGAATGCCTATGAGGCAGCTTCTTCAGATTATGAAATAAAAAAACAATCTGCAGATACCACTTCATTGCAACAGCAGATTGCGGATGCAACCCTGAAATCGCCTATTTCAGGTACTGTAACTCTGGTTAATGCAACGGAAGGAAATTCCAGCAGCGGAGTTTTATTTACTATTGAAAATACCCAGGATTTGCAAGTAGCAGCCAATGTGAGTGAATATGATATAAACCAGGTAAAAAAAGGGCAGAAAGTGATTGTTAAAACAGAAATGACCGGTGATACAGAACTTTCTGGTGAAGTTCTTTCCATTGCGCCAACAGCTCAGAAGGAAGAGACCACAGGAAAGACAACTTCCAGTGGAAAAGTACAGTTTTTAGTGGAAATCAGCATAAAAGATAAAAATCCTGGTGTAAAAATTGGGACTAATGCAAGAGTCAACATTGTAACAGCAGGAAAAGAGGGGTTCTGGCAGTACCTTTTGATGCGCTTGTTAAAAGCAAGCAGGGCAGTAGTATCTATGTGGCGGAAAAACAGGGAAGCAGTTATATAGTACGAAAAGTCACAGTTAAGACCGGGTTAGAAAATGATCTTTATGTAGAAATTATGGGCAAAGGCGTAAAAGAGGGATTGAGGGTTATAAATAATCCTAAAGACCTGACTGAGGGTCAGGAGGTAAATCTTGGATAATATAGATAAAATTATTGAAATGAAAGACATATATAAAAGTTTCTATGTGGGGACTCCTCAGGAACTGAACATTGTTAAAGGTGTTGATTTAACAGTAAATAAAAAGGAATTTCTGGCTGTAGTCGGGGCATCCGGCTCTGGGAAAAGTACACTGATGAATATAATAGGTGCACTGGATAAGCAGACCAGCGGTACATATCTACTTGAAGGTCTGGACGTTTCTTCAGCTAATGATGACCAACTGGCAGAAATACGAAATCTCAAAATTGGTTTTGTTTTTCAGAACTTTAATCTTATTCCCAGATGTTCTGCCCTTAAAAATGTTGAATTACCAATGCTATACGCTGGAATGGGCAGAAAAGAAAGAATGGACAGAGCTAAAGAACTGTTAGACTTAGTGGGAATGTATGACCGAAGAGAGCATCAGCCAAATGAACTATCAGGAGGACAGAAACAACGAGTGGCCATAGCAAGGTCACTGGCCAATGATCCTGCCATATTGCTGGCAGATGAACCTACAGGAGCTTTAGATTCCAAAACTGGAAGAATGGTTATGGACTTGTTTCATAAAATAAACAGGGAAGAAGGGAAAACCATTGTATTTATTACTCACAGCATGGAACTGGCTGAAGAAACTACCAGGCAGATAACGATAAAGGATGGTCTGATATGTTAATTATAGAAAATTTATTTCTTGCAATAGCAGGGTTAAAAACCAATAAAATGCGGTCCCTTTTGACGATGCTGGGGATTATAATCGGTATTTCATCTGTAATAGCTATTGTTTCAGTGGGAGATTCCATATCTGCCTCCATTGAAAAGGATATGAAGGCCATGGGAATGGAAAATATATCGGTAGATGTCAGGAGAAAAACGGATGATAACCAGGTGAATTTTAATGATGACGAAAAGCCCACGGCAGAGGATTTACTTTCATTAACTGATATTAAAAACTTTCAGGACAAATTTAAGGATAAAATAAAAACTCTCAGTTTTACCCAGGATGGAGGTTCTGGTGAAATAAGAATTGGGAGAAAAACAGAGAATGTCTATATTCAGGGAA
Source organism: Aminipila terrae (assembly GCF_010120715.1). Taxonomy (NCBI): domain Bacteria; kingdom Bacillati; phylum Bacillota; class Clostridia; order Peptostreptococcales; family Anaerovoracaceae; genus Aminipila; species Aminipila terrae. Next base: position 2,505,888 of record NZ_CP047591.1, read on the forward strand.
CCAACTATGGTTATAGCATACAAAAAAAAGTTAAAGTAATAAATGGGAGGTATCTGGAGAATAAAGATGTAGAAAGGGTTCGGAAAGTGGCTGTTATCCCGCGGGAAATGGCAGAATCCATTGAAAAGGAAGGGGATGAGGCTTTAGGCAGCGAAATAAAAGTTTTCGTAGAGGATAAGCTGGCAACCTATTTGGTAGTAGGGATTTATGACAATGGATCTAAAAATAAAGGACTGGTAGCAGGGGATTTGAGGAAATGGCTACCATTTACGTTCCGGCATCAACTGCGGGTGAGCTAAAGAATGAGACAAATTTCAGGGGTTTTGAGATTTCTCCAGCTTACGGTGTAGATGGGGCAGAGCTGCTTAAGGAAATTAACAGCTACTTTAATGATTTGTACAGTAAAAATAAAAAATGGGAGTGTCAGGGTTATAATATGCAGCAGGACATGAATTCCTATACAGATATGCTTAATAAAGTTAAAATGGCCATTGCAGTTATAGCAGGGATATCCTTATTAGTAGGTGGTATTGGGGTTATGAATATCATGCTGGTTTCTGTAACGGAACGAACCAGGGAAATTGGTATCAGAAAAGCTTTAGGAGCCAAAGGAAAATTTATTCGGTTACAGTTTATTGTTGAAGCTATAATTATTTGCGGCATAGGGGGTATAATAGGGGTAGCTCTTGGCCTGGGAATAAGTGCTATCGCTGTTAATATTATGGGGAACGAACTAAAGGCATCCTGGCCTGTAATACTTATCAGTGTGGCGTTTTCCATGTCAATCGGGGTATTTTTTGGATATTATCCAGCGAATAAAGCAGCTAAGCTGGATCCTATAGAGGCCTTACGATATGAATAAAAATTTTATTAATTTATCATATTTTCAACACAAAAATACGTTAAAATGTTAAAATATAGTTTGTATGGAATTTTTATTATAACCATTTTATGGTGGAAACGGAGATTAATTTTATGAAATCAAAAAACAAAGAGGTTCAGGGAAGGCCTGGAAAATGTTCTATTTCAATTCTTTTATACGTTGTTGCTACTCTTGTAGCACTTCTTGGAATTGCTATATTAGTGGATGACATATTTATATTTAAATCTACTATTGATCAATATGTAATGCAAGGGTACCCTGCTGCAGAAGTTATGAAAAGTCTGATTCCGGCACAACTGCTTCCAGGTGTATTTGAAGCATTGGCTTTATATGGGGGCATGACATTTGCTTTAATCGGAATTGGCATTGCCAATAGAAAGCTTTCTGGTTGTGCTATAAATTCAGAACCTGCTGCTGACACTTTGCAGGAAGAACTTCCTTTATTAGAAGAAAATGAAACAGAGGAAGACGAAATAACAAACGAAGAAGAACAGAATTTAGAAACTGAAGATACAACAGTAAAATAATTTTATATTGTAAGAATAAAACAGAGCCGGCCCGTTAACATATACATAACGGACCGGCTCTGTTTTATAATATTCATTTAAAAGTTGGCAAATCTGAAATGGCATCTGCCACTGGGCCATTGGGGTCATTTCTTAAGAATTCGCCGCCGTTTTTACCACGGACCACAATGGTACCTTCTAAAAGCCCGTCCTTGGCCATGAGTATTGCATGATTAACTGGAACCACAGTCTCATCATCCAGCATAATGTCGGTTATTTCGCCTTCCTGATCTTTTCTGATTTTGATTATTTTACGATTATCATTCATATCTTTCTCCTATGCCTCTGTTCTTATATAAATACAGTTCATATTTATTACGTATATGTCTTAAGTATCTTCAAAATCAGAGAGAATATTCATCAAAAGAAAAGAATCGCCTATCAGATGATGGCTTTTATTAAACAGCCTTCTTTCATAATAATGCTCATATTTTCAGTAGATATGTTTCTTATTTCTTTTAGAGGATTGCCTTTAATGACAATTAAATCAGCGAACTTTCCTTCTTCCAGAGTTCCAGTTATATCTCCAACCTTTAACATATCTGCCCCGGCTTTTGTGGCAGCAACGATAGTGTCCATGGGTGAAATACCAGCTTTTTCTACAAAGGAATACATTTCTCCAATGGCAGTAGTTCCATATGGGGTCAGCGTAGAACAGAAGGAATCAGATCCTATGGTTAATCCGATACCTTTTACCTGAGCCTTTCGCAGATTTTCATATACTCTGTTCAGCTCTTTTTCTGCAACAGTTTCTCCCTTATATTTATCATGAACTTCGGGAATGTATGTAGGAGCATAGGTTTTAAACCATTCATTCAGAAATTGAATGGTAGGACAAAAATAAATCCCTTTTTCAGCCATTATATCCAGACATTCATCATTCAGAGTCTGGCCGTGGATAATCAGATGAACTCCTGCCTTTACAGAGTCTAAGGCACCACTGTAACCTTCAGCATGTGACCACACCGGTATGCCTACCATATTACATTCATCTACAACGGCCTGAATTTCTTCAAAAGTGTAATGCTGGTCCAGTTTCTGATCCCATCTCCAGATTCCTCCTCCCGTACTCCAGATTTTAATTGCATCGGGATTTTCCCTAAGCCTTCGGCGCACTGCTTTTCTAAGTTCCCAGGGACCATCAATACGTTCTGCCCAGGGATGAGATTCCTCATTGTAATTTATGGGCAGCCTGTGGCTGTCCCCATGGCCTCCAGTACGGCAAAACCCAAGGCCGGTACCCACGATACGGGGCCCTTGCATAACCCCTGCTTCCACCATATTGCGGATATGAAGACCAGAACGGGAAATTTCTCCTACAGTTGTGAGACCATGCTCTAAACATTCATGAGCCTGCTGTACTGCTACCACTGTTTTCTGTATGGGATCCTCGAGAATCCAGTCGCTATCATTATCAGTAAGGTTACCAGAAAAATGTAAATGCGTGTCTATCAGACCCGGCATAATAGTTTTATCCTTTATGTCGATTAGCTCATAACTGTCTCCAAAATCCTTATGGGCCCCGGCGTATTCAATTTTTTTATCAGAAATCAGTACTAATGAATTTTCAATGGGGCATTGCCTGTTCCGTCAATTAACAGACCCCCGGTAAAAGCTATTTTACTCATATAAAAAGACACCTTTCTTATTATATAAAAATTAAAGTTATAAAATTTATAACTTTAGTATAGCATATTTTAGAAAAATATTTTAAAATTATATGAAGGAAACTCAAATGAAAAGAAAAGGAGTATAAGCGTGGCGATCAGACAATCTGCATACGACAATTTAATAGCAGGAATAAATAAGAATGAAGATTTTAATGATGCATTCGAAATGATTATTAACAATCCGTACAGAATCCTGGGAGCCTCAACCTATTGTGATGAAGCCGAATTAAAGGCACTTTATAATCAATGGAAAAATGCCCCTGAAAAATATAAACCCAAGTTTGATAAAACGAAACTGGGAGCTCCAAACAGAACAAAGGAAAATATGGTATGGGCATTGGAAAATGCAGATAGTTATGTATATAAAATATTTTGGTTTTCTGATCCAGATGTAGCTGCCAGATTAGGAAATAAAGGAGACTTTATAGAATTCTTTGGAAAAAAACGGGGAGTGAATACCACTGATTATAATTCATTTTTAGCTCAGTATATTTTCTTGTGCATATTTGACAGAAATTTTACCTTAACAGAACAATGGAAGATTATTTTAAATTTAATCAATGATCTTTTAAATGTGTCCGTAGGCAGATTCTGGGGATTCTTTAGTGGAAATAAGATAGAAGCTATCGACAACAATAAGATGGCTTTTTTATATAATGAGTTTAAAGACAACATTTTATATCCTATAAAAGAAATTGTTAACAGACAGAATATAAGGATAGATCTGGAAGAGATTATCCACATGCATAAAATCTTAAGCAGCGTAGAAAAACCACAGCTTCCTTTTTCCAGAATACAGAATATATTATTTGAGAAAATGGAACGCTGGTTTGTAAAAGAAGCAGATTATGTAAATAATGTGCTTCTGGCTAAGGTAACAGGTGTTAATGCCACATCCATGGAAGAAAAACTGGCTATTACCAATGCATATAATTATATTATGAGTACTATAGCACCTGAATTTAAAAATATTGTAACAGATATTATACCAAATGAGCATTCCATGAATACCAGATTAAGGATGATGTTTTCTGGTAAGTTTATTGTGGTTTCTAAAATTCTTAGTAATGCAGGCCTCTACAATGAAAGCCTCAAATTATACCAGTTGTTTAACGAATTGTTCGAAGATGAATACATATCAGGTGAAATCACCAATTTAAGCAAGTTGATTAAACAGGAAGAAAAAACCAGAATGGCTCCTCATGCGGCAGCCACAGCCATGGGAAATCCCTCCATGGATGAAAACAGTGGGCTGGCACCTCCTGCAGAACTTGGTGAATTGGAGGCTTTGGAAAAAGAACGAAAGAAAGAATTTTTTAAGCGGAATGTACGAACTGGTATTGATTATAAAGAGGTAATTCAGGGAGTACTAAACAATGAATTGCGTCTGGTTAAAACCGAAGAAGAGGAAATACCTTTAATTGAAAGGGTAGTAGAAGAAGCTGCAGCAGAAGCAGAGGCAGAAGCTCTTAGAATGAGGGCTGCCATGGAAGAAATGCAAAGAAGGCATGAGCAGGAGTTACAGGATAAAATTGATGAATTGAATCGTGAATATAAGCATAGCATGAAAAAATGGGTAAGTGCTATTTTAATTATATTAGTATTAACCATTTCATCCATAGGGATGCTGATATATGAATTGCTTAAGACAAATGCGGGTCCAGACATGGCAAATGCGGTAGCGGTATCTTCAGATGTAGAGACTATGCAGAAAACCCTTAAAACAGAAAAGGGTGAAATTGAAGAAATGGAGTCCAAGCTTAGTGACATTAATGCCGCCATAGCAGAAATCAGTCGTAAGTATGAAGAAAACAATGACGAAAAATACGCTGATCAGCTTGCAGAGAAACAGGCAGAGTATAATAAGCTGTATTCTCAGTATACAGACAATGTAACAAAGTATAATCAGCATTTAGACGAATATAAAGCCATGAGTCAGTAAAAACATCACTTGTTTTCTGCATTAATTTGTGATAATATTCTAGTATATGTTTACAATTTAGATAAGGAAAGAGTATGTATGAAAGAAAGAAGTGTCGCTTTTTATAAACGTATGATTGTTTTTACGGCTCTTTCAATAATAATTGTCATAGCTTGTTTATTGACTTTTTTTGTAGGTAATAAGCTGAATCTTTGGAATCGGGAGCCTGTAGCAGAAAAAGTGTGCCTGCCATCAGCAAAACAACAGAAAATAAGGTTGTTAAATCTGCTGTACAAAAGGAAAAGGCCGCCACAGATACTGCTATTTGTGATAAAATAACAGAAAATGATGGAAAAGTAGTATATCTGACTTTCGATGATGGTTCTTCCCCAAATACTCCGCAAATTTTGGATATATTGCGGGAGAACAAGATCAAAGCAACTTTTTTCTTTAATACTAGTGAAAGCCAGACAGCAGACAGTATTATTAAAGAGGCTTACGATGATGGACATGCCGTAGGTGTGCTTACTTCAACAGGTACTAATTATGATACCATTTATTCTTCTGTAGATAATTATGTGAAGGATTTTGAACAATCATATAACAGAATCCAGAGAGTTACAGGTAAAGCTCCTAGTATACTGAGATTTCCTGGTGGAAGTATAAATGCATATGACAAAGATAGGTATAAAGATTTAATAAAAGAAGTAGTACGCAGGGGAATGGTGTATTTTGACTGGAATGTATGTGCTGATGACGGCTCGGGTAAAATGTCAAAAGAATCAATGATTACAAATGCTACAAAACTTCCTAAAAAAGCTGATGAGTGTATAGTTCTGATGCACGACAATGGAAATGACAATACCTGTGAAGCATTAAATGAAATTATCCGATTTTATAAAGATAATGGATATAGTTTCAAAAAGCTGACAGCCAATGTTAAACCAATTACCTTTTAGATGGTAAATAAATAATACAGTGAATTTATTGGAGGCGCCAAAAATGAGTAATAAAGGAAATTTTAGCCAGGCAATGAGGGAAATTCTGGGGATAGACTCTTCTCAAGATAAGGGAAAAGTAAATGAAGAAACTGCCGCAGTACCAGAAAACAGCGAAGAATATATGGCTGCAAATCAGACTCCAACGGAGCCGGCTGGCAATGACCGATTAAATCAGGATTTTAGTCAGGCATTTAAACAGAGCGCTCCTCAGAATACACAGAATATGGGAGCATACTCAAATCCTAATCCTAATAATGATACATATAATCAGCAGAGAGCGAATACAAATAATGAGGAACCAGCTTTCTTTGACAAGCCAGGATTTGGTCAGTCCTCACAAAACACTTTCTCTGGCAATTTTGCTGCTGATTCAACAAAATTTAATAATGGTTTTGGCGGCGGCGGTAATTCTGGAAATGGTATGGGTCCCAATGAACCATACAATGAAGATGAAGTGGGCACAACTATTATTACAAGAAACACAATAGTTGAAGGAAATATAAAATCTTTTGAAAACATTGAATTAAATGGTAAGGTTAAGGGCAAAATTGATACTACAAAGAATGTAGGAGTATCAGGTTTTGTTCAAGGCGATATTGAAGCTACTGATATCCTATTGGAGGGTGCACAAATTAAAGGTAACATTAATTCTAAGGGCGCTTTACTTATGGATAAGGATACTTTGCTTGTAGGCGATGTTGCAGCCCAGAACACCAGAGTTGATGGCAAAATAAAGGGCGAAGTGAATATTGGGGGCAATGGCGAGTTTCTATCAAACTCTGTTGTTGTGGGGAATATTACAGTATCTAACTTTTATGTACAGTATGGTGCAAGAATGCAGGGTTACATTAATACCAATTTCTCTAAAAACGAAGAGGATAGCATTTTTGGGCAAATCGTAGGTAGCTAGGATGTAGGTATTACATAAAACAAAGACTATTTGTGCTGCTCTTTAGTGATGATTGCTTAAAGAGCAGTTTTAAATTGAAAGGAGAAATCAAGTGGGATTTTCATCAGAAGTTGGAATTGACCTTGGTACGGCCAATGTTTTAGTTTATATTAAAGGAAAAGGTGTCGTTTTAAATGAGCCTTCAGTTGTTGCAATTAATCAGGATAACAATGAAATTTTAGCTGTAGGAGAACAGGCCAGACAAATGCTTGGTAGAACTCCTGCAAACATTGTTGCAGTCAGACCACTGCGGGATGGTGTTATTTCAGATTATGATGTAACAGAAAGAATGCTGAAGTATTTTATTAAGAAAACCTGTGGAACAAGCAGATTTTTCAGGCCTAGAATTATGGTCTGTGTTCCAAGTGGTGTAACAGAAGTAGAGAAAAGAGCAGTAAGAGAAGCTGCTACTCAGGCTGGAGGTAAAGACGTTTATCTTATGGAAGAGCCTATTGCAGCAGCCATTGGTGCGGGCCTTGATATTGCAAAGCCAGACGGAGTTCTGGTTATTGATATCGGCGGAGGTACTACAGATATTGCAGTTATTTCACTTGGTGGAATTGTTGCAAGTTCTTCTGTAAAAATTGCTGGAGATAAATTCGATGAATATATCGTTAAATATATGCGAAAGGTTCACAAATTATATATTGGTGAAAGAACCGCAGAAGAATTAAAAATGACAATAGGAACAGCTTATCAAAGAGAAGAACCTATCTCCATGGAATGCAGAGGCCGGGATCTGGTTAGTGGATTACCTAAATCTATAGAGGTTTCATCTGCAGAGATGATGGAGGCTCTTGAAGAGCCACTGCAGACTATTGCAGAGGCCGTTCATTCCGTATTGGAGAGAACGCCCCCTGAATTGGCAGCGGATATCAGTAATTCAGGTATCGTTATTACTGGCGGTGGTGCACTACTTTATGGCATTGATAAAAGAATTCAGGATAGAACCGGAATACAGGTAAGAATTGCAGAGGATCCAAAGTCCTGCGTAGCTATTGGAACCGGTGAAGCTCTGGATTCCATTGAATTCATGGAGACCAATCAATTAAACAGAAGAAGACCTAGTTTTTAATGCACAATAAAAAAATAAAAAAGCTCTCAAAGGGGGAGCTTTTTTTCTATAAAGCGAGGGAAAGTAGAGGAAAAAATGAAACTTGAACTGATTGCAACGTCCACCTTTGGCCTGGAAGCAGTAGTAAAACGAGAGATAGAAAGCTTAGGATACAAGATTATTAAATCTGAAGATGCGAAGATTACTTATATGGGTGATGAAAGAGCTATAGTAAAATCAAACCTGTGGTTAAGGTGTGCTGACAGGGTCCTAGTTAAAATGGCTGAATTTGAAGCTTTAGAATTTGAAGATTTGTTCCAGACTATAAAAGGCATAGCCTGGGAAGAATGGATACCTGTTGATGGTAACTTTAAAGTCAACTGTTCGTCTGTTAAGTCTAAACTGTTCAGTATGCGTAGCTGTCAGAGTGTTTCAGAAAAGGCTATTATAGAAAGGCTGAAAGAAACATATGGGGTAGAGCATTTTGAGAAAAGTGGAGCAGAATATGTTATAAAGGTAACGCTCCTTAAGGACAGAGTTACTGTTACACTGGACACAACAGGAGTTGGGCTTCATAAGAGAGGATACAGGCAGAATGCAGTGACGGCCCCTATTAAGGAAACTTTAGCGGCAGCTATGGTACAGCTTTCTTTCTGGAGAGAAGGAAGGCTGCTTGTGGACCCTTGCTGTGGTTCAGGAACAATTCCCATTGAAGCTGCCATGATTGAAAAGAATATTGCTCCAGGATTAAACCGGCATTTTGCAGCAGAAAAATGGGATATAATCCCAGAAGATTTGTGGAAAGAAGAAAGAAAAAAAGCTTTTAGCGAAATAATACATGATAAAGATATCCGTATCAGAGCCTATGACATAAATCCTGCAGCCATAGAAGCTTCAAAGGAAAATGCAGCAGATGCAGGGGTAGATGACTGCATAACCTTTGAACGAATGAATGTGGCTGAAATGGAAGCCAGTGAAACGAGTGGTGTAATCATTACGAATCCCCCATATGGAGAAAGGATTGGAGAGAAGGAAGAAATTAAGAAAATCTATAATAAGTTTAAGAATTTCTTAAAGCAGAACCCAACCTGGTCCCTGTTTATGATTACTCCGGATAAAACCATAGAAAAGCAGGTCTTTGGAAAACTGGCAGACAGAAGAAGGAAGCTGTACAACGGCAATATTGAAGTCTGTTACTATCAGTTTCATGGGGCAAAACCTAAAACAATTAAATAAAATATTAGTAGTAAAAACGGAGCTGTTGCAAAATGACTGATATTTTGCAGTAGCCCCTTTTTTTATGCAAATTAATCAAACGATAAGAGAATAGGTCTTTTGCTCTTATAATTATAAAAAAACAAAATCTCCGGTAGCTTTTTGGGCAAATCCTACCATATTTTATGAAAGCTGAAACTTTATGGTAGGCATTTCAATAAAAAAGCTAACAATGTGTCAAAACTAATGAGTAAAGATGCAAGAAGCTACCGGGATTTAAGTAAAGATGATAATCACGGTAGTGCAACAGCATAGACAATAAAAAGCAAATTAATATTTGGATATGAAGCCTCATCTCTAAGTATAAAAAGAAATAATTAATTTGAAGTATTTAACATTTAATTAACAGGAGTTTAACATTTATTACATTGATAAAAAAGTGAAATTAGAATAGAATATGTCAAAATAAGCATACTAATATTTAACATAGGAATAAGGAATGGAGTGCGTATAATGTTCTATAAAATGAGTGCAACAGAAGTACTTAAAGATTTAAATTCTTCAAAGGAAGGGTTGGATGAGAAGCAGGTAGAAGAAAATGAGAAAAGATATGGAAAAAACCAACTGGCAGAAGAAAAAAAGCAGGGACTATTGAAAGTATTTCTCACTCAGTTCAAAGATCTGTTAGTGGTCATTCTAATTGCAGCAGCAGTCATCTCCATATTTACAGGTGATCTGGAAAGTACACTGGTAATATTGGGAGTCATTGTTCTTAATGCTATTTTAGGAACAGTACAGCATTTTAAAGCAGAAAAATCATTAAATAGTTTAAAAAAATTAGCCTCTCCTCTTGCTAAAGTCATACGGTGTGGTAAAAGACGTGGTATAGAAGCAGCAAATATTGTAGTAGGAGATATACTGGTGCTGGAAGCCGGGGATGTAGTGCCTGCTGATGGAAGAATTGTTGAATGCTATTCCATGCAGGTCAATGAGAGTTCTTTAACGGGAGAAGCAGAGAGTATAAATAAAATTTCTGAAAAAATATCTGGAGATAAAACCCTGGCAGACCAGGATAACATGGTATTCTCTGGTACACAGGTAACTTATGGAAGAGGTATGGCAGTTGTCACCAGTGTTGGTATGAATACTGAACTGGGAAAGATTGCACAGCTGATGAACGAAACCAAGGAGAGGAAAACCCCTCTGCAGATAAGCCTTGACGCTTTTGGCAAAAAACTTTCCTTAATCATTATGATTATCTGTGCATGCATATTAGGACTATGCATTTATAGGGGCATGACCGTCTTGGATTCACTGATGTTTGCAGTTGCATTGGCTGTAGCGGCCATTCCGGAAGCTCTCTCTTCCATTGTAACCATATCTCTTGCTTTAGGAACATCTAAGATGGCTAAAGAAAATGCTATCATGAAAAATCTCAAAGCAGTGGAAAGTCTGGGGTGTGTATCTATCATCTGTTCAGATAAAACAGGAACACTGACCAAAAACCGGATGACAGTGAAAAATACTTACCTGGCAGACAATGGAGAACTATCCACCAACCGATTGCTATTGGCAGCAATACTGTGCAATGACAGTTCTGTAACCGAGGGAAAGGTGCTGGGAGACCCCACTGAAACTGCTCTCATAGAATATTACATGAACACCAGGAAAGATTATAAGCAGGTATTATCAGCTTATCCAAGATTATCAGAACTCCCTTTTGATTCAGATAGAAAGCTCATGAGCACTTTGCACAACATAGATGATACTACTGTTATGATGACAAAAGGTGCAGTAGATGCCATGCTGCATAAATCAAGATTTGTATATAGTAATGGGGCAGAAAGAGCTATTACAGAAGAAGATATTAATCAGGCGCAGGATCAAAACCATGAATATTCTAAGAGGGGACTTAGGGTTTTAGCTTTTGCCCAGAAAAATATTGAAAAACAAGATATCAATTTAAATGATGAAGATAACTTTACATTTATCGGATTGATTGCCATGCAGGACCCCCCAAGGGAAGAATCCAAAGAAGCAGTATCAAACTGTCTTACAGCTGGCATCATGCCTGTTATGATAACGGGTGATCATAAGGTGACAGCTTCAGCCATTGCAGAAGAAATCGGCATCCTGAGATCTGGGCAGAGAGCTATAACTGGAATGGAACTGGACGAAATCTCCGATGAAAGATTAGATAAGGAAATTTCAGAAATTGCCGTTTATGCCAGAGTTACGCCAGCTCACAAAATCAGGATTGTTGATGCATGGCAAAACAAGGGAAATATTGTGGCAATGACGGGAGACGGTGTAAATGATGCTCCCGCCCTGAAAAAAGCGGATATTGGTATTGCCATGGGAATCACAGGTACGGATGTATCAAAAGATGCAGCTTCAATGATTCTGACCGATGATAATTTCGCAACGATTGTAAAGTCTGTAGCAAACGGAAGAAATATCTATACAAATATAAAGAACTCTATTAAATTTTTGCTATCTGGGAATACATCCGGAATACTGGCGGTGGTTTATACTTCTTTAATGGCTCTGCCAATTCCATTTATGGCGGTACATCTTCTGTTTATAAATTTAATAACTGACAGTCTTCCCGCTATTGCCATCAGCATGGAAAAACCAAAAGCAGATTTGCTTAAAGAGCCTCCAAGAAGAAGCGATGAACCTATATTGACCAGAAGGTATCTGCTGGAGATTGGAATACAGGGGGTATTAATCGCTGCGTTTACTCTGGCGGCATACTATCAGGGATTGCCAATAGGAGCAGAAACGGCTTCAACAATGGCCTTTGCAACTCTTTGCTTTGCAAGATTATGGCATGGGTTTAATTCACGAGGCAGACAATCCATATTTAAACTTGGATTTTTAAGTAATGTTTACAGTCTGGGGGCCTTTGCTTTAGGAACATCGCTGCTGTTTGCAGTTCTTACTATAAATCCATTACAAAGCTTGTTTCAGGTTACTGAGCTATCGGGAAATAACATAGCTTATATTGTTGCCTGCGCAGTTGCTCCAACAATACTGATACAAGGCAGCAGAGTAATAAAAGAGTTATTTAAAAAGTAAATATTAAATAAAAAGAGAAATTTGTCATTTTTTATAGTGACAAATTTTTTTTATTATGATATGCTATTGGGTTAGAGAATCAAAATTGAAAAATAATTATAAATTTAAGTATTGCATAAAAATAACCTTAAGTGTATAATTATTTGAAATGCTGAAAGAAATATTCATCATAAGCTACAGGTAAATCAGGAAAGGAAAGGTCGTAACATGGAAGCGCTGTTATATTTGGAAGACGGAACAGTTATCACTGGAAAAGGTTTCGGATTCAGAACAACTAGGGTAGGCGAACTGGTTTTTAATACAGGAATGACCGGTTATCAGAAAACGCTTACAGATCCTTCGTATATGGGTCAAATAATTACAATGACGTATCCTCTTATTGGAAATTACGGAATTAGTAAAATTGATAATGAATCTGATAAGATTTATGCATTTGGGTTAGTAGCAAAAGACATATGTTTTGAACCATCAAACTCAAATTGTATTATGAATATTGATGAGTGGCTTAAGGAAATGAAGGTACCGGGTATCTGGAAAGTAGATACAAGAAGAATTACAAAGAAAATAAGAAACGAAGGTACAATAAAGTGCGTTATCAGTAATGAAGGAATTTCCATAGAAGAAGCCCAAAGGCTTTGTAAAGAGACACCGCTTAAGGGTGACTGGATGAAAGAAGCAGCTGCCAAGGAAAAGAAAGTCATTCTTCCAACAGGAGGAAGTGATATTAAAAAGGTAGCAGTATTAGACTTTGGGGTAAAAAAGAGTATTTTAGATGGGCTTAGCAGCAGGGGCTGTGAATTACATATATTCCCGTATGGTACAGGTGCTGAAGAAATCATGAGCATTAAACCGGATGGAATATTTTTGACAAATGGGCCGGGAGATCCGGAAGCGGCCACAGAGGCTATTGCAATTACAAAAGAAATCATGGGGACAGTTCCTACTTTTGGAATCTGTATGGGACATCAGATATTAGCTTTAGCGGCAGGTGGAAAAACATATAAATTAAAATATGGACACCGAGGCGCAAATCATGGTGTTTATGACAAGGACACCAATCGTTCTTACATCACATCTCAAAATCACGGTTATGCCGTAGATTCTAATAGTATTATTCTAAAGGGTATGGAAGTGACCCACATTAATCTAAATGATGGAACTGTTGAAGGCATGAAGCACAGGGATTTGCCAATATTCTCTGTTCAATACCATCCTGAAGCCTCACCGGGACCAAATGATAATCAGTATTTGTTCGATAAATTTATAAATATGATGAAAGGCGGTGTTTTATAGTGCCAAAAAAGAACTATCTGAAGAAAGTGCTGATCATCGGATCTGGACCGATTATCATAGGGCAGGCCGCTGAATTTGATTATGCAGGCACCCAGGCATGTAAAGCCATAAAAGAAGAAGGAATTAAAACCATTCTGGTAAACAGCAATCCAGCAACCATTATGACCGATCAGGGCATAGCCGATACAGTGTACATGGAACCTCTCACACAAGAAGCTTTACAGCAAATTCTGGAGAAAGAAAGACCGGACGGGATTCTGGCAGGATTTGGGGGGCAGACCGGATTAAACCTGGCTATGGAATTGGAAGAAAACGGAACCCTGAAGAAACTGGGAATAGAACTTCTGGGTATTAATAAAGACAGCATAAAAAAAGCAGAAGACAGAGAAGAATTCAGAGATTTAATGCTTGAAATCGGTGAACCGATTCCAAAGAGTATTATTGCTACAAATCTTGAAGAGTGTAGAGAGTTTGTCAAAGAAGCAGGGTATCCTGTTATAATCAGGCCGGCATTTACTCTTGGAGGAACCGGGGGTGGTATTGCAAACAATGACTCTGAACTGGCACTTTACTGTCAAAGAGGTCTTGAAAACAGCGCCATTGATCAGATTCTACTGGAAAAGTCAGTTGCAGGATGGAAAGAAGTCGAATATGAAGTAATGCGTGACTCTAAAGACAACTGTATCATTATCTGCAGTATGGAAAATCTGGATCCAGTTGGAGTGCACACAGGGGATAGCATTGTAGTTGCACCAACACAGACTTTAAGAGACGAAGAATATCAGATGCTCCGGGATTCATCCCTTAAGATTATCAGGAGCCTTAAGATTGAAGGGGGCTGTAACGTTCAGTTTGCTTTAAATCCTGATACAAGCGAGTACATCGTAATAGAAGTAAACCCAAGGGTAAGCCGTTCTTCAGCCCTTGCATCAAAAGCAGCAGGCTACCCGATTGCTAAAATTGCAGCGAAAATTTCTCTGGGATACAATCTGGACGAATTGAAAAACTATGTAACCCAGACTACAAGCGCATGCTTTGAGCCTACCCTGGACTATTGTGTTGTGAAATTCCCTAAGTGGCCTTTTGACAAGTTCAGTAATGCCTCAAGGAAACTGGGGACTCAAATGAAAGCAACAGGAGAAGTCATGGCTATATGCAGGACTTTTGAGAGTGCCTTATTAAAGGCGGTCACTTCCTTAGAAGTTAAATGTAACGGCCTTAGAGTACCATTTGTAACAAAATTAGAGAATGGCAGACTGATTAAAAAACTGGAAGCTTGTGATGATGAACGAATTTTCTGTGTGGCAGAAGCCATGAGAAGGGGATATAGCGTAGAGGAGATTTTCCAAAAGACTAAAATAGACAGATGGTTTCTTAATAAAATAAAAAATATCATGGATATGGAGAAAATCTTAAGTACAGTAGAACTTAATGCAGAACTGCTTTTAGAAGCAGAAGCTATGGGTTTCACAGATGTAGAAATACTGGGGCTTACAGGAACCTCAAGGGAAGTTTTGCAGGATATGCGAGTATATAATGACATCTATCCGGTATATAAGGTAGTAGATACCTGCGGAGGGGAATTCGATGCGGTTACTCCGTATTATTATTCCTGCTATGATGGAGAGGATGAAAGTAAAATTTCTGATAACAAGAAGATTCTGGTAATCGGTTCCGGACCTATTCGAATTGGACAGGGAATAGAGTTTGATTATTGCTGTGTTCAAGGGGTATGGGCCATAAAAGACATGGGTTATGAAGCCATTCTTATGAATAATAACCCTGAAACTGTCAGCACGGATTTCGATACTTCGGATAAGCTTTATTTTGAGTCCCTTCACGTAGATAATGTAATGAATGTTATAAAAAAGGAAAGACCTTACGGTGTAGTGCTCCAGTTTGGCGGGCAGACTTCTTTGAATCTGGCAGAGCAGCTGCACAAAAGAAGTATAAAATTACTGGGGACAAGCTTTAAATCTATTGATCTGGCAGAAGACAGAGAGAAATTTATTGAACTATTACAAGAGTTAGGTATACCTACACCAAAAGGCTGCGCGGTTACAGATGAAGAAAGCGCCTTTAAGGCTGTAAACGAGTTAGGCTATCCGGTGGTGGTAAGACCTTCTTATGTAATAGGTGGAAGAGCTATGCAGGTGGTATATAGTGATGAAGAACTTCAGAAATATTTAAGAGAAGCTGTTTCCCTTACTTCAGAGCATCCTGTGCTGATTGATAAGTATATCCAGGGTAAAGAAATGGAAGTAGATGCTATAGGGGATGGAGAAAATATTCTGATTCCAGGTATTATGGAGCATATTGAAAGAACCGGAGTTCATTCCGGTGATAGCATGACCGTGTATCCTCCACATACTTTACAGAAAAGCACAATAGATACCATCATTGATTATACAGAAAGGATTTCCAAAGCTTTAAATGTTCTTGGACTGGTAAATATACAATATGCTTTTGACGGGAAAAACGTATATGTAATTGAAGTGAACCCAAGAGCTTCCAGAACCGTGCCGATTTTAAGCAAAGTTACAGGGGTGCCTATGATTAAGCTGGCAGTTTCAGTAATGCTGGGAAAGAAGCTTAAAGAATTTGAATATGGAACAGGACTTTACAAACATGTAGGAAAATATGCGGTAAAAGTACCCGTTTTCTCTGGAGCTAAGTTAACGGATGTAGACGTAACTCTGGGACCTGAAATGAAATCAACAGGAGAGGTTTTAGGGATTGATAACGACCTGGATAAGGCAATTTATAAAGGTATACTGGCTGCCAACGTAAAGATTCCTGTACAAGGTGGGGCTTATTTTGCACTTCGTGATACGGAGAGAACCGATCATACCCTTGATGTAGTTAAAATGTATCGGGACCAAGGGTATAAAATGTACTGTTCTGAATGGACTTATGACTACTTTGAAGAAAATGGAATTGATGCTGTTAAATTAACCTTTGAAAAAGCTAAGAGCATGATTGGTGAGGAGATTGAGCTTTTCATTAATGTACCAAGTATTGCAAACAGGCCGGAAAGGGAAGATTTTATACTGAGAAGAAAGGCAATAGAAAGAGGCCTTCCTGTTCTTACCTGTATGGATACAGCAGAAGCATTTATGACTGCAGTTAAACTAAAGGCAGCAGGAACAAAGCTTGATTATTGTGTATTAGGATCAAAATAAAGTTATTAACTTAATTCGTATTTGCTAACATAAATAGGCAACAAAGTAGTTTCCCTTTGTTGCCTATTTTTTATGTAATAGGAAATATCGCTGGATTTTCCTATTACATAAAATAAGGCAGTACGGAGTGGCGAAGCCACATTTTTTATTGGGCATTTTAAATAAATAATGGTAAAATTATAATGTTTAGGCAAAGGAAGGTGAAGATTTTGAAAATTGCAGTATGCGACGATGAGCCGTTATTTAGAGAAAACATAAAAAATTTTTTAGATAAATACTACAATAGTTTAGATGTAGGTATATACACTTTTTCTAATGGACAACAGCTAATTGAACAAATCAGAAAAAATGAAGAGTTATTTCAGATAATATTTCTAGATATTGAAATGCCAGGAACGGATGGATTTGAAAGTGCTAAAATAATACATGATATAAATAAGAACATACCAATTATTTTCCTTACTAGCCATACTGAGCTTGCTATGGAAGGTTATGAAGTAAATGCTTTTCGGTTTTTGTCCAAGCCGGTGGATGAAGATAAATTAAAAAAGGCTTTAAACGATATTGAATCTTTTTTAGAAAATGATGAGAAAATAATGGTTTGTGACAGTGGAACAGAATATGTGCTTTATGTCAGAGATATTATGTATATTCAGGCAGAAAATGTTTACATTAATCTTTTTACTGCTAAAGGTAGTTATCTAATCAGAAAGAAAATAAATGAAATGGAAACTTTACTGAATAAGCTGATTTTTTTTAGGTCACACCGCAGCTATATTGTAAATATGGAATTCATAGAATCCTTTGATGGTAAGAAAATTATTATGAAAGACAAAAAAGAGATTCCCATCAGTAAAAAACAGCAAAACGAATTTAAATATAGAATGATGGATTATTTAAGAAAGAATAGCAAATGAGGCAGTACGATGATGAATATTATATATATGACTATTTCACAAATGGTAGTTCTTCTTGTATTATTGTTTGTTGTAAAATACATTTTTATGGAAATCAAGTTTAGTAATAACAGAGCACAAAAAATCTATTTCACAGCAGGTATTGTGTTAATGCTTGTAGCTGCAATACTAGATAATCAATTTGAATTTATTAGTGTTCTGATAACCATATTCTTATTTGAAGTTGCAGTGTTTACAACTCGAAAAAAAAAGAGAATACGGGGATTACTTCTTATTATTCCGGTTTTAGGAATTGTAATTAGTTATATTATGTTACCCATAGCATTACTTTATTTGTTTATTGGATCTATGAACGATATCATTTTTAAATTTCAGTATACGATGAAGCTTT
Organism: Aminipila terrae; assembly: GCF_010120715.1. Classification (NCBI taxonomy): domain Bacteria; kingdom Bacillati; phylum Bacillota; class Clostridia; order Peptostreptococcales; family Anaerovoracaceae; genus Aminipila; species Aminipila terrae. Next base: position 2,524,011 of record NZ_CP047591.1, read on the forward strand.
TAGATATCTTTTGCTGGGGTATTATCCTTCTATTTTATATTCGAGGGAAAAAGTGTAGAAAAGAATTAAAAAATACTATTGAAAAATATCACTTGGATAAATGGGAGACAAGAGTACTAAGTACTATAGGAGTTTTTTTATTCCTGCTTTCTATATTGATTTCTTCTGCAGATGAATTAAATATACCTGTAGATTACTCTAAAGTACTAGTTTTTGTAAGTGCTACAGTTGTTTTATTGTTGAATATCGCAATAATTGGGTTGGTATTTCAAAGATATGCAAAGTATCAATATCAAAATACAGCAGAGTTAAATGAATATTATCTGAATTTACAATTGGAACATTTTAAAATTTATCAGGAAACACAGAGAGAAACCCGAAGAATACGACATGATATGAAGAATCATACGGGACTGATGAATCAGCTGGCGCAAACAGGAAGTTATAAAGAGCTTAAAGAGTATTTGCTTAAATTAAATGATCAAGTGGAACATATTGATCAAGAATTACATCTTGGAAATGAAATTGTAGATGCGATAGTTAATGAAAAATCTGTGCAGGCAGGGAAATTAGGCATTACGATTGTAACCGAGGGAGTATTACCAGATTGTTTCAAGATTGAACCCATAGATTTGTGTACAATATTTGCTAATGCCATTGATAATGGGGTAGAAGAGTTGCACAAAATCAATATACAAGAAAAGAAATTGGAGATTCATATAGTAAACCATAATTCCATGAATATGATATCTTTTCAAAATATAACGAAACAACAAAGTAAAACGCAGATTAATACATGGAAACAAGATAAATTAAATCATGGGTTTGGAATAGAAAATATACGCAGAGCTGTAGAAAAATATAATGGATATATAGAATATGGAGTGCATGAGCGAGAGAACAATTTTTATTTTAGATTAGATGTAATTTTGTTTTAATGGTGTTATCCATAGAAAAAACGAAAATTTGCAACAAAATATGAATATTTCACAACATAAATAACGCCATTGCCTGCTTAAAAGGTATACTGAGTTCATAAATCAGAAAGGGTGTAATATATATGAATTCAGAAGTTGCAGTTAATTTTAATGGGGAAAGAAGTCTAAAAGCAAATGTAAATAGGTTGTGCATAGGAGTTTTAATTTACTCACTTCTTATGATTATGGTAACTATAGCAGGGGTAATAGTTAGAATGGTTGTTATTGAAGTGAGGGGAAAAGGGGGATTTAGCGATGCAGCATTTAATGAAATTGAATCCGCTATGATGACCTCAGGCATTGAATATATTGTTGCAGTAAGCTTGGGAATGCTGTTTTTAATCTTATTTTTTCGAAAGTTAGGATTGATAAATAAGATTGGTTGCAGTAATAAAAGAATGGATGTTAAAAATTTTGTGGAAATCCTATTTGTGTTTATGTCAGTCCAGTGTGTTTTCAGTATAAGCTCAATGGCTGGTGAAAATGTTTTAAATAAATTGGGTTTTTCCATGTTAGGCGATTTGGAAGCGGCAACGGGATACAGCACTACTATTTCGATGTTTTTATATGCTTCTATCATAGGTCCATTATCAGAGGAACTGATTTTCAGGGGCTTTGTACTTCGAGGTCTTGAAAAGTATGGTGAAAAGCTGGCTATTGTGGTTTCAGCTGTGTTATTTGGGGCATTTCATGGGAATTTTATTCAGGGGTTGTTTGCATTTGTAGTTGGTCTAGTTTTAGCTTATGCAACCATGGAATATTCCATGAAATGGGCAATGGCATTACATATCATTAACAATTGCATTTTTGGTGATGTTTTGGGGTATGCTTTTTCTCATTTTAGTGATTCTACACAAGAAATAATTTGGTATATCATACAGGGTATATTTTTAGTAGGCGCATCTGTGATTATAATAAGAAACCGTATAGATATCAAAGCGTATATAAGGGGAAATCGTTGTAAGGGTTACAGGCAGGTTTTTTCCTCTTTTGGAATGATCCTTTTCCTTTCAGTCATGTTTATGACAGCTATGTTGGGAATTGAAAGGATATAGTGATGAATATGAATGCTCTATTTGATAAAATTAAAATAAGCAAGATAATTCTAATCTATATTTGTGCAATTGTTTTTACTTTTATAATTTTAAGAATATCTTTTTTTAAAAACATTTATGCAAACGATAAGTTTTTTGCTGAAATTATATTAAATACATTAGTTTTGGCTTGGTTTATATATGTATTTTATAAAGAGGAATTATTTAATAATAAGAAATTCATTTATGAGATAAAAAAGATTAATTACAAAAAAATAGCACATTTATATTTTTTAAATATTGGAATGTACATCGGGTTAGGATTATGTTTTTTTGTAGGAGACAAATCTTTAATAAGAGTTCCTTCTGCTTTATATGTAATTTTTGGAATAACATTAGCGCCAGTAGTTGAAGAATTAATATTTAGGGGTGTGATATTAAATCGCCTAAAATTAAAATTTAGCTCAATTTCATCAGTTTTTGTTTCAGCAATAATATTTGGAATAGTACATATGGATTTAAATATTTTAGGAAGAATAATCTTTGGTATCCTATGTGCAATAATGTATCTGCAGACAAAAAGTATTATGAACTGTATGGTTTTTCATGCATTAAATAATGCAAGTTTATTTATACTTCCTATTGTATCTAAATATACCCATTTTACAATAAAATTTGAAGGACAAACTGAAACTTCTGTAATAATACTAATAATATTTATATGTTTTGCTATATCAATTTTATTGGATATTATCTATATAAAGAATAATTTGCTAAGAAAAAATTAGATCCGCTCTTGGACAGGGAATTTAAATAACCACATAAAAACTAATATAGAGTATGATTAATAAAAAAGACGACTGAGCATTTTCAGTCGTCTTTTTAGGTGTGCCAGCATGGTTAAAATGGCTGAATGGTTTTGTTATAAAGCATTACTATAGAGAGGACGAATGCAGATAACATGATTATAAAGCCGATTTTATCAATCTTAGCTGGTAACAATGGTTTGCATTGCTGTTTCCTGGTATATATATAAAGCAAGGTTCCAGGTCCGTATAATAATGCAGAAATTAATATGTAGGTAATTCCGCTGGCATATAGGAGCCATGCTCCATATACGGTTCCTATGATAGCAAAAATCCATGCCTTTGATTTTTCAGCAGTACTGGCATGCTCAAGACCCTCACCTTTCATGGTGATTTGCAGACAGTATAGTGCAGAGAAAATATAAGGAAACATAATAGCACTTGTTGACAGTGTATAACAAACCTGATAGGACGATTCATTAAAATATACAATAATTAAAAATGCCTGTACGATTAGCGTTGTAGTGATTACAGATACTACAGGTGAATTATTTTTATTTAATTTTGTAAAAAATTTAGGAAAACATTGCTGTGACGCAGGACCATATGCACTGTCAATACTAAGTATAGAATAGGTAAACATGGCACCGCCTAATGAAATGATTACTGCAATATTTACGAATGCTGCACCCCAAGGGCCTACAACGGCTTTTAGTACACCGGCCATTGGAGGATTCCCAAGAGCAGCCAGCTCTTCATTAGAGAGGACACCCATACTAAGCAATGATATAAGTACATATAATATTAATAATGATAAAAAAGATATAGCTGTTGCACGGCCGGCAATAGCAGTGCTTTTAGCTCTGCCGGAGATAACTACTGCTCCTTCAATCCCGATAAATACCCATACGGTAACATACGCGGTAGATTTAACCTGCTCAAGCAGACTCATGCCACCATCAACACCTCTGAAGTTTTCCATGAATATTTTTGGATCAAAAGCTCCTGCAAATATAATGGCCACAACCATTACCATAATAGGTAAAAGCTTTGCACAGACCACAATTACATTAATGGTTACAGCTTCATTGACGCCTCGCAGAATAAGTAATGTAATAAGCCATATAAAGATAGAACCGCAAGCGATTGATAATAAATTACTTCCTGAACCAAAGGCAGGAATAAAATAACTTAGAGCAGAAAAAAATAAAGTGACAAATGATATTTGAGCTAAAATGGCACTTAGCCAGTATCCCCATGCAGCATTAAAGCCTATGTATTCACCAAAACCTGATTTTGCATAATTATATATACCGCTTGTCAGTTCTGGTTTTACGTAGCTTAGCCTGAAGAAACACATACAAAGACCGAGCATACCTATACCACAAATAAGCCATCCAATTAATACTGCTAATGTATGTGCACCACCTGCAGCGAAGTCGCCGGATAAACTGAATACTCCACTGGCCAGGGTAGTGCCGATTGCAAACATTGTTAATTTTATAGTGCCGAGATTTCTAGTCTGATCTGAAGAATTATCGTTCATATAATAATCCCCTTTCTGTAAAAGGACCAAACCATTGTAGGGGATGTTACAAACATCCCCTACAATTTAATTTATAACTATATAACCTATGGACTTATTTTAGTTTTCAAATTTCATTATTAACAGACAGGAATTTAGAATCGTAAAGATAAGCAGCTAAGACCGCCATCAAGTTTTCTGTATTCTGAAGTATCTACTAGAATAACTTCATAGCCAGCATCTTTTACTGCTTTTTCAACTGCAGCATATCCTTCAGGGACAATAACTGTACCATTCATCCAGATACAATTTGCAGCATAAGACTCATTGTCAGGAATGACAATCTTGTTATATTTAGCAAAGTCAGGTTTGTCAATAAATTCACCGGAAACCAGCATGTTGTTGTTTTCGATATAGTTTACGCCCGTCTTCAGATGAAGTACTTTTTCAAGAGGAACTTCTGATCCAGTTAGGCCATGCTTTTCAAGAATAGCGATAAACTGCTTGATACCTTCTTCATTTGTTCTTGCAGAACGTCCAACATAGAAGTGGTCGCCAACCATCATAACATCTCCGCCTTCCAGGGTACCTGGTTCTTTAATGTATTCAATCTGGTCATCACTGAAGAATTTTTTAATGGCAGGTAAAATTTCTGCCTTTTCACCGTTTCTGGTGCCTGCACCTGGGTTCGTGATAATAGCACATTTGCTTGTAATAACGGCTGGATCTTCTACAAAGCATGAATCAGGATATTCTTCAAGGGCATCTAGTACAGTAACTTCAACACCGCACTTTTTTAATGCTTCTATATATGTATCATGCTGCTTCAGGGCTAATTCATAATCTGGTTTACCTAATTCTGGTGCAGATGTAATACCTTCTACCATTGCTTTGCATGGTCTTCTTACGATACAATTTTTAAACATTTTTTTTACCTCCATTATTGATTGAATTTTTAAACATTTCTTACATATATAATATATTGTATACATAGCATTGTCAATATATTTTATATTATATTTTATATATTGTTTTATATATTATATATTATTTCTTGATTTTAATAATTTCTAATGATATGATAAATCCATAATAATTCTATAAATGAACATGCCTAAAGAAAGGTCTTATATGTATAAATTCCAATCCCTAAAAGATCATGTATATGATTATATTGCTGATCAGATATTAAAAGGCAATTTATTGCCGGATGAGAAAATAAATGAAAATAAAATCTGCCAGGAGCTGAATATCAGCCGTACTCCAGTTAGAGAAGCACTTATACAGCTCTCCAGTGAAAATGTCCTGGAAAACGTACCGAGAAAGGGATTTGTACTGAGAAAACTGGATTCAAAAGAAGCAGCTGAAATTTATGCAGTAGTTGGCGTGCTTGATGGATATGCTGCCGTTCTGGCATGCAACAGATTATCAGAAAAGACTCTGAAAGATATGGAGTTTTATATTGAAAGTATGGATGTGGCTATAAATGCTGGAAATTACGAAATGTATTATAAACAGCAGGAAATCTTTCATCAGCTTTATCTGGTAGAGTGTGGAAATGACATACTCATTGATTCTCTGCTAAAACTTAAAAATAAATTTATGACTAAAAATTATGATTTACCCCATATGGAAGATGCAAAAACAGTTTTGTATGATACGAATAATGAGCACAAAGAAATGCTTAAACTCTTTCAGAATCATAAAACTGCTGAACTGGAAGCTTATATCAGGGAGGTCCATTGGGATCCATCGAAATCGGATACAGAAGTTACAATTTAAAAATCTAATAAAAAATCCCGCAGTCCGTGATGTGCTGCGGGATTTCTGGTTAAATGAACTATTCTTTAACGTGGGAACTGTCCGAAGAAACATGGTTTTCAAGTTTTGTGCTTAATTTAACTTCTTTGGAATTTACCCATTTTAAAATAAAGGTCTGGATGATTCCTGCAATAGGAACAGCCAGAATCATTCCCACAATTCCACCATAATAACCTGCTACAGACACAGCCAGTAATACAAATAGTGGGTGAAGCCCTGTTGTTGATCCCACAATTTTAGGATAAATCAGGTTGCAGTCTATCTGCTGGACAATGAGTAATACTACTACTGCGGTTATACCCTGGGTAAGACCATCTGTAAAAGTTCCCACAATAAATGCCGGAATCATTCCCAGTATGGGACCGAAATATGGAATAATATTGGAAATACCGGCAAAGCAACCGATAAAAACAGCAAAATCAAGACCCAGAATAGAAAGTCCAATAGAAGACAATATAGCTATAATCAGTGAGTCCAGCAAAGCTCCCCGGATAAAGGCGGAAAGCACGTTATTTATATCGTTTAATGTTTCAGTTAATATGGCATTGGCTTTTTGCGGTAATACCAGATGTAAAAATTTTCTCCATAGATGAATAAAAAAGTCTTTATCCATAAGTATATAGATACTTATGATGGTACCAATAGCAAGATTGACTATACTTCCACTAATGCCTGTAATCCAGTTGATAGCAGAACCCGCACTAAAATGTGAAGAGAGCCAGAGCATTCCACGGTTTGCAAACTCATGGACATATTCAGCCAGACCCATTTCAGGTAGCCCAGCAATCCAGGTTTTTATGTTGACTTCATAAGTTGACACATAATTAATAACCGCATTTACCATACTGTCTATCCCTGTAAAAACAAACTGCCCCAGTATCAGAACAGCGAATGCGTATATAATCACCACTACTATAGCAATAATGATTATATATGTTAAGATGACACTGATGAGCCGCTTAGTTTTTTCCAGTTTCTCTAATTTTGCTGAATCCTTTGTGTGGGTAAAAATAATTTTACTCATGATTTTTTTATTGATGATGTCTACCAGAGGACTAAGTAAGTAAGTAAGTACCAATCCTATAAAAAGTGGAGTTAATGAAGCAGATACACTGGATAAAGAGTCCATCACATTAACGGCAATAGAATTTGAGTTTTTTATTATAAAATATAAAGCATACAATATAGCAGCAGTACAGGCTATAAAGATACTGTATTTCCACCAGTGTTTTTCTGGGAGATAATCTTTAAAATTTGACATACGTGCACCTTTCAATATTAGATAGTATTATATAGTTTAACACAATTCATTAAAGAGAATGATGAAAAATTTACATATATTTCAAGAGAATAATCTTTAAAAGAATTATATCCATTATTATACAGATTAACACAAATACAAACAAGGAGAAAATATTTAATTATGATAAATATACCAGAATTGCTTACTCCTGCAGGGGGAATGCAGCATTTACCAATCAGGAAGAGAGATTAATCAGAAGAATTTTACTCAGAAAGAAGTTCAATTATATAAGTATATAAGAAGGAAAGAAAAATTCCCTGCAAGGAAATGTTTATGACAGAGAGGAGTTGGCTTTGTGCAAGAATATGAGCCTGATGGACTTTATACCATCCCACGAAATTTATAAGAATAGTGAGGGGCGTATGTATGATCAATTAAATTGTGCCTTTGCTGGAAACATTCAGCTTATGATTAGTGAGCATTTGTTTCATATAAAAAGAGTTCACTGACAGGGAGAAAAACATAAATTTTTACGGAAAATATGCCGCAGAACAAAAGCATTATTATGCAAAAAATGTCGAATGTTGAAAATTCAATAAGGGAAGATGCTCCCTTGAAAACATGCAAAATTTAAGGATATATTTTAAATAATTTGTAATAAAAAATCACAAAAAAATGTTTGACGAAAATACTGTTTGGGTATATTATGTATACAAGATACAGAATACGAAAGACAACAGAGCAAAGTTTTCGGATTCCTTTTTTTTCGAGAACTCATGTATACAATATACATATAACGTATTCTTGAATATAAACGCTAATTCTAGGTCAATATATTGATGAATCAATGCTACATTCTGCAGGATTGGACTTTCTAATTTTAGTGCTCTGATAAAAGGAAGGTTTGATTAAAAAGCAAGGAGGATAATTTATATGATTAAGGCATGGGACGGATTTACGAGCGGAGCATGGAATGATGTAATCGATGTAGATAATTTTATCAACATCAACTATACTCCATATGAAGGAGATGAAACTTTTCTGGCAGGCCCAACTTCAAGAACCACAGCGGTCGCTGAAAAAGTACAGAACTTACTGAGGGAGGAAAGAGCCAATAATGGGGTGCTGGCAGTAGATGCCAGTCGTATTATGAGAGTTACTACCTTTCCACCGGGCTATATAGACAAAGACAAGGATCTTATTGTTGGTATACAGACTGACGAGCCTTTGAAAAGAGGTGTCTGCCCTTTCGGGGGTATAAGAATGGCCAGACAGTCTGCAGAAGCTTATGGCGTGAAACTTGATCCTAGTATCGAAGAACAATTTAAGTATACCACTACACATAATGATGGTGTGTTTAAAGTTTATTCAGATGAAATGCTTTTAGTGAGAAAGCTTGGATTTATTACAGGGCTGCCAGATGCATACGGACGGGGAAGAATTATTGGAGATTACAGAAGAGCCGCTCTTTATGGTGTAGATCATTTAATACAGGAAAAGAAAAACGATAAACAGGCTCTTCATAAAAGCCCAATGACTGAAGAAACAATAAGATTGATTGAAGAAGTACAGAAACAGATAGATTACTTCCAGGAACTAAAACAAATGGCCGCAGGATACGGATATGATATTTCACAGCCTGCTGCAAACACAAGAGAAGCTATCCAGTGGCTATATTTTGCTTATCTTGGTGCGATAAAAGAAGAAAATGGAGCTGCTATGTCCATAGGAAGAACGTCTACATTTATAGATATTTATGCAGAACGAGATTTAGCTGATGGGACATTTACAGAGGAGCAGATTCAGGAATTCATAGATGATTTTATTTTGAAGCTAAGAGTTGCAAGACATCTGAGAACCCCAGAATACAATGACTTATTTGGCGGAGACCCAATGTGGATTACAGAAGGAATTGGGGGAATGGGCGCTGACGGAAGAACACGAGTTACAAAGAGTTCTTACAGATATTTAAATACCTTATATAATCTTGGACCTTCCCCTGAACCAAATTTGACGGTTCTTTGGTCAGATAAACTACCTGGTTCGTTCAAGAGGTTCTGTGCGCAGGTTTCCATAGATACAGACTCAATTCAGTATGAAAATGACGATGTCATGAGACCTTCTTATGGGGAAGATTATTCAATTGCCTGCTGTGTATCCGCTATTCAGATGGGTCAGCAGATGCAGTTCTTTGGTGCAAGATACAATCTTGCTAAAATTCTTTGTCTGGCTTTAAACGGTGGCATCGATGAAAGAACTGGTATGAAGTGCGGACCACAGATGGAACCAATCAAAGGTGATGGACCTATCGATTATGAAGAGGCCATGCGAAGGTTTAACATATATAAAGACTGGTTGTGTGAGTTGTATGTAAATATTATGAATATCATTCACTTCATGCACGATAAGTATGACTATGAAAGAAGTCAGATGGCATTCTTAAATACAGAAGTTAAGCGGTTGATGGCTTTTGGTGTTGCAGGACTTTCTGTAGCTGCTGACTCCTTTAGTGCTATTAAATATGCAAAAGTATATCCAATCAGAAATGAAGAGGGGATAATTGTTGATTACAGAACGGAAGGGGAATTCCCTAAGTATGGTAATGATGATGACAGAGTGGACAGCATTGCAGTTGAGCTTACCAAGGGCACTATCGATGCACTAAGAAGTCATCCAACTTATAGAGATGCAGTGCATACTTTATCAATTTTAACCATTACTTCCAATGTTGTGTATGGAAAGAAGACTGGCAATACTCCGGATGGAAGAAGGGCAGGAGAACCATTTGCTCCTGGAGCCAATCCAATGCATTGCAGAGATTCTTTAGGTGCTGTAGCTTCATTGAACTCCGTATCAAAAGTGAAATGGGAAGACTGCCAGGATGGTGTATCCTATACATTCAGCATTACTCCTGATACTCTTGGTAAGGATAAAGAAGCGCAGAAAGACACGTTAGTAGGGCTGATGGGAGGATACTTTAGCAGAGGTGCTCACCATCTGAATGTAAACGTGTTAAACAGAGAATTGTTAATGGATGCTTATGAAAATCCAGATAAATACCCTAATTTAACTATCCGGGTATCTGGATATGCAGTTAAATTTAATGCTTTATCCAGAGATCATCAAAAAGAAGTAATTGCAAGGACCTTCCATAAGGCCATTTAATACGTATCTTATCTATGATTCCTCATAGCTATGATAAACTATTACCTTACACTGAATCGCAAGATTCAAATGAGTGGAAAACTCATGAAAAAACTAACTTAATGTATGGCATGGGACACTTATTTAAATAAGTGTCTCGTGTTATCTTAAAATTAGTTTTAGTATTGCGTATAAAGGTTTGAGCATAGCGGACACAATAGAGATATGATATACTAGGCAGTAATTTATTAAATCTATTATTTGAGGTGATTAATTATGGTAAAGGGAAGACTTCATTCATTTGAAACTTTTGGAGCAGTAGACGGACCGGGTATAAGAACAGTAGTCTTTTTACAGGGATGTCCTGCCAGGTGCGCATACTGTCATAATCCTGATACTTGGGATGTTCATGGAGGAAGTGAAGTCGAAACGAAACAAATTGTAGACAGAGCTAAAAGAGGTATGAGCTATTATGGAGAAAAGGGGGGCGTAACCTTTTCCGGAGGAGAACCTCTTTTACAGGGAGAATTCCTTATACAGACTATAAGAGCACTAAAAAAAGTAGGTATCAATTCTATCATAGACACAAGCGGAACTTATATTGATGAGTTTACAGAGAAAGTCATTGAAGAGTGTGAAATGGTTTTGCTTGATGTAAAACATTCCCAACCGGAAAAGTTTTGGGATATTACTGGTAAGAAGCAAGATAATCTGCTAAAACTTATAGATTTAATTAACAAGCACGGAAAACATGTCTGGGTGCGTCAGGTGATTGTCCCGGGGATAAATGACTCACAGGCCAATATAAAGAGTCTGAACGAGTTTATAAAGAGGATAACGCATGTAGATAAGGTAGAACTATTGGGATATCATAACCTTGGTGTGGAAAAATACGAAAAGCTTGGCATTAAGTACAGGCTGAAAGATGTTGAACCAATGGATCAGAAAGAGTTAAACAAGTTAAGCGCATTGGTGAGTTTTTAAACATAAAATTAAAAAGTTGAGTTGGATTGTTATATATTTAAGTTGAGTTAAAATAAAAAGGATGCCTGATTTCTAAAGGGTATCCTTTTTTCGTTGTTGTTGGCAGACCCTTATTTAATATGCTTGAACTTTATATTATAATGTAGGAAAATCAGACAAAAGAGATTACAATTTTGTGATCTTACCAAATAAAAACAAATAAAATCGAAGAAAATAGAAAAAATTGAAAAAATCTATTGACAAGCCATATAACTTTTGGTATTCTAATATAGCTGTCGCAAGTGAGCGCAAACAACTACTTACTGTGGCACAAGAACCTTGAAAACTTCATAGTGTAAAAGAATTAGTCAAGAGAACATTAAGTTGTTCTCGATACTAAGTACAAACAATCATAACGATTGGTAAGATAACCAAACTTGTTTTGGAAGTCAACGTACAATTTCTTAAAAAACAACAATAATTCTAGGATTTATGTTTTGCATAAAGAATAGAGAAGCGAAACGCGAAGCGTTTCAGCCGAGCAGAAGCTCAAACTTGATTTGATTCAGAGAAATCTGATTTAAATACCATTTAATAAAGAGTTTGATCCTGGCTCAGGATGAACGCTGGCGGCGTGCCTAACACATGCAAGTCGAGCGAGAAATTTATGAACGAAACTTCGGTCTAGGGATTAAATGGAAAGCGGCGGACGGGTGAGTAACGCGTAGGCAACCTGCCCCTTACAGAGGGATAGCCTCGGGAAACCGGGATTAAAACCTCATAACACATCATAAACACATGTTTGAGATGTCAAAGATTTATCGGTAAGGGATGGGCCTGCGTCTGATTAGCTAGTTGGTAGGGTAACGGCCTACCAAGGCAACGATCAGTAGCCGACCTGAGAGGGTAATCGGCCACATTGGAACTGAGACACGGTCCAAACTCCTACGGGAGGCAGCAGTGGGGAATATTGCACAATGGGCGAAAGCCTGATGCAGCAACGCCGCGTGAGCGAAGAAGGCCTTTGGGTCGTAAAGCTCTGTCGGAAGGGAAGAAACAAATGACGGTACCTTCTGAGGAAGCCCCGGCTAACTACGTGCCAGCAGCCGCGGTAATACGTAGGGGGCAAGCGTTATCCGGAATTATTGGGCGTAAAGAGTGCGTAGGTGGTCTTGTAAGCGTGGGGTGAAAGGCAGTGGCTTAACCATTGTAAGCCCTGCGAACTGTGAGACTTGAGTGCAGGAGAGGAAAGCGGAATTCCTAGTGTAGCGGTGAAATGCGTAGATATTAGGAGGAACACCAGTGGCGAAGGCGGCTTTCTGGACTGTAACTGACACTGAGGCACGAAAGCGTGGGGAGCAAACAGGATTAGATACCCTGGTAGTCCACGCCGTAAACGATGAGCACTAGGTGTCGGGGCCGCAAGGCTTCGGTGCCGCAGTTAACGCATTAAGTGCTCCGCCTGGGGAGTACGCACGCAAGTGTGAAACTCAAAGGAATTGACGGGGACCCGCACAAGCAGCGGAGCATGTGGTTTAATTCGAAGCAACGCGAAGAACCTTACCAGGACTTGACATCCCTCTGACAGGACTTTAACAGGTCCCTCCTTCGGGCAGAGGAGACAGGTGGTGCATGGTTGTCGTCAGCTCGTGTCGTGAGATGTTGGGTTAAGTCCCGCAACGAGCGCAACCCTTGTCAATAGTTGCCAGCAGTAAGATGGGCACTCTATTGAGACTGCCGTGGATAACACGGAGGAAGGTGGGGATGACGTCAAATCATCATGCCCCTTATGTTCTGGGCTACACACGTGCTACAATGGCTGGTACAGAGAGACGCAAGACCGTGAGGTGGAGCAAATCTCCAAAACCAGTCCCAGTTCGGATTGTAGGCTGCAACTCGCCTACATGAAGTTGGAGTTGCTAGTAATCGCAGATCAGAATGCTGCGGTGAATGCGTTCCCGGGTCTTGTACACACCGCCCGTCACACCATGGAAGTTGGGGGTGCCCAAAGTTGGCCAGCAAATAGGCTGCCTAAGGCAAAACCAATGACTGGGGTGAAGTCGTAACAAGGTAGCCGTATCGGAAGGTGCGGCTGGATCACCTCCTTTCTAAGGAGACTATAACTTTTGCACTATGAGTTTATATGGGCTTGTAGCTCAGGTGGTTAGAGCGCACGCCTGATAAGCGTGAGGTCGGAGGTTCGAGTCCTCCCAAGCCCACCAGAACTTTTAAAAGGGTTCTAAATGTACTTTGAAAACTGGATAATATGCAAAATATCAGAAAGTGTTAAAAAACACAAATATGACAACGAAATCGAGGTTATCGAAAGATAACAAACAGTTATAGAACTAAGACAAAAGTCTTTTCGGACAGAGATGTCTAAAAGAATGATGTCGGGTGTAAAATAACTACGATTTCAACCGAGAAACCAGAGAATTACGAGTTAATTAACAAGTAAGTCTAAAAAATATAAGTCTTATCTAACGCTAGATAAGCAAAACGCTTATGGTCAAGCGAATAAGAGCATAAGGTGAATGCCTTGGCACTAGGAGCCGAAGAAGGACGTGGCAAGCTGCGATAAGCTGCGGTTAGGAGCAAACATCCGTCAACCCGCAGATGTCCGAATGGGGAAACCCACTTATGGTAATGCGTAAGTATCCTGTGATGAATAAAATAGTCACAGAGAAGGTAACCCGGGGAACTGAAACATCTAAGTACCCGGAGGAAGAGAAAGAAACATCGATTTCCTAAGTAGCGGCGAGCGAACGGGAAAGAGGCCAAACCATAGTTTACTATGGGGTTGAGGACACTCATCACGTATGGCGTGTATAGTCGAAGCTGTTTGGAAAGGCAGACCGAAGAAGGTAAAAGTCCTGTAGACGAAATGCACAAAATGCAGAGTGGATCCAGAGTACCACCGGACACGTGAAACCCGGTGGGAAGCCGGGGGCCCACCCCCAAGCCTAAATACTACCTAGTGACCGATAGAGAATAGTACCGTGAGGGAAAGGTGAAAAGAACCCCGGGAGGGGAGTGAAAAAGAACCTGAAACCTTATGCTTACAAGCAAAGGGAGCGCAAGTGACCTTGTACTTTTTGTAGAACGGGCCAACGAGTTATGGTATGTAGCAAGGTTAAGGTGCTGGAGCACTGGAGCCGAAGCGAAAGCGAGTCTGAACAGGGCGTCAAGTTATATGCTGTAGACCCGAAACCGGGTGACCTATCCATGTGCAGGTTGAAGCGAGAGTAAAATCTCGTGGAGGACCGAACTCATGTCTGTTGAAAAAGGCTGGGATGACGTGTGGATAGCGGTGAAATTCCAATCGAACCCGGATATAGCTGGTTCTCCTCGAAATAGCTTTAGGGCTAGCCTCAAGATTGAGATACTCGGAGGTAGAGCACTGAATGTTCTAGGGGCCTTCACCGGTTACCGAAAACTATCAAACTCCGAATGCCGAAGTATTATACTTGGGAGTCAGACTATGTGAGATAAGTTTCATAGTCGAAAGGGAAACAGCCCAGACCAACAGCTAAGGTCCCAAAATGTAAGTTAAGTGGAAAAGGATGTGGAGCTGCATAAACAGCTAGGATGTTGGCTTAGAAGCAGCCACTCATTTAAAGAGTGCGTAATAGCTCACTAGTCGAGTGGCTCTGCGCCGAAGATAAACGGGGCTAAAACTTACTACCGAAGCTTTGGAATTACAGTAATGTAATTGGTAGAGGAGCATCGTATACGGGCAGAAGCTGAGATGGAAGTCTTGGTGGACTGTATACGAGAGAGAATGTTGGCATGAGTAGCGTAAGGCAGGTGAGAATCCTGTCCACCGAAAATCTAAGGTTTCCTGAGGAAGGTTCGTCCACTCAGGGTTAGTCGGGGCCTAAGCCGAGAGCGAGAGCTGTAGGCGATGGACAACTGGTTGAGATTCCAGTACCACCGAAATTCGTTTGAGCGAAGTGGGGACACAGAAGGATAAGCTGAGCGCACCGTTGGTTGAGTGCGTCTAAGCGTCAAGGGAGAACAGGCAGGCAAATCCGCCGGTTCAATTCTGAGGCGTGATGGGGAGGGAAATTAAAGTACCGAAGCAGCTGATTTCACACTGTCAAGAAAAGCCGCTAGTGAGAATGTAGGTGCCCGTACCGTAAACCGACACAGGTAGATGAGGAGAGAATCCTAAGGTGAGCGAGAGAACTATTGTTAAGGAACTCGGCAAAATAACCCCGTAACTTCGGGAGAAGGGGTGCCTGCGAAAGCAGGCCGCAGTGAAAAGGCCCAGGCGACTGTTTACCAAAAACACAGGTCTCTGCTAAAGCGAAAGCTGAAGTATAGGGGCTGACGCCTGCCCGGTGCTGGAAGGTTAAGGGGAAGTGTTAGGGCAACCGAAGCACAGAACTTAAGCCCCAGTAAACGGCGGCCGTAACTATAACGGTCCTAAGGTAGCGAAATTCCTTGTCGGGTAAGTTCCGACCCGCACGAAAGGCGTAACGATCTGGGCACTGTCTCAACAATAGACTCGGTGAAATTGTAGTACCGGTAAAGATGCCGGTTACCCGCAGCAGGACGGAAAGACCCCATGGAGCTTTACTGCAGCTTGATATTGGATTTCGGCGTTGCATGTACAGGATAGGTGGGAGGCTACGAACCCAGTACGCCAGTATTGGGGGAGCCACCGTTGGGATACCACTCTTGTAACGTTGAAGTTCTAACCATGTACCGTGAACCGGTACTGGGACAGTGTCAGGCGGGCAGTTTGACTGGGGCGGTCGCCTCCTAAAGAGTAACGGAGGCGCCCAAAGGTTCCCTCAGCGCGGTCGGAAATCGCGCGAAGAGTGTAAAGGCAGAAGGGAGCTTGACTGCGAGACAAACAGGTCGAGCAGGGACGAAAGTCGGGCTTAGTGATCCGGTGGTTCCGAGTGGAAGGGCCATCGCTCAACGGATAAAAGCTACCCTGGGGATAACAGGCTGATACCGCCCAAGAGTCCACATCGACGGCGGTGTTTGGCACCTCGATGTCGGCTCGTCTCATCCTGGGGCTGAAGTAGGTCCCAAGGGTTGGGCTGTTCGCCCATTAAAGAGGTACGCGAGCTGGGTTCAGAACGTCGTGAGACAGTTCGGTCCCTATCCGCTGTGGGCGTTGGAAATTTGAGTGGAGCTGTCCTTAGTACGAGAGGACCGGGATGGACATACCTCTGGTGCACCAGTTGTTCTGCCAAGAGCATAGCTGGGTAGCCACGTATGGACGGGATAAGCGCTGAAAGCATCTAAGTGCGAAGCCCCCCACAAGAATAGATTTCCTCCAGAAATGGTAAGACCCGTGAGAGACTATCACGTTGATAGGTCGGAGGTGTAAGTGCAGTAATGTATTGAGCTGACCGATACTAATAGGTCGAACGCTTGACCAAAATGGTTTCAAGAAGGAATAAAACTGATAGAAAAGTATGTTATCCAGTTTTGAGAGTACACTCTCAAAAAAAGAATAGACAAAATCCGGTGACAATAGCGAGGAGGCTCCACCTGTTCCCATCTCGAACACAGTAGTTAAGCTCCTTAGCGCCGATGATACTTGGCGGGCAGCTGCCTGGGAAAGTAGGACGTCGCCGGTTTAAGACTTCAGTTTTTACTGGAGTCTTTTTTTATTGCTGATTGCGGTATGTTCTTTCTCTGGCAGATGCTTTTATTAAGTCTGAATGGTAAATTGTTTTGTAAAAGCCTTATGAAATATGCTATAATATTATAGTTAAATGATAAAAAATATTTGAGGTAAGAGTATAAGTAAGGGAGGAAAGTACAATGACTTTTTTGAAGATTATTTTTATAGCATTGCTATGCTTTCCTATATTTTGCGTGTCTGTTTTACTTACATCTAAGCTGATGTTGGAGATCGTTAAAAAAAAATAGTTTAGGAGTTTTAAATGATGAAAAGGGGACTGTTTATATCAATTGAGGGACCAGATGGATCAGGAAAATCCACTCAGATTAGATTATTAAAAGAGTATTTAAGTAAAAATGGCAGACAGGCAATATTGACAAGAGAACCTGGCGGAACAATTATAAGTGAAAAAATCAGAGAAATTATCTTAGATAAAAAATATATTGAAATGGATCCAATGACAGAGGCACTCTTATATGCGGCTTCAAGGTGTCAACATGTAGCTGAAGTAATCAAGCCGGCATTAGAAGAAGGAAAAACAGTAATTTGTGACAGGTTTGTTGACTCAAGTATCGCTTATCAAGGGTATGGCAGGCAGCTGGGTGAGGCTGTAAGAATTATAAATGAATATGCAGTTGCAGGGTGTATGCCAGATATTACTTTTCTACTGAAGGTAGAACCTAGTGTAGGAAAAAAGCGTATCAGAGAAGAAGAACAGGACAGACTGGAAAAAGAAAAACTTGAATTTCACAATGCTGTATTTACAGGATATTTAGAACTTGAAAAATTATATAAAGATAGAATAATAGGGATAGATGCATCAAAAGGCATTGATGAAATCAGCAATGAGATAATACTACAAATACAGAACTTTATAGAAGGCTGAGTTGAGAGAAAATGGTTTTAGGGGAAATAGATAACAATAATAAACTTGTAGAAAGATTAAGATATTTATCTGCTTCAGAGAATCTATTTCATGCTTATGTGTTTGAAGGAGATTCTTGTGTAAATAAAGCTTTGTTGGCGGATTGTTTTATAAAGGCCATTCTCTGCGAGAATCATAGGGGCATGGATGTGAAGAGTGCGTTACCTGCAATAAAATAAATCATGGTAATCATGAAGATATCATATATGTTGAAGCAGATGGCAAGAGTATAAAGGATGAGGCGGTAGAAGAGCTTCAGACTAAAATAAAGAAGAAACCTTTTTTTGGGAATAGGAATATTGCGGTTATCAAGCACGCAGATACAATGACTATCCGGGCACAGAACCGTTTATTAAAAACGTTAGAAGAACCTCCTGAAGGGACAATTATCATTTTATTATCAGAGAATGTTGAAAATTTAGTTTCTACTATTTTGTCCAGATGTGTGGTATTCAGAGTAAATCCGTTTGAAACACCTGAGTATGGTGAGATTAAAGAACATGCACAGATGTTAGTCAGAATGTTATTAAATAAAGAGCCCTTTTATTCATTGAAAAGTAAATTGAGTGAGTTCGCTGACGACAGGGAAAATGCAATGAAACTGTTAGACTCTATGGAACTAATTTATAGAGATCTGTCAATAATAAATAATAAGGAAAGTAGAAATTATACAAAGGATTACATTTACAGGGCAGTTGTGTTGATTGAAGAAGCAAGAAGAGATTTACAGCGTGGAATTAACACAGGCTATGCCATGAGAAATTTAATCATAAAAATTGGAGGATAAATGATGGTAAAAGTAGCAGGAGTGCGTTTTAAAAGGGCAGGCAAAGTATATTACTTTGATCCGGATGATTTAGACGTAAAACAGGATACAAATGTAATAGTCGAAACTGCTCGGGGATGGAGTATGGGACTGTTACTTCAGATATAAAGAGTGTAAGTGAAAAAGAGATTGTAGCACCTCTGAAAAAAATTGTTCGTATAGCCAATGAACAGGATACAGAACAGCATAAGGAAAATTTAAAGAAAAAGGAAAAAGCAATTGCACTGTGCCAGGAAAAGGTAGACAAACATAAATTGGAAATGAAACTAATTGACGTGGAATATACTTTTGATAACAGTAAGATTATCTTTTATTTTACTGCAGATGGCCGGGTTGATTTCAGAGAATTGGTAAAGGATCTGGCTGGAGTATTTAAAATGAGGATAGAACTTCGGCAGATTGGAGTAAGAGATGAAGCTAAAATGGTGGGAGGCATAGGAAGCTGTGGAAGAGGCCTTTGCTGCCATACTTGGTTGCCTGAGTTTGAGCCAGTCTCCATTAAGATGGCAAAAGTTCAGAATCTGTCTTTAAATCCAACTAAGATTTCTGGAATTTGTGGAAGATTAATGTGTTGTCTGAAATATGAGAATGATGTTTATATGCAATTAAGAAAGGGAATGCCTGAAGTTGGAGAAAGAATAAAAACAGAGGATGGCATTGGAATTGTCTTCGATTCAAATATATTAGAAAACAAAATTAAAGTTCGTCTGGTTCTGGAGGAAAAAACGGAAGATAAGCCAGAAAAACTCAGTGTAGATTTTTATACTTACAAAAAAGAAGACATAAAGAGGCTGGAAAGTCATCGTAAGAAGGAAAGCAACAGGGATATCTTAGATGATCTGGATGAAGAACTATTAGATGAAATAAAGAACCTGCTGAAGGAGTAAATGTCTTGATGGAAGAAAACTTACTAATGCAGGGGGAGCGGATGGATGAAATTGGGTTTGGTAATTTGAAACTAATTCAAAAACCTGAAGAGTTTTGTTACGGTGTGGATGCGGTAATCCTTGCAGATTTTGCATCAAAAGCTGTTCAGAGAAACGGCAGCAGGTATAAAAGGGCTATGGATTTAGGCACGGGAACCGGGATTATACCACTCATATTGAGTCACAAGACTCTGCTGGAAGAAATTTATGCAGTAGAAGTGCAACCGGACTCATTTAACAGGGCATGTCGAAATATTCAATTGAATAAACTCCAAGGCAGAATTTCTATTATAAATGAAGATGTTTCAAAAATTGAAGTCAATTTGTCCGATTTAGAGGGATCTTTTGATCTGGTTACCGCCAACCCACCTTACATGATTGGAGGAGCCGGACTGATAAATGAAAACAAGGCGAAAAGAATCGCAAGGCATGAGACAACGGCTGATTTAGCTGCATTTATAAGAGCATCTGCAGTCCTGCTAAGAGAAAAAGGAGAGCTATTTATGGTTCACAGACCCAGTAGACTAGTGGATATTTGTGAAGCATGCCGCAAATATAAAATAGAACCAAAAGAATTAAGGTTCGTATCACCAAATAAAAATGCAAAACCTAATATTCTGTTAATCCACTGTGTTAAATCAGGAGGACCAGAATTAAAAATGCTTGACCCATTATATGTATATGAAGACAATGGAAATTCTTATACCGATGAATTAATGAAAATATATGAGAGATAATAAAAAATATTCTGCCTGCATAGATTAATGCTGCAGAATATTTTTTAATTTTATAGTTATACTAAATATATTGGTTTACATAAATTTACATATATACACAGAAGCAAGGACACTGACTATATATCCTATCATGCCAGCAGCAAAAGCATGTCGCATTTTTTTCACTGCAGTAACACCAAAATATAAAGCTAAGACATAAAAAATGGTTTCACATGTGCCAACCATTATAGCAGAACATTTACCAACAAAAGTATCCACTCCATTATCCGACATGATACGTTCCATGAGCACCAGAGATCCACTGCCAGAAACCGGACGTAAGAGTATTAGGGAAATAAGTTCTTTTGGTATATGTAAAACAGAAAATACTGGAGAAAAAATGGTCTCAAAAAATTTCATGGCACCTGAAGAAACTAATGCCTCAATTCCTATAAAAATAGCTATAATAAATGGCATTATTTCTACTGCAGATTTTAACCCATCTTTTGCTCCTTCAATAAAACAGTCGTAAATTGAAACATGTTTATATAATCCGTAGAGAATAACTAAGCTGATTATACCTGGAATAAAAGCATAGGAAATGGTACTTAACAATTGCGACATTTCTGGCCCTCCGTTTCTTAATCTTATGGTTTTGATTGCTTTCTCTCAAAATATTTGCATGCGATGACTGATGCAACCATTGAAATCAGGCCAACGATAATGGATGGTATAATGATAGAAGCGGAGTCCGTTGAACCCAATTGAGATCGTATTTTTATTACAGTAATAGGGACAAGCTGAATCATAGACATATTTAGTGCTAAAAACATACACATAGTATCACTGGCGGTATCACTATAATGATTTTCTATATCCAGCCTTTCCATGGCTTTTAATGAAAAGACAGTTGCACTGTTGCCAGCTCCAAATATGTTAGCCATAAAACTCATAAGCATAATTGCAATTGTTTCAGAGTTTCTTTCTTTTGGGAAAAGAAATTTGATGAGAGGCATGACTTTATGAGCTGCGGCATCAATAAGTCCAGATTTTTCAGCTATTTTCATGATTCCACACCATACGGCCATAATGCCTGATAAACCAATTACAAATTCAACAGCTTCGCTGCAGCTGTTTAAGAGACCATCTGTGAAGGCAGAAAGGTTATTGTTTATGATTGAAAAAAATACACCCACAAAAATCATTCCGGCCCATATGTAGTTCATCAATGTATATCACCCCAGTTATTATAATATTCAGTAATTGAAAATAAATGTTGAAATTTTACAAATTTGGGTAGATAATATACATACTGGAGTGGAGGTGAAAGCTTTGGAAATAACGTTGACCTTGAAGGATTTAGGGTTAATTTTAATAGGGGCTGGCATTATTGTATTGCTGGTATATTGCATAAGCTTTGTTAGAAGTTTAATAGTGACTGTCAGACATACCAATAAAATCCTGGAAGATACGCAGGTCATAACGGCTATAGCTGCTGCAAGGGCACAGGATGTTGATTTGGCAGTAGGAGATGTTGCGGAATCTGTGAGCAAAATTTCAGAGGCACTTAAAGGGAACCAAAGTACGATTGCGGCTTTATCCTCAATTGTGAATTCGTTAGTATCCCTGAAGAGTATCTTTACAAAGAAGGAAAAATAGGGGTTTTTAAATTAAAATTCTTACGTTGACATTGTATAACTTGAATGTTAAAATTAGGAAGTATAAAATGAGATGTAAAGAGAGAAGAGCTTTGCAGAGAGAGGAGGAGTGAAAAATGAAGGCTACGGGAATAGTTAGAAAAGTTGATGAGCTGGGGCGTATTGTGTTGCCAATTGAATTAAGAAGAACGCTCAATATTGAGATTAAGGATCCGATTGAAATCTTTGTTGAAGGGGAATATATTCTGTTAAAGAAGTATGAACCGGCCTGCGTTTTTTGTGGAAATGCAAAGAATGTTAAGCATATTAAGGACAAGAACATTTGTGAGGATTGTATCAAGAAAATTAAAGAATTGTAGTCACTAATTTTAACCGATTAAAATGGCATCTTATGATTATAATATAATTGTAAGATGCTTTTTTTACCACAAAATTGTAAGTGAATTTCACAAAACAAAAGCAAAATCTTACAGTTATGTTACAAATACCTTTTTTCTAACAAAGACCGGATTTTATGTGCTATTATCATATAAAGTAAATAATTAAATATATTTTGTATTGTATATTACTAAGAAGAAGGGGATTAAAATGAAGACAACTAAAACAATTGTGTGTGTTGGATTGATTTTTGTATTAATTGTTGTAACGTTACTGGTAGGATGCGGAGATAAGAATCGAAGCGGGTCTACTATTGATGAGCCCGAAATCACAGTGGAATATCTGGAAGGTGATTATGTAAAACAATTGTTGCGTGATGGAGCTGAGCATGTGTTTGGAAGCATTGAACTTTCTAAAGGTCAAGATGACTCAGTCTTAGTGAATATTGAGGCAAAAGAATATGTGGAAGACTCTGAACAGCCAAAGGGTTTTTACATTGAAGATAAAAATTATAGTTTATCCTCTGTGCTTGCCCCTGATGCAAGATGCACATTTATGACAGGAGGAGTAAGTCTGCCACAGATTATGACAACTGAACAATTTATAGACGCTTATAAAAAAGATGTGGATGAGTACAGTAAAAATAATCCCGATTATCAGAATCATAAATTATATGATATATATATTATGGGAGACCAGATTGAGCTTATTCTTGAAAGATATATCCCATAGTATATAAGCGATATTCAATTAGAGATATCTGAAATAAATTTTTATAGGGAAAATTGTAAAAAGGTGTGGCGGATGCTGCACCTTTTTGTATATAATATAATATTGGTGGGTGAGAGATGATTTAGAATTTATTTTGAAGATTAATGCTTACTTACTATTAAGTTTTGACACTATTTAAATAATAGAAATAAGGAGGAAATTAAATGCCGGTTCCAAATCCAATTGCATTTACAATTTTTAACATAGATATAAGGTGGTATGGAATTTTAATTGCTTTAGGCATTATTCTTGCCACATTACTGGTATATAAGAGGGCTCCCCAGCATGGGATAGAATCAGAGCGTTCTTTGGATTTTATTTTGATTTGTGTCCCTATAGGGATAATAGGTGCAAGATTATACTATGTTTTGTTTAACTGGGGATATTACGCAGGAGATTTCTTTAAGATTATTAATCTCAGAGCAGGAGGCTTAGCTATACATGGCGGACTAATATTTGGATTGCTGACTGCGGCAATACTATGTAAGATATGGAACTATAAGCCTCTTAATCTTTTAGATTTGGCTATGCCTGCTGTGGCTTTGGCCCAGGCTATAGGAAGATGGGGAAACTATTTTAATTCTGAAGCACATGGGGGGCCAACTAATCTGCCGTGGGGTATTCTTGTGAATGGACAAACTGTACATCCTACATTTCTGTATGAATCAATATGGTGTTTAATTATGTTTGGCATTCTCCTGATTATTGATAATAACATAAAATTTACAGGTCAGGTATTCTTATTATATGGTATACTATATTCTTTGGAGAGATTTTTTGTAGAATATTTAAGAACAGACAGCTTAATGCTATTTGGCGTAATCAAGCAGGCAATGCTTCTTAGCGCTATAGTATTTATAGTATGTATTGTGGCATATATTATTTTAGGCAGAAATTCTAAACGTGCAGGAAAAATATTTTATGGTGGCTACAGTAAATATACTGGAAAGTTCAAACAATAGATAAGGAGAATAAAATGAAATTAGGAATAGTTGGATTACCCAATGTAGGAAAAAGTACATTATTCAATGCTATAACCAAGGCTGGTGCAGAAGCAGCGAATTATCCTTTTTGTACCATAGAACCCAATGTAGGTGTTGTAGCAGTACCTGATGAGAGATTAAAGGTACTTACAGAAATGTATAATGCTAAAAAGACTGTTTATACATCCATTGAATTCTATGATATTGCAGGCCTTGTAAAAGGTGCATCTAAAGGAGAAGGGCTTGGAAACAAGTTCTTGGGACATATTCGTGAAGTTGCTGCAATAGTACATGTGGTAAGGTGTTTTGATGATCCCAATGTGGTTCATGTTGATGGTAAAATCAATCCGCTTTCTGATATTGAAACGATTAATATGGAGCTGATACTTTCCGATATGGAAGTAGTAGAAAGAAAAATCCAGAGAACCCAGAAAAATTTAAAGGGAGATAAATCTCTTCAAAGTGAATTAGATATGCTTCAAAAGGTTATGGATACTTTAGAAAAAGGTTTATCCGTAAGAACCATGGAAATGACAGAAGAAGAGGAAGACTATGTAAAATCACTGGATTTGCTTTCCTTTAAGCCTGTTATATATGCAGCAAACGTGTCAGAGCAGGAAATTGCAGATGGCAGTGAAAATGAGTATGTTAAACAGGTAAGAGAATTCGCGGAGACAGAGGGTTCAGAAGTTGTTGTTATCTGCGCAAAAGTTGAAGCAGAAATTTCTGAACTGGAAGAGGATGAGAAAGCTATGTTTCTGGAAGAATTGGGCATTAGTGAATCGGGCCTGGATAAACTTATAAAATCTTCATATCATTTACTTGACCTGATTTCATACCTGACAGCAGGTGAGCCTGAAGTGCGGGCGTGGACAATCAAAAGAGGTACAAAAGCGCCTGGAGCAGCAGGTAAAATTCATACGGATTTTGAAAGAGGATTTATCAGAGCAGAGACTATTGCATATGATAAATTGATAGATTGCGGTGGAAATCTTGCGACGGCTAAAGAGAAAGGTCTGATTCGTTCTGAAGGAAAAGAGTATGAAGTTAAAGATGGAGATGTCATTCATTTCTTATTTAATGTATAGATAAAATAAGAAAGATAAAAAAGTCGATTCTTTATCTGTGAAGGAGGATAAAAATGGAAGATATAAAAAAATTAAATAACTATTTTGACCATACCTTATTGAAAGCCGAGGCAACTGAAGCAGATATAAAAAAACTGTGTGCTCAAGCAAAAGAATATGATTTTTACTCTGTTTGCGTAAATGGATGCTATGTTCCACTTGCTGTAGAAGAATTAAAGGACACAGATGTGAAGGTTGCTGTTGTTGTTGGGTTCCCTTTGGGAGCTGTATCTACTGAAGTGAAAGCTTTTGAAACAGACTGGGTTTGTGGACAGGGAGCAAAAGAAGTGGACATGGTTATTAATGTGGGAGCTTTAAAAGAGGCAAGATATGAATATGTAAAAGATGATATCTGTGCAGTTGTTGCTCTGGCAGATGAGCATGACGCAATTGTGAAGGTGATTCTTGAAACATGTCTTCTTACAGATGAAGAGATAATCAAGGCTTGTGAACTGTCTATGGAGGCAGGGGCACAGTTCGTGAAAACTTCAACTGGATTTTCAACAGGTGGTGCAACGGAACAACATGTGGCGCTTATGAGAAAAACGGTTGGTAGTCGTGCTAAAGTGAAAGCGTCTGGTGCCATCAGGGATTTGGAAACAACTCTTAAAATGATTGAAGCCGGTGCAGACAGAATTGGTGCAAGCGCATCAGTAGCTATTATGAATGATTATTTAAAAAAATAAATTGTCTTAATATACGGGAAATTTCATTTTGCAAGCTTTTCAAGTTTTAAAAATTGTAGGATTCAGGAATTTTCCGTATTCAATTTAAAACGGAAAAAAGAGATTAATTTTACCCTAAAAACCTACTAAAACTATAGAATATATATGAAAAGGAATGATTAATATGTTAAATCAGTTCTCAAGAACTCAATTATTACTTGGACAAAATGTCATGGAGAAATTGAAGCAGGCAAATGTTGCAATCTTCGGAATAGGAGGGGTAGGTGGTTATACCGTAGAAGCATTGGCAAGAAGCGGGGTCGGTTCATTCCATTTAATTGATGATGATAAAGTATGCCTTACCAATCTTAACAGGCAGATTATTGCAACCACAAAAACTGTAGGTAAATATAAAGTTGATGTCATGAAAGAGAGAATATTGGATATTAATCCTGAAGCGGAGGTAAATGTGTACAAGTGTTTTTATCTGCCTGATACTTCTGATGAATTTGATTTTTCCCAGTATTCCTATGTAGTAGATGCTATCGACACCGTTGCAGCTAAAATCCTCATCATTATGAAGGCTAAGCAGGCGGGGATTCCGGTTATCAGCTGCATGGGAGCAGGAAATAAGCTGGATCCTTTCAAATTAAAAATTGATGATATTCATAAGACTTCTATGTGCCCATTGGCAAAAGTCATGCGACAGGAATTGAAAAAACGAAATGTGAAAAATGTGAAGGTTATATATTCCACAGAAAAGCCTGTTAAACCAGTGGAAGATGTGTCAAGCAGCTGCAGAATACATTGTATATGTCCACCTGGGACACAGCATAAATGTACAGAAAGAAGAAATATACCTGGCAGTGTATCTTTCGTACCATCGGTAGCTGGGTTAATGATAGCAGGAGAGGTAATAACAGATTTATCGGATATAAATAATATAAGGTAGTAGCTAGGTGCTTCATCTGGTTATAAGTATGACTTATAACCAGATGAAGTTTTTTCATATTTGCTCTTTCAGAACTAAGATTGGTATAATATAATAAGTTTAATATTATTTAGGAGAATGCTATGAAAATTAAAGAGATTTATGAGAAAAAACAGGTATTATCATTTGAGATATTTCCACCCAAAAGGGATATAGCCCTGCAAAATATAGATGAGACATTAGAGGTGTTGTGTTCCCTTAACCCTGATTTCATCAGTGTTACTTTTGGTGCAGGAGGAAGTTCAAATAATAATAGAACCATAGAACTGGCTAAGAGAATCAAAAAAGATTATCACATTGAACCTTTGGTTCATTTAACTTGTCTTACATACGGTAAAAATGAAATTGATGAATTTATTTATCAATTGAATGAAAACGGAATAGAAAATATTTTAGCCTTAAGAGGGGATAGAAACCCAGAACTTAAAGAAAAAGAAGAATTTTTGCATGCATCGGATTTAACAGGTTATTTAAAGAAAAAAACCAATGTATGCATTGCAGGGGCCTGTTATCCTGAGTGTCATCCTGAATCAGAAAATCGGATAGAAGATATCAAAAATCTGAGGACAAAGGTCTCTGCCGGGGCAGATTTCATGGTAACGCAGTTGTTTTTAGATAATAATCGGTTTTACTCTTTTTATGAAGATACTAGAATAGCTGGAATAGATATTCCAATTTCTGCGGGGATTATGCCTGTTATCAACAAAGCACAAATTGAAAAAATGATTTCATTATGCGGAGTATCTCTTCCGGAAAAGTTCCGAAGAATAATGAATAAGTATGAGCATAACAAGGAGGCTCTTTTTGATGCAGGTATGTCATATGCCATAGGCCAGGTCATTGATCTTCTGGCTAGTGAAGTAGATGGCATACACCTGTATACAATGAATAATCCTAAAGTGGCAAAAAAGTTATGCGATGGAATAAAGACATTTATTTAAATAGTTTACTGGGAATTAAGATAAGGGCGATAGTCTTATGAGAAAGACTATCGCCCTTGAATTTTGCTTTGAACAGTAGTTAGTCTGCAGACATTTGTTGAAAGTATCTTATTATTTTATTGATTTACTTTGCTGAATTTAAATTCCTCTGAGGCATCTGGAGCAAGTTGAGTTTGTTCCAAGAGCTATTGTATTTCCACAGTTAAAGTTGTTTGATGCAGATTCAACATCATTATTGGTGCCACAATGGCATTCCTGATCTAATTCCGCTTCTTCTTCTTCCTCTTCAACAGCACTTTCTGTACCTTCACAAGGGAATATGGCTTCACAGGCATTGATACATAAAAGAGCTTGCTTAATGACCTGAACATCCACAGTAGGTTCTACTACAACTGGTGTAGAGAGTACCAGGAATAAAGAATCCTCATCCGTATCGGATACTACTGTAAGAACAGGGTTAAGAAGACTCATATTAGCGCCAAAACTGAAGACGATTCTAGGTGACATGCCACCTGAAACGCAAGGAACACTGATTTTATCAACAGCAATATTGCTTACCGGGATATTAGCGCATATTGGAGAAGTTGAAAGTGTTCTGAATATTGCTCTGAAACAGCAAATGTTGCCGTTTGTATTGACAGTTCCTTCAATAACGAATTCAGCCTGGAATACCCAAGGCCCTACACAGGAAATCAAGAAGAATGCTTTAGTAGGTAGACCATTTTCTGCGCAAGGAGGTTTAATAATATTTGGCAGACTGGAGTTTAGCGTAGCTTCAAATGAACCATCTAAGTTGAACAAGCTATCAACTGGAAAGCCGTCAACCGTTACCTGATTAGGTGAAAGACCTGACGGATTGGCAAGATTAAAAGCTGTTACTCTTACGTGGCTTTTTAATACTTCAAATACTGCGTTTTCATCCAGCTGGCAAGTGGATGCCCCTAACACGTTATTACAGTTACAATTGCAATTACAACCAGTGTTTCCTACACAATTTTGTGTATCCTGATCCCAGGAGTGATCGTGATTGTGACAACGGCAACTAGTACCCAGTACTTCTTCACAAAGATTTTCAGCAGCAGGAGAAGTTAAAGGGGACAATAATAACTGAGTCTGAAATTTGGCTGGTGAAGTTGTCAGATTAAAAACTAATGGGCTAGCTGTACCCTGACCTTTTGAAAATACTTTATTTACATATACTAAATGGTTTCTTGACTGTGCAAAATTCAGGTCGTCAAGATCTATGGATGTGCCACAGATGCTTGCAAGACCGTTTGTGCATCCTGTATGACAAGAATGGTTTTTCATAATACATACCTCGCTATATTTAGTTTTATAGCAAAATTGAATTATATTTTGCTATGTATATTTCAAACAGACCAGTAACCCAGATTGCCATATTTCAATATATGAGAGTAATTTATGAATGGTTACATATATAGGAACTTCTATAGATAAATAACTTATATTAAAATATAAGGCTTGGACAATATATGGAGCAGAATGATAGTTACGCATACTAGATATTGTTACAATAACAAAATTCAAGCAATAATTATTTAATAATTTGTTAAGAAGTGGATGTATACAAGCAATTTTTGCATGTATTTTGTTGCGAAGTGGAGCGTAGTGGAGTATAGTGGAAGAAGCTATAAAATAGGGTGGAGAAGATTCTTTAAGTTGTAATTTGTAGGTGCGCATATGTTGATGGGAAAATACCAAAACTCAATAGATGCTAAGGGCAGAATGATAGTCCCTTCAAAATATCGGGAGGAATTGGGATACCGGTGTGTACTTACAAGAGGTATCGATAAGTGCCTGTATATTTATCCCATGCCTCAATGGGAAAAATTTATGGAAAAACTAGCAGCACTACCGACAACAGACCCGAATGCCAGAGCATTTGTTCGTCATTTTTATGCCAATGCGGTGGAATGTGATATAGACAAGCAAGGCAGGATGGGAATACCACAGGAACTTAGAGACTATGCAAATATTGAAAAGGAACTGGTAACTGTTGGATTATTAGACAAAATAGAAATATGGAGCAGAGAAGAATGGACAGAAGCTGAAACAATTGCTGAGCTCACTCCAAATGATTTTGCAGCAAAGATGGCTGAATATGGCATTTAATTAAGGAGGATGGAACATGGAATTTAAACATGTATCTGTTCTGTACGACGAATGCATGAGTGGTCTTAAAATCAGGCCTGATGGGATTTATGCAGATGGCACGCTGGGAGGCGGTGGACATGCTTCCGGAATATGCAGTCTGCTAAATACAGAAGGAACATTGATAGGAATTGATAAAGATCGGGATGCTTTGGATGCCGCAGAAAAACGGCTGCAGAAGTTTAATTGCAGAAAACAGTTCGTACAGGACAATTATTCAAACATT